>CALKDI010000243.1 GCA_938084065.1 uncultured Alphaproteobacteria bacterium
TCTTCACAGATTGAAACGGGGACGACAATGCTGCCGATCATCGGCGTGCTGGTAGTGATTGGGTGTGTGTTTGGCGGCTATGTGGCCGCCGGCGGCAAGCTCGGCATTATCATGAAAGCCTTGCCCTTTGAATTCCTGATCATCGGCGGCGCCGCCATCGGCGCCTATATGATCGCGAACGGCGGGCCCATCCTCAAGAAAACCGGCGGTGACCTCGGCAAAGCGCTGAAGGGACCGAAGTGGAAGAAAGACGACTACAAATCGTTGCTCTGCCTACTGTTTGAGCTGGTCCGCCTGGCCCGCGCCAATCCCATGGCGATTGAGGCGCATGTGGAGACGCCGCACGAGTCGGACATCTTCGCCAAATACCCGAAAATCTTGCACGACCATCATGCCATCGACATGATCTGCGACTACCTGCGCGCGGTCGGCATGAGCTTCGACAACCCACACCAGGTCGACGACGTGATGGAACGCGACCTGGAAAAGCACCATGAGGAGGTGCTGGCAACCGCTGGCGCGTTGCAGACTATGGCCGACGGCTTGCCAGCTTTGGGCATCGTTGCTGCGGTGATGGGCGTGATCAAGACCATGGGCTCCATCGACCAGCCACCGGAAATTCTGGGCAAGATGATCGGCGGCGCGCTGGTCGGCACCTTCCTGGGCGTGTTCCTGTCCTATGGCGTGGTTGGGCCGCTGGCCTCCCGCATCAAGGCCATCCATGAGGAAGAGGCGCGCTTTTACGGCCTGATCCGTGATGTGTTCGTGGCCTACCTGAACCGGCATCAGCCCAATATCTGCATCGAGGTCGGGCGTAAGGGCGTGCCGGGATATATGCAACCTTCTTTCCTAGAGGTTGAGGAGGCGCTGGACGCGGTCAAGAACGGCGCCGCGCCGGCGGCGGCCTGATCATGAGAATTTTGCGCTATATCGTTCTATCAGCCTGGCTGGCGTTGGTTTGTAGCGCGTCGGCAGCGTTTGCCGAGACCGCGCAACAACCGGAAACCCAACTGGTTCGTGTAACCGCTGGCGACCAAGGCGCGACCTCCCGCATCGCCTTCAACTTCCGGCCAGACCACGGTTTTCGCGTCGAGCGCGCGGGCCGGCAGATCACGGTCCTTTTTCCAGGTGCGGCGGTGCGCTTTGCCAATAACGAGGTTTATCCGCGACGTCAGGCCAGCCGCGTGGTTTTCGCCGGGCCGGATACGCGAGCCGATGCAGCTGCCTTTACCTTAAAATTCGCTTGCGATTGTGACGCTGACGTAGCGTTGGATGCCTCGAACAGAGTGCTCGTGCAGGTTCGTGAAAAGGGGGTTGTCCCGGATGCACCGCCACCTGTGCATTCTGATGCCGTGGCGGTGGCGGTGGCGCCAGGGGCTGACAAAGAGCCGACAAAGGCTGCGATGGCCAACAAGCCGCCGGCAATGGAAGCTAAGCCTATGGCCCCGACTCCGCAGCCCATTCTGCTCACCAGGGGTCACGTGCCGCGCCAACGTCCCAACAATCGGCGATCTGATGACGGCACGCCAATGCATGAGCCCGACAGCGACACGGCTGTGGCTTCCAACCAAAACATCGCCGCGCGCCCACTGGATTCCGGTGCATTAAAGGCACACGAGGTTGACCGGTTGCGCCAGTCGTTGGAATGGGCGGCACAGCAGGGTTTCCTGGACAAAGCCGGGGACATTGATCTTGCGATGTCACAACCGGCGGGCGAGCCGCCGCCCAATCTTGTCAACGTTCCCCCCAAACCTGCTGAGGCGGCGCATCAAGTCCCTAATCAGCACCAGACGTCACCCGCGCCACCACCGCCTGCAGACGTGGTTGCCCAGCGCGACGGCCCTGATGTCAACGCTCTACATCTGGAGGAAGTCAAATGGGCCTGCACCGGCCCGGTGCAGCCGCCGGTTGTTGATTGGGACGGAACCGACCCGCTAAACAAAAACTTCCTGCTGGCGATTGGCCGGCAACAAGCTGCCGTCGCCGAACTTCCGGCCCCGGAGGCGATGCGCCGGATGGCCATGTTCTATCTGGCCCATGGCATGACCCGAGAAGCGCTGGCCTCTCTGAATAGCAGCGGCGAGCCTATGCCCCAGCTGCGCGATGCCATGCTGGTGTTGCTCGGGCGTGGCGATGACGCGGGTGCGGCCCTGCTTGAGGCTAGCCCCTGCAGCAGCGATATTTCGGTCTGGCGGGCCGCATTGCTGAAAATGCGCGGCTACCGAAAATTGGCGGAGTGGGCGGCGAAGGAGGCCATTGGGCCACTAGCATCCTTCCCGCCGTTCCCGCGCACATTGCTGGCTCTGGAATTGGCAGAGGCCTCTCTGAACCAAGGTAATGCGGAATTGGCCGACGCCTATCTCGATCTGGTCGATCCGGCTCCGGGGCAGGTTGTTGCCGCTCAGATCGCGATGCTGCGAGGCCGCAAGGCATTGTTGCAAGGCCAAACCGAGCGCTCCAACTGGTATTTTTCCCAGGCCCTGGACGGCGATCCGGAAATCCGCCGGCAAGTGCGGATCGCGCTCATCCAGGATGCTGTCGACAACGGCAAGCCGATCCCACCCTGGGCATTAGATGTGACGCGCGGCGCACTGTTCGACTACCGGGGCGACCGCCGTTTGTTGCCGTTGGCCTTGCTGGCTGCCGACGTACATAGAGCCACCGAAGACTATGCGGCTGCGTTGGAAGAGCTCGCAGCCACCTCCCGCCGATTGCCCGCGGCGGTTGATCGCTCGCCGATAGCGACCAAGGCCAAAGCATTGCTGGCCGCGGCGCTAACCACTGATACCGTAGACGACCCAACGGCACTCCAGCTCTTTACCGACTATGGCGACTATGTTGGTGACGATCCGGCAAGCCAGGCTGCTGGCGTGCAGTTGGCGCAGCGAATGCTGAATGCTGGGCTACCATCGATTGCAAAACGGGTTCTGATGCCGCTCGTCCAGATTGCCGACGCCAAGCCAGAATGGCGGCGCATGCTGGCCGAGGCAGAGTTGCTATCCGGCGACCCGGAATCGGCCCTTCGCACCCTAGAGCCCCTATCTGGAAATACAGTGAGTGCCGCGATCCGGCGGCAAGCGCTGGCTACGCTCGGCCAAGACGCAGCCGCAGCAAGCGTTGCCACGGCGGTTGTGCCAGACGGGATTGCGGCTGCGGAATTGCGCTGGGCAGCGGGTGATTGGGCGAGCACGGCCAAGGCATTTGGCAAGTTGCTGGCCGAAATCCGCCCGGAAAACCCCTCACCAGCCGCCGGCAATCTGGCCGTGAGGGCTCTGGCTGCGGCCTATATGGCAGGAGGGATGAATCATTTGGGCGGGCAGGCCGAAACCGCTGTGGCGATTGCCAAGGCGACAGGACATGGCGATGCAGCGGCTGCACTAACGTCGTTGCCGTTACCGGGAAATTTAACTCTGCCTGACACAATCACCACGGTGCTGAACCGCTCGCAGCAGGTCAGCCAGATATTCCCGCCAATGGCGAAAGGTTCGTAAGCCGATATGGACAATCCCGTCTACGTCACCATTGCCCGATGGTGTGGACGCCCCACCCCACAGGCTGCACGGTCTGTGTTGTGATCACCATGAAGCAGGAGCACTTATGCCATGAACCAAGTTGATATCATCGCTATTGACCTTGCCAAAAATGTCTTCCAGTTGCACGGCGCGAC
>CALKDI010000244.1 GCA_938084065.1 uncultured Alphaproteobacteria bacterium
ACTAAAGTATATGATACTAAAGTTGTACCCTATGGTTCTGTAGCGGTTTGTAGGGTTAAATGTAGGGTTAAGCCAATGTGGCCTCAAGCTAACCTATTGTAATACTGCGTCTATCTCGCGATGTCCCGTGTCTTGCAGATAGGGCGGGTATTCGTTCATGTAGCGCTGGCCCTTGCGGTCCACCACGATCCAGCACATCGGCACGGCCTTCTCCTCGCTGCCCGGTGCGCCTTCGGCGGAGGGGCGCCAGTCCGGCATGCGCTTCATGCGGATGGCGGCGTTGGGCAGGGCCGGGTCCGGGTGGCGGAAGCCGTAGGAGCCGTGGAAGTGCCACATGTGCCAGAGGTCCGCGCCAGCGCTCATCGCCATGCGCAGGCCATCACCAGTATTGCCTGGTGCGGCGGCGGAGAGGACTGGGCGCAATTGCCAAAATTGTTGTTGCAGGTCCGGTGCGTTCTCGAAGCCGCCCGATGCCAGGATAACTCCGCCGGTTGCCTGAACCCGCACGAACTTGCCCTCATGGTGGATAGAGACGCCGCAGACCCGACCTTCGCCGTCGCGGATTAGTTTCTCGGCGGGGCTGGAGAGCCAAACGTCGATCTGATCGCGTGCATTGACGTTATCCTCCACAATTTTGAACACGTTCGGGCCGCCTTTGAGGCCGCGTGCATGCGGATAGCCGGTGGCTGGGTCAAAATTGGGTACGCTGGTGATGTCGATCATTTGAAGTGCGTCATAGCCGGGATAGGGATAGTTGCCGGGGTAATCCCGCACCACCATCTCCGCGCCATTGATCTTGGCGAGTTCGCGGATAATGGCCGGCGTTTCCGCCATGCCGTTGGCGATGGAGCGGAGGCAGGCCTCGTCTGTGCGACCATCGTTTGTGGCTTGCAGGTAGGCGAATGCTGCGTCGGCGTTGCTGGCGGCACGGATGCCGCCGCCGGCGGTGATCGAGATGCCGCCTGGGTTCGGCATTTTCTCCGTCAAAAGGACGCGCGCTCCGGCATCGGCGGCGGCAATTGCGGCAGCCCCGCCGGCGAAGCCGTAGCCGACTACGACAACATCATAGGAAAGGTCAAAGGCGTCAGTCATTGGATCAGGTCTCCTGTGTACCGTGGCGGCCTGTGCCTGCGGCAAAGCGGGCGGCGCCGGTCTGGGCTTCTTGCGTTTTGGCGGCGGCAGCGCCCTCCGCCTCGTTCACTAGGGCGACAGGTTCAGCCTGGTCGAAGGCTTCGAGGGCGGCCTGGCGGTCGGCTTTGACGGCCAGAGGTGGGAATTCGGCGATCTGATGAGCCAGCTTTACGGCCTCGGCAAATGCTTCGCCGGCTGGTACGACCCGGTTGGCGAGGCCGATGCGCAGCGCTTCCTCTGATTTTACGGGGCGTCCGGTTAGCAGCATGTCGAGCGCGATGCCCTCGCCGACGACGCGGGGCAGGCGGGTGGGGGTGCCGTCGCTCATGGGCACGCCAAAACGGCGACAGAACACGCCGAACACGGCGGTTGCGCTGGCAACGCGCATGTCTGCCCAGAGCGCGACGCCCAGGCCGCCGGCGACGGCATAGCCTTCAACCGCGGCGATCATGGGCTTGGACGGACGGGTGGAGAGTGGGCCGTCGGCTCCGGCCCACGGGCGGTAGACGGCACCCTTTGTCGCCATTTCCGAGAGATCAGCGCCGGCGCAGAATGTGCCGCCGGCGCCGGTCAGGACAGCGGCTTTGAGAGTGTTGTCGCGCTCCAGTTCCGCGGCTATCTCGTGCAAGCGTTCTGCTGCAGCGAGGTCGAGCGCGTTGCGGGCGTCTGGGCGGTCGATGGTGATGATGGCGATGGCGCCGTCGCGCTCAAAATGGATGCCAGATGGTGCGTGAGACATAAGGTAAGGCGGCTTTCTCTTGCGCTGGCTGGGTCTGGGCCAGAGAATGACAGCAAATCCGCTATTGAGGAAAGCCTCCGATGTTTCACACCGTCCTTTGCGACATGCTTCAGATTCGTTACCCCATCCTGATGGGGGCGATGCAGGGGGCTGGCAAGCCGCGACTGGTGGCAGCGGTGAGTGAGGCCGGCGGCCTAGGCGTGCTGCCGACCTTTGGCGAGACCGAAGCTGATTTGCTGCGCCAGATCACGGAAACCCGGGCACTCACCGACAAGCCTTTTGGCGTCAATATCACCCCGGTCGGGCGGGCCTTTACGGAGAAGCGGGCTGCCATCTGCATTGAGCAGAAAATTCCGGTGGTGACCACCGGCCTGGGCGATCCGGGGCCGGATGCGGTTGCTGAGATGCGTGGCCACGGGATTAAAGTGATTCCCGTAGTCCCGACCGTGCGCCATGCCTTGCGGGTCGAGGCAGAGGGCGCTGACGCCATCGTCGCCAGTGGTACAGAGGGCGGTGGTCATGTCGGCTATATCGCGACCTTGCCGCTGGTGCCGCAGGTGGTGGATGCGGTGAACGTGCCAGTTGTGGCGGCCGGCGGCATCGGCGATGGCCGCGGTTTCTTGGCTGCTCTAGCGCTGGGCGCGGTCGGGGCGCAGTTGGGCACTCGCCTGATCTGCACGCCGGAAGCGGAGGATTCAGGCTGGTACAAGCAGGCTATTTTGGCCACGAACGAGGAAGGGACCATTGTCTCCAAGGCGCTGACCGGCAAAACGACTCGTGCCTTCGCCACGCCTGAAGTGCGGGCCTATGAGGAGGCTCGGCTGCAAGGCCTGTCTGTTGCCGATTTGAAGGTGTTTGAACGGGCCGTGCGCCAGGGTCGCAAAAAGGGCGAGGATTACGAGGGAACCCGGCAGGCGGTTGTCGGTCAGATATGCGGAATGCTGAAGGATGACAGTGATGTCAAACCGGTCGCGCAAGTGATTGAGGAGATGATCCAGGAGGCCGCGACATTGGCGCGACGTACCGCAGCGTTAATTTAGCCGCGGGACCGCTTGCCAAGCGGCTTTGGGCACCTTAGCCTTGTGTGCAGAATATCAACCGATGCCATTCCCAAGCGAGGACGCCCCATGGATTTCGAGCTTTCCGACGAGCAACGCCAACTGCAAGACAGCGTCGCACGCTTTGTCCAGGACAATTATAGCTTTGAGCAACGCCGCGCGATTGTCGCGACTGAGGCTGGCTATTCCGAAGATCACTGGAAGCAGATGGCCGAACTCGGCTGGCTCGGCCTAGCCCTGCCGGAAGACCATGGTGGCATTGGCCTCGGCCCGGTCGAAACCATGATCATGATGGAAGAGTTCGGTAAGGGCCTGGTGGCGGAGCCGTACATGGCGACCGTCGTGTTGGGCGCTGGTGCCGTGGTCCATGGCGGATCGGACGCACAAAAAAGCGCGATCCTGCCGGCTGTTGCTGAGGGAAATCTGAAGCTGGCTCTTGGCTTCGCTGAGCGGCAGTCGCGTTACAATCTGGCTGACGTGGCTACCACGGCCGCGCCGATTCGCGATGGCTCGTTCAAGCTGAATGGCATGAAGGGCGTGGTGTTTGGCGCTCCGTCCGCTGACAAGATCATTGTCTCGGCCCGCACCAGCGGTGGTCCGCGCGATGCCGATGGTATTTCGCTGTTCGTCGTTGATGCGAACCAGGCTGGCGTTTCGGTGCGCGGTTATCCAACCGCCGATGGCCTGCGTGCAGGTGAAGTGACGCTGGAGAATGTTGAGGTCGGGCAGGACGCGCTGCTGGGCGCGATGGGTGCTGGCCTGCCGGTGCTGGAGAAGGTCATTGACCTCGCCATCGCCGCCATCGCGGCAGAGGCGACCGGCGCTATGAGCCACCTGAACGACATGACGCTGGAATACATCAAAACCCGCGAGCAGTTCGGCCAACCCATCGGCCGCTTCCAGGTGCTGCAACACCGCATGGTCGACATGTTCATTGCGCACGAAGAAGCCAAGTCTATGGCTATGATGGCTGCCATGCGCGTCGAAGAAGCTGACGCGGGCGAGCGCAAGAAAGCCATGTCTGCCGCTAAAGTGCAGATCGGCAAGTCTGGCCGCTATGTCGGCCAGCAGGCGATCCAGCTGCACGGTGGTATCGGCATGACCGACGAATACGCCGCCGGCCATTACTTCAAGCGCCTGACCATGGTTGACCGCACCTTCGGCGATGTGGACTTCCACCTGAAGCGGTTTAGCGACCTGTCGTAGAGCTAGGGCTCTCGTGAGAGTGCCTCTGCTGAGGCGCTACCAGTCGTTAGAGATAGAGCAAATCCCGGTCCAACAGGATCGGGATTTTGTTTTGGCGGCGCAGGCTCTGATTTTGATTGCATAATGTGCGCCCCGGTTTCAATCTTCTGCAATTCTTGGGAATGCGGCTGACGATTTCCAGACAGTCCGACGCCAGAACTGTGCGAGGGGCATGAAATGCGCTGGTTGATGCTGGGCATCCTGTTCATTGCCCGCCTGGCGATGGGCTTTCAATTCCAATCCATAGCATCGGTCTCAAGCCATTTGGTGGAGGCCTTTGGCTTCAGCTACGCCGAGATTGGCACGTTGATTGGCCTTTTCCTGCTGCCTGGCATCTTTCTGGCGATCCCGAGCGGGTTGCTGACGCGCGCTGTATCCGACAAGACGCTGCTAATGACTGGGGCCGCGGTGATGGCTGCCGGCGCTGCACTTATGGCCACTGCCGACGTGCCCGAGTATCTCTATGCCGGTCGCCTGCTGTCGGGCGTGGGCGGCGTGATCTTCAACCTGATCCTGACAAAAATGGTCACCGAGTGGTTTTTCGGTAAGGAGATCATGACCGGATTGGCGATCCTGTTGTCGGCCTGGCCGATTGGTATCGCTTTGGGTCTGCTGACACAGAACCATCTTGCACAGTCTTCCGGTTGGGTGGACGTGATGGTCGCTTGCAGTATTGCGGCCCTCATAGCCCTCGCGCTGATCGCGGGCGGCTACAGGGCACCACCAAAGGGAGCCAGCACAGCCGCGCCGGTGGTATCGCGCTATCTTCTGCCAGCCCGGCAGGCGGTCCAAATTAGTGTCCTGGGTATTGCCTGGACGACCTTCAACTCTTGCTGGGTCCTGCTGCCAAGCTTCGGGCCAGATGCGCTGGTCGCCCAGGGATGGACGCTGACCACGGCGCAATCGGCGACCAGCCTGATGATGTGGGTTAGCCTGCTGTCATTGCCGCTGGGCGGACGCCTGATGGACAAATTCGGGTATGTGACAGCGTCAACGTCCGCGTTATTCATCGTCGCGGGGTTGAGCATTTTTCTGCTCTATTTCGGATTTGCACCCGCAGCCATGTTCGTGCTGTTCGGCCTGGCTTCCGGGATACCGGGCGGCGCTGTGCTATCCCTGACCAGCGAGGCCACCACGGCAGAGAATCGCGGTTTGGGGTTGGGAATTTTCTGGACCTGGCACTATGCCGGGATGGCCGTCGCGCCGGCGGGTGCCGGGTGGTTGCGCGACGTCGTCGGCAATCCCGGCGCTCCGCTTTTGCTGGTGTGTGCCCTGATGCTCCTGTCGGTTCTGGCGATCTTGCTGTTTCGCCTGCTGCAAGCCCGCTGGCCGATTGCCCAAGCCTAGCCCTCGGACCCTCTCTGGCGCACCACGCCCATCGGCATCTCGGAAATGCGCTTCATCTCCGGCGTTTCGAACAGGCCGGGGTTGGCGAGGTAGTCTTGCAGCATGGGCAGGGCGTCATCGCCCCAGAAGACTTCGCCATCAACCACGAAGGTGGGCACGCCGAACGCGCCAGCGGCTATGGCCTCGTTGGTGTTGTCCCATAGAGCCTCTTTGACCGCCGGCTGGCTTATGGCGTCTGTGGGCGCTGTCACACCCAGCCTTTCGCCCAGAACTTCGACGGTTTCCGGGTCTGCGGGAGCGCGTCCCTCGCCATAAATGCCCTGGAAAATGGTACGAGCCACATCTGGCGTCGCGCCGGCGGCGATGGTCAGGCGCAACATCGGCAATGGATTGAAGGGGTGTGAGGGCAGGTTGAACGGCAGGCCCCGCTGCTCACACTGCCAGCGGAAAAACCGATAGACGAAGCGGCGCTTCGATGGGATTTCAGCTGGGCCCAGTTGGCCGTGGTGTTGCAGTAATGCGCCAAACACGACGGGCTTGATCGTGATCTCCAGGTCCGCCGGCAATTCCGCGAACCGGTGCAGTTGCAGGTAGGCGAAGGGGGAGATGTAGTCAAAGTACCAGGTCGCGGTCGTCATTGATGGCATTCTCCTGGCGCACATTCGCCCTATATAGATTGAAGCGCCTAACTATCTCGAGAGTCACCAACGATGTCCACCGACAGCTTCTACGCGGACCTGCCCGCGGCCACGGACTTTGCTGCTGTCGCTGATTTGGACGCTTACGCGCCGGTGCCGGATGATTGGACTGTGCTGCACTCCGACGTGTTGAACTCAACAGGGGCTATTGCCGCTGGGCGCTACAAAGATGTGAACATGATCGGTGCAGCCGGGATAACGGCTGTGCTGAATGTCCTGCCGGGCCTGGTCATTCCCTATGTTTTTGGGGGCGACGGTTCTTCCTTGCTGGTGCCATCGCATGCGGTGGAGCCTGGCAGAGAGGCGCTGGTGGCATTGGCGGGACTGGCCAGAAGCCGGTTCGATCTGGAATTGCGCGTTGCCGCCATTCCGTTGTCCGAGTTGCGCGCGCGCGGTGGGGAGGTGGCGGTGCGCAAGCTGCAACTCAGCCCTGGCAACACCCTGGCTCTGTTTGCCGGCAATGGCCTGGAGATGGCTGACCGGCTGGTTAAAGACACAGACCCCGCCAACCCGTTTCGCATGGATATTCCCGACGATGCGGGGCCTCCTGATCTGGAAGGCCTTTCCTGCCGATGGGAGCCGCTGAGCGCGGCCAATGGCGTGTCGCTAACGCTGATGCTGCGTGCGATAGCGCCGGGCTCAATGGCGGAGGCCGCTGTACTAAGCGAGAGCCTGGCCGCGGTGCAATCCATCCTGCACGGCGATGCTCAGACGGCTGCGCCTGCCCGGCCTGAGACCATGCGGTTTCGCTGGCCACCTCGCACGTTGTGGCCGGAAGCCAAGGCGACGGCTGGTCAAGGCAGCGTCATCGGGCGTTACGCGACGATTCTCTGGCAGAGCGCGTTTCAGGGGATCGCAGAGCGTTTCCGTTGCAAGGTGGGGCCATACGATGCGGCTCCCTATGGCGACGAGTTGCGGACCAACACCGATTTTCGCAAGTATGATGGCCTGCTCCGCCTTGTTCTCGACGTGACCCCAGCCCAGGCCGATGCGATTGAGGCCTACCTCGCCGATGGTCACCAGGCCGGGCGCATCATCTACGGCACCCACCGCGCCGATGCGGCGCTGATGACGTGTCTGGTGTTTAGCCTGGAGGCAGGGCAGCATATGCACTTCATCGACGGTGCCGACGGTGGCTTTGCGCTGGCGGCGCAGGCGTTTAAATCTCGGCTAGCAGATCAACAATAGAGACATTCCGTAGCGATTAGGGCAGACCCCATGCAGAACTCGAACCAACGTTTCCTTCTCAAATCCCGGCCCGATGGCATTGCCGGGCCCGAGCATTTTCAGGAGGACGTACAGCCCGTGCGCATGCCAGGGCCGGGCGAGTTGTTGGTTGAGAGCGTCTACATCTCCATTGACCCCGCTATGCGCGTCTGGGTGTCTGCAAATCCTGGCTATGTGCTGCCGGTTGAGATTGGCACACCCATGCGCGCTGGTGGTATTGGCCGCGTGTTGGTGTCGGAGGATCCGGCGTTTCAGGTTGGTGACTTCGTCAATGCGCGCCTCGGTTGGCAGTCGCATCCGACGGTGCGGGCCGCAGACAGCCAGAAGCTCGACCTCTCCGTTGGCACGCCGCAAGATTGGATCGGGCCGCTCGGCACGACCGCGCTCACCGCTTATTTCGGGCTTTTCGATGTTGGCGCTGCCAAGGCTGGAGAGACCGTGCTAATTTCGGCTGCGGCAGGCGGTGTCGGCCAGATGGCGGCGCAGATGGCCAAGATCAAAGGCTGCCGTGTCGTTGGCATCGCCGGTGGGGCGGAGAAATGCCGCTATTTGACAGAGACCCTCGGGCTCGACGCTGTCATCGACTACAAAGCCGGTGGATTGGCAGAGGCTTATGCCAAGGCCTTACCCGACGGCTGTGACGTGTTTTTTGACAATGTCGGCGGCGAGCAACTCGACCTCGCCATCGATCACCTGCGCGAGAACGGCCGTATCGCCATTTGTGGCCGTATCTCCCAAACCGCGGCTTCAGAGCTTTATGGGGTCAAGAACCTGGGCCTGCTGATTGGCAAGCGCGGGCGTATTCAGGGTTTCATCGTGTTCGACTTCAATGCGCGTTATCCCGAAGCCCGTACCTGGATCGCAGAGCAGCTCAAGGCTGGCACACTGCAACAGCGCCTGCACATCCTCGACGGGCTCGATAAAGCGCCGGAGGGGCTGGGGATGCTGTTTAAAGGCGAGAACCAGGGCAAGTTGGTGGTTCAGGTCGCGGCGGAATAATTCCCCTGGCAATGGCACCGGGGCGGCCTAGGGTGTTTCTGGTCGCCCGCGCCGGCGAATCGCTTCGCCGAGGCCAAGTCGGTCTGCCTCGGCCAGCAATTCGTCGCGCCAGACAGCGAATTCGGATTCTAGTACCTGTCGCTGCCCTTCCAGGCGCTGCCATTCGGCGGCTATTTGGGCCAATTGGTCGGCGGTCTCTTGATCAACTTCGCTCATAGTTCTACAAATCGTGTAATTCTCCTGAAATCGCAAGCTGCAACAAAAGGAGCAGGGATGCCGATGGCTATTCCCGCGACCATGACCGCTATCGAAATTCCGACCCCCGGTGGGCCGGAATGTCTCGTGCCGACCACGCGTCCGGTGCCAAAGCCCGCCCATGGCGAGGTGTTGGTACGGGTCGCAGGTGCGGGGATTAATCGGGCGGATACGCTGCAGCGCGAGGGGAAATATCCCATGCCGCCCGGCGCAACCGACATTCCAGGGCTGGAGTGCTCCGGCGTCGTTGTCGCACTGGGCGATGGAACCAGCCGCTGGCAGGTGGGTGACCGCGTATGTGCTCTGCTGTCTGGCGGTGGCTATGCCGAATACATCAACGTACCGGAGCCGCAATGCATGGCGATCCCGGAAGGTGTTGATCTGGTAGAAGCTGGTGGCATACCCGAGACGTTCTGCACCGTCTGGACCAATGTGTTCGAGCGATCAGGCCTGCGGCCAGGCGAAGTGTTCCTGATCCAGGGCGGCACCAGTGGTATTGGCTTTACGGCCATTCAGTTGGCAAAGGCGTTCGGCTCTCCTGTGTTGGCGACTGCTGGCTCTGACGAGAAGTGCGAGGCCTGCATTGGCTTTGGTGCGGACCGTGCCATCAACTACAAGACTGAGGATTTCGTCGCCGCTGGCATGGAATTCACCGATGGCCGCGGCGTGGATGTAATTCTCGACATGGTCGGTGGCTCTTACATCCAGCGTGAGCTGGAGGTGATGGCTCGCGAGGGACGGCTTTGCTTTGTCGCGCTGATGGAAGGCACCCGTCCGGGGCAGGTGGACTTTGGGCTTGTGCATCGCAAGCATCTGACGGTCACCGGGTCTACACTGCGGTCGCGCTCGGTTGAGGCCAAAGGGGCGATCTGTCAGGCGTTGGAGACGAAATGTTGGCCCTTGTTCGAGACGGGCGCTTGCTGGCCGGTCACGTACAAACGCTTTCCGCTTGCAGAAGCCGGTAAGGCGCACGAACTGATGGAATCGAGCCAGCATATCGGCAAGATCCTGTTAACCACAGGCTTTGACGGCTAACTGGCTTTGACGGCTAAATTACCACCGCGCTTATTTTCCGAGGAAGTCTCATGTCTCAACCCTTGATGCCCAAGGCCACCTGCGTTTGGCTGATTGACAATACCAGCCTGACCTTTGCGCAGATTGGCGATTTTTGTACCATGCATGCGCTGGAAGTGCAGGCTGTGGCCGATGGAGAGGTCGCGGTTGGTATTATCGGCCGTGATCCAATTGCCGCAGGTGAACTGACCCGGAAGGAATTGGAGCGCTGCGAGGCCGATCCAGAAGCGCGTTTGAAAATGGCGACCATTTCTGTGCCGCGTGCGGCGGAGCGTACAAAGGGCCCGCGCTACACGGCGATGGCGAAACGCCAGGATAAGCCGGATGGCATTGCCTGGTTGGTGCGTAACCATCCGGAAGTGACGGACGCGCAGGTTGGTAAGCTGTTGGGCACGACCAAGACGACCATTGCTGCGGTGCGCGACCGTTCGCACTGGAATATGTCAAACATCAAGCCGCGGCACCCGGTGGATCTGGGGCTTTGCACCTATCTGGAGCTGAACGCGTCGGTTGAAGCTGCCCGTGCGAAACTCTCGCCGGAGGAGCGCGAAGCGATCGAGAAGCGCGAAGCTCAGCCGATCGAGGAAGAGAAGCCGAAGAACACGACACCGACAATTGCGGAATTGTTCGGTCGTATGGGCGGCGGCGACAGCGCTAGCGACTAGCGGGTTCGAGGCTTTGGGACGGGCGATGGTGCGCTAGAGCAGATCC
>CALKDI010000245.1 GCA_938084065.1 uncultured Alphaproteobacteria bacterium
ATCCTTTTGCTGTCCCATCGCCATGGCAAAATCCTTCCTCTAGGCCACAAGACCAGAGAATCAGACCTCACCCAATTCGTCCAGGACAGACTTTGTCAACGGGCTGATAGTGGATTTGGCGAGATATCATGGTTTAGATATCGCTATTGATTTGAAGGGGCATACGAAGAACGCACGCACAGATATTTTTCAAAAGGCTTATCCCTTTGCTTCCGGTGCGATCAACATATCGTAGGTTATGGGTCCTTTGGTGACAGCGATTCCCAGGAGAGATCGAAAGGCTGCGTGCCGGGTGCGGCGGCGATTGAAGCGGAAGACGAACTCATCGAGGTAGGCTTGCATATGTTTCCGACGCAGGCCGTGGTAGACGCCGAGCGCCCAGGTCTTCAGGTTGGAGAAGACCCGATGGACCCAGGGAAGCACGATGTGGGCGGCCATTGGGCCGATGACGTGGGGATCGTGGGCGACATCGGCGGAGGCGCCGTATCCAGCCCATCCGTCGGTCTTGATGGTGGAGCCGGGAGCGACGGTATCTGTCACGACACCCGCCAGGGTCTCAGCGGAGAAATCAGAGATGCCGCGCAGACGGATGCGTCCCGGCCCGCCGTTGGTAACCTCAACGGCACCGACGATCAACATTTTGCCCTGGTGGCTGCGCCCCTTTCCCCCGGCGGGCGGATCATCGTGTGTTCTGAAGGGGATGGTGGTTTCATCCATCTCAACGAGGCCGGACAGCGAGGTCCGGTTCGGATCGACCATCGCGCTGCGCAGCTTGGCGCACAGCAGCCACGCGGTCTTGTAGGAACCCAGCCCCAATTGCGACCAGATTTGTACCGCTGAGATGCCGTTGGAGTGCGTCGCCATCAGGTACGTCGCCCAGAACCACACCGTCAGCGGCAATTTGCTGCGATGCATGACCGTGCCCGCGGTGACCGAGGTCTGTCGGCCGCACTCGGCGCATTCGGTGGTCCATCGTTTGGTTGTCAGCGGCCATCCTCTAGTCCCGCCACACGCCGGACAGACGAACCCCTCGGGCCAGCGTTGCTTCGCGAGGTACGCCGCGCAGGCCGCTTCGTCGGGGAACTGCCGCTGGAATTCAAGCAGGGATAAGGGAAACGCGCTCATGGCCGGGCTCCGGAATAGCATTTGTTCTATTTATGTTCTAGGCCATTCGCGCCTGCCTGTCACTACATGATGTGGGACCGGAGCCAGAGGGATAAGCCTTTTTTCAATATAGACTGGCGCCCATTCAGATCAACTATCTAGGTTACCCAGGTTCAATGGGCGCGGACTTCATTGATTATATCATCGCTGATCCTGTTGTTATTCCATTAGATCAGCGGGACTTCTATTCTGAAAAAATCATCTATCTTCCTCACACTTATCAGCCCAATGATGATGCAAGAGAAATATCAAAAATATCTACGACGCGCGCTGATTTTGGCTTGCCTAATGATGCTTTTATCTTTTGTTGCTTCAATAATAATTACAAAATAGGCCTGAAAGAGTTCAATATTTGGATGCGCATTCTAAATGAAATTCAAAATAGTGTACTTTGGCTTTTCGGAGCAAACAAATGGGCTGAAATTAATTTGCGTAAGGAAGCAAAAATACGTGGTATTGATCCTTTTCGTCTCGTTTTTGCAAAATAACTCCCGCATTCAGAACATCTCGCGCGTCATGAGCATGCTGATTTATTTATTGATACTTTCAATTGTAATGCTCATACGACTGCTAGTGATGCATTATGGGCTGGATTGCCCCTCGTCACAAAACAAGGAAAACAATTTGCGGCTCGTGTAGCGTCAAGTTTGCTAACTGCTATTGGTCTTACAGAACTAATTACATATACTGAAGAAGAGTATGGACACTTAATATTAAAATTGGCGACGTGCCCTGATATGCTCAATGCAGTTAAGTCGAAGCTTTCCACAAATAAGCGGCATGAACCATTATTTGATACAAATCGTTACGTTAGGAATTTTGAGAGTGGATTAAATAAAGTATATAATTTATATTTGGAAGGAAAAAATCCGGAAAATATTTGGATCAAAGAGTAAAATTGAAAAATGTATTTGAATTATATAATATAAATTATTTAAAAGTGATTTATAGAATAAAGCTTGATCATTATCCAGTGGTTTCCAGAGCGAGGTGCAACACCTCTGACGAATTTGGTATCCGTCTGTCGAGAAACAGAAAACGGTGTTGCCATGTCAAACTACTCTCATCTGCACTCAGCCACACTCGACCCCAAGAGCGCGCCACCTTCCTTGCCGTGGCGCGGCGCAAGCCTGCCCGCGACCGCACACTTTGCGAGACGTTGCTCTTCACTGGCTGCCGCCCATCAGAGCTGCTGGAGATCACCCCGGCCAGGGTGGACCTGTCCGGCGGGTCGATCGCCATTCGCAGCCTGAAGAAACGAAAGGATGCTGCGGGCAGCTCGAAGATCGTCTACAGGAGCGTCCCGGTGCCGCCGGACTACTTGGACACGCTCAACACGGCGCATGGCATCAGGGAAGCTCAGAAATCCCGCAAACAGGCAGCGACACCGATCTGGCCGCTCAGCCGTGTGCGCGTCTGGCAGATTGTCAAGGGGATCATGATTGAGGCCGGGATACCTGATGCGCCACACCGCAGCCCAAAGGGCTTGCGCCACGGCTTCGGGATCAACGCCACGGTCAACGGCATTCCGCTACATATGCTGCAAAAGTGGATGGGGCACACCCAGCTCAGCACCACGGCGATCTACGCCGATGCCGTGGGCAAAGAAGAGCAGGATATCGCGGCTAGGATGTGGGGTAGGACTCCGACAAACTGTCCTTTGTCGGTAGTTGCAGGATCGCCGGGCCGGTTTCCTGTTCGGCAATGGCCAGGTCGAACTGTGCCTGGAGGTTCATCCAGAATTCGGGCTCATTGCCGAACCAATGGCCGAAGCGAAGGGCCGTGTCGCCGGTGATTGATCGCTTGCCGCCGATGATCTGGCTGATGCGATTGGGCGGTACGTTGATCTGCCGGGAGAATTCCGTGGGTGTGATGTCCAGCTCTGCCAGCTCCTGTTTAAGGATTTGGCCGGGATGAATGGCTCGTTTCATCATGGGGCGTGCCTCTTTCGCACTAAGGTAGCAGACATTCGTGGCTTGGCTAGAAAGTCACGGCTGTGATTATCACGGAAATCGTAAGTTTGAAGAATCATAGCTATCAGGATGCGGCTCTAGCCCCTATACGTCAAACGTCAATGTTTCAGCGCGCTCCACTTGGGTAGCCTTTTTTTGTTTTTTCTAACCTTCTGTGCCTACCCCCGTTGTATCGGGGTAGAAAGAAGTCCAAGCCGGTTCTGTAACTAATCGGCCTGGAACCTGGTTTCCCTGGTGGGAAAGAGCTGTGGCCTGGGAGTAGTGCCTGTTCTTCGGAGCCGTCTTCGCTGATGCCGTTAGAAGGGTGACAGGGTTCTCTGTCAAAGGCGGCGTAGCCGGGACCGGAGCCACGCGGAGCATTTGGAGAATGCGAGCATGGCGAGGACCTGCCTTTTGACGGAGGTTCTTGTCAGTCTTAGGCATCTATCAAAGCGAAGGCAGGCGGCAGAACCTGGCACGTCCCTTGCAGTTGTTCTTTGGTGAGTCCGAGCAAAGGAAGGGTTGGGGGGCGCGGGTTCGCGAGAGGCGAAGGGGCGCAAGAGAAGAATTTTTGTCGGCGAAGCCGACGCCGTATTAGCTGCCGGTGGCGGCTTCTGGTGTTAATATAAGTGTTATATATGGGTTAAGCAGTGGATAAAGGTCTGTAAGTATCTCAGAAATAAGGAAAATTGGAACTGCTCGGTAACTGATACCACGAATCTCGGTAACTGAAATCTCGATTTTGGTAACTGATACCACGAATCTGTGTTGTGGGTAACTGATACCACGAACCTTGACTCTCGGTAACTGATACCACGAATATAGCGCTATGGTAACTGAAACCACGAACCGCGACGCCCAGCTCCTGCCTGATCGGCATCCGCAGCATGATCTTTTCATCTGCGATGTGGCTGATGCGATCCTCAAGGACGTGATGCAGCATATGGAGCATCCGTTCTATTCGCTTTCGAAAAAGCCTGAGACCCGCATTCGGCGTTACGAGCATAACGGCAATTATCTGGAGATAACGCCAAGCGTTAAAGGCTTAGCCACGATCTACGATAAAGATATCCTGATTTATTGCATTTCTCAAATCATGCATAAGCGCAATAACAATGAATCTTACTCTAAGCGTGTTCGGATCAATAGCCGCGAACTTTTAATTTTTACCAATAGAGGGACTTCGGGCCGAGATTATATGGCTCTGGTCGAGGCCCTGGATCGCCTCGAAGGCACGCGCATTCGCACGAATATTATTACCGGGGATGAGGAACAGATCGACGGTTTCGGCCTGATCGATTCCTCTTCGATCCGTCGCAAACATGGTCTTGATGGCCGTTTGCTCTGGTGCGAAATCACACTTTCCGACTGGGTGTTCAATGCGATTCGCGCGCAGGAGGTTCTGACGCTGCACCGGGACTATTTCCGGCTACGCAAACCGATCGAACGGCGCATATACGAGATCGCTAGAAAGCACTGCGGCCAGCAGGATCAATGGCGGATCAAGCTCCCTACCCTGCTCAAGAAAACCGGCGCGCTAAGCCCAGAAAAACGCTTTCGGCAGATGATCCGCAACCTCGCCGAACATGACCACCTGCCCGATTACAGCGTCGCCTTCGATGCGGAAGCTGATGCGGTCACATTCCGCAATCGCGGTTCCATGACGATCACAGAGGCGGCAGCCTGGGAAGGCCATCTGTCATCGGATGTTTATCACGACGCCCGCCACCTCGCGCCGGGCTGGGATATTCATTATCTGGAAAACGCTTGGCGCTCGTGGCTCGGCGAGCAAGAGATTGAGCCCAAGCACCCGGATCGGCATTTCCTGAAATTCTGCAAAAGCTGGTATGAGAAACGCGGCGCGCCATAAACCCTAAAATGTGGGTTTGTGGCTTTGTTCATTTGCGGGATATGCCTGCCTCTTCCTCAAGCTCAGCGGTGCGCCGCTCGATGAACGTCATCACCTCGCCGACCATCTTGCGGCCCGTAGCGCTGCAAGCGGTCTTGAAACGTACATGCATGCTTTGCGGCACATCCAGGCTCAGCCGCTTTGTCGGCTCAGCATTTGCCACATTTGCGGGTTTGGGGGAACCCACATTTTGAACGGCGGCGTCATGGCCGCTGCCGGATCGCTCGAAAGCTGCAATCTCGTCAGCCGTTGGCTGCGGTTTGGGCCTCGGCGCTGTCTGGAAGGTTTTCTTGTTCATAAAGCTCTAGCAGTTCGTTGGTGAGGTTTTCGATCTCTTTCGCGGCGGGCGAGCCTGAAGACCATTCGAAGATGGTCCTGCCCATCGTCAGGCTCTCGGCATAGCCAACACGCTGCTCAATGTCGGATTTCAGAATGGGAATGCCTTGGTCAGCGGCCATGGCGCGGATTTCACGCCCGATCACGGTGTTCCCTATTTTGCGGGAAACCACAAACCCACATTTTAGGGTTTCTTTGATTTCCTGCGCCTCACGCACCTGACGCACAGTCAAATCCGATGCCCATGTTGAAAGTCCGCTCGGCTCGATCGGCAAGAGCACCAGGTCCGAAGCCACAATACACGAGCGCGCAATCGCTTCAGCGTGCGGCGGTCCATCAATGACCGTGTGGGTGTAGTCGAGGGCAAGCTTCATCGCATCGCGCGCCATGTTCTCACGCGCAAGCGATATCACCCGGAAGTTCGTATCTTCGCGGAAGCCTGCCCAGGTCGAGGCTGAGCCTTGCTTATCGGCATCAATCAACAAAACGCTTTCGCCGCGATTGGCGAGGCAAGCCGCGATATTGATGGCGAGGGTCGTCTTGCCGACTCCGCCTTTCTGATTGAGAACCGAGATAATCATAAACCCACATTCCCTGATTCGCAGTTATGTGTAAATGTGGGTTTGTGGTTTTTCCACAGATAACAATCTAATGTCGAACATTCTCTATGGAGCGTCTGCGGACAAAACCCGCCCCAGCCCCCTCGACAAGGTCGTCCGCGGCACTGCAAACCGCCGTGCGGCCTCAGACACAGTAGCGCCCGTTTCGGTCATATACCGCTGCACCTCATTCAGAAACGCATCATCAAGGGCATAAGGCCGCCCAAGACGGCTGCCGCGTTCCCGCGCCGCCTGCAGGCCGGAGATCGTGTTCTCCCGGATTAAATCCCGCTGGAATTCCGCCACGGCGGCAAAGACGTGGAACACGAGCTTGCCGCCGGGAGTGGCGGTATCGATACTCTCGGTGAGCGAGCAGAAATGAATGCCGTCATCCCGGAACCGAGTGAGCAAATCGGAAAGATGGGAGACGGAGCGGCCCAGGCGATCGAGCTTGTAGACGACCAGGGTGTCGCCAGGCGATAGCGCGCCCATAGCCTCGTGCAGGGCAGGGCGGTCGGTATTACCGCCGGATGCGCCGTGATCGGAGAATATCTCGCTACAGCCCGCTCGTTCAAGGACACCGAGTTGCATGTCGAGCTTCTGAGACGCCGTTGAAACCCGCGCATAGCCAATGATGCGTGCACCGCTGCGGAGCGGTTGCGAGAGCGGCGTCATCGGCGTTTCTTTCCCTGACCGGAAACGAAGGATTCCGGACAGGCCAACTGTCCACACGGGTTCATGCTCAGACCTCACCAAACACAACGGGGCAGGGGGCAGGGGGCA
>CALKDI010000246.1 GCA_938084065.1 uncultured Alphaproteobacteria bacterium
GCTATCACGTGCCCGCTGGCGAAGTTTACGCCGCGGTTGAGGCGCCAAAGGGTGAGTTTGGCGTCTATCTGGTTAGCGATGGCACGAATAAGCCATATCGCTGCAAGATCCGCGCGCCAGGTTTTGCGCATTTGCAGGCGATGGATTACCTCTGCAAAGGCCACATGCTGGCCGATAGCGTCGCGGTGCTTGGCGCCATGGATATTGTGTTTGGGGAGATCGACCGGTGAGTCACTTCCGCATCGCCGACGATGCCGACCAACCGAAAACCTTTGCCTTCACGCCGGATTATCAGGCGAGGGTGGACCGAGAAATTGCCAAATACCCTGAGGGTAAGCAGCAGAGCGCGGTTATGGCCTTGCTGGACCTGTCGCAACGCCAGCATGGCTGGGTAACGCGCGCCGCTGTCGCTCACATCGCCGATATGTTGGGTATGGCAGAGATCAGGGTGTGGGAGGTTGTCAGCTTCTACACCATGTACCGCACGACGCCAGGCGGGCGGATTAATGTGCATGTGTGCACGACGACGCCCTGTTGGCTGCGTGGCTCCGATGCGGTGACGGCAGCCTGCAAGTCCAAGCTGGGCATTGGCTTTGGCGAGTCGACTGAGGACGGTCAATTCGCGTTGCATGAGGTCGAATGCCTGGGCGCTTGCGTCAACGCGCCGATTTTGCAAGTCGATGACGATTATTATGAGGATGTGGACGGTCCTGCGACCGAAGCGATCCTTGATGCCTTACTGCGCGGTGAGACGCCGACCCCTGGCCCGCAAGTTGAGCGCCAGACATCGGCGCCAGTTGGCGGCGCTACCACCCTTCAGTCCGTTGGCGGAGACGACTAGCCCATGCTGCGTGACGAGGATCGAATTTTTACCAATCTTTATGGCCATCACGATTGGAAGTTGGCCGGCGCGCGCAAGCGTGGCGATTGGGATAACACGGCGGCACTAGTTCAGCTGGGCCGCGAAGAACTCGTGAACCGCATGAAGGCGTCCGGCCTGCGCGGTCGTGGCGGTGCGGGCTTCCCGACTGGCCTGAAATGGTCGTTCATGCCGAAGGAAACCGGCGGGCGTCCGTCCTATTTGGTCGTCAACGCGGACGAAGGCGAGCCTGGCACCTGCAAAGACCGCGACATCATGCGTCACGATCCGCACAAGCTGGTCGAGGGGTGCCTGATCGCTGGCTCGGCTATCGGTGCGGTCGCTGCCTATATCTACATCCGTGGCGAGTTCTATCGCGAGGCGCAGCACCTGCAAGTGGCTATCGACGAGGCCTATGAGGCTGGATTGCTGGGCAAGAACGCGGCGAACAGCGGCTATGATTTCGATGTCTATGTGCATCGCGGCGCCGGCGCTTATCTTTGCGGTGAAGAAACCGCGTTGATTGAGAGCCTTGAGGGCAAAAAAGGCCAACCTCGCTTGAAGCCGCCGTTTCCGGCAGGCGCGGGCCTCTATGGCTGCCCCTCCACAGTGAACAATGTTGAGAGCATCGCTGTTGCGCCGACGATCTTGCGCCGTGGTGCGGAGTGGTTTGCTGGGTTGGGCCGTGAGAACAACACTGGCACCAAGTTGTTTTGCATCTCCGGTCACGTGAACAACCCCTGCAATGTCGAAGAAGAGATGGGCATCCCGTTACGGGAGCTGATCGACAAGCATGCGGGTGGTGTTCGTGGCGGTTGGGACAATTTGTTGGCGGTGATCCCCGGCGGGTCCTCAACGCCGGTGCTGCCCAAAGATGTTTGCGACGACATCCTGATGGACTTTGACTCACTCCGCGGCGTTGGCTCAGGCCTGGGGACGGCGGCGGTGATCGTCATGGACAAGTCCACAGACATTATTAAGGCGTTTGCGCGCCTCGCACATTTCTACAAGCACGAGAGCTGCGGCCAGTGCACGCCTTGCCGCGAAGGCTTTGGCTGGGTTGAGCGGGTGATGGATCGCATGGTGATTGGCAACGCGCGGGTCGAAGAAATCGACATGCTGTTCGAGGTCACCAAGGAAATCGAAGGCCACACGATTTGCGCTCATGGCGATGGTGGCTCCTGGCCGATCCAAGGTCTGATCCGGCACTTCCGCCCGGTGATGGAAGAGCGGATTGCCGCTTATCACGCCAAAGCCGCAGCGGCCTGAGGAGAGGTTTGACGAATGCCTAAGCTCACGGTCGATGGGATTGAGGTCGAAGTACCGCCAGGCAGCACAGTGCTGCAGGCGTGCGAAGCGGCTGGCAAAGAAATTCCCCGTTTCTGCTATCATCAGCGCCTGTCCATTGCCGGCAACTGCCGCATGTGCCTGGTCGAGGTGAAGCCTGGTCCGCCGAAGCCGCAGGCATCCTGCGCGCTGCCGGCAGCGGACAATCAGGAAGTCTTCACCGACTCGCCGATGACCGTGAAGGCCCGCAAGGGTGTCATGGAAATGCTGCTGATCAACCACCCGCTGGATTGCCCGATTTGCGATCAAGGTGGCGAGTGTGATTTGCAGGATCAGGCGCTGCACTACGGTGCTGATACCTCACGCTATGCTGAGGTGAAACGCGCGGTGCAGGACAAGTATATGGGGCCGTTGATCAAAACGATCATGACCCGCTGCATCCACTGCACCCGCTGCGTGCGCTTCGTTGATGAGGTGGCCGGTGTGCCAACCATCGGCGCGCTTGGCCGGTCTGGTGACATGGAAATTACATCGCTGGAACAGGCGGTTGCGTCTGAACTTTCAGGCAATGTGATCGATCTGTGCCCGGTTGGCGCGCTGACCTCCAAGCCCTACGCCTTCAACGCCCGGCCTTGGGAACTAACCAAGACGGAGAGCGTGGATGTGCACGATGCCATGGGCTCCGCCATCCGCGTCGACTCCCGCTCAGGTGAAGTGCTGCGGGTGCTGCCTCGCCTTAATGAGGACGTGAACGAGGAGTGGCTCGGCGACAAGTCGCGCTTTGCCATGGACGGCTTGAAGCGCCAGCGGCTCGACCGGCCGTATGTGCGCAAGGAAGGCAAGCTGCAGGCGGCCTCCTGGCCCGAAGCATTGCAAACTGTAGCAGCGAAGCTGAAAGCAACGGACGCCGCCAAGATTGGCGCAATCGTTGGTGATATGGCCGATTGCGAGAGCGTGTTTGCGCTCAAGGGCGTGCTGGATGGCCTCGGCGTTACGTCGATGGATTGCCGCCAGGATGGCGCCGCGATCGATCCTTCCTGCCGGGCGGGCTATATCCTCAACACCGGTCTGGCTGGTGTGGAAGACGCTGATGCGTTGTTGCTGATTGGCACCAACCCACGGGTTGAGGCGCCCGTTTGGAACGCACGCATTCGCAAATCTTGGCTGGAGAACGGCCTGAAGGTTGGCGTGATCGGCGAGAACGCGGATCTGACCTACCCAGCCACTTATCTGGGCGCTGGCCCGCAGACGCTGAATGAAGTTGCCAACGGCAGCCATGACTTCGCCAAAGTGCTGGAAGGCGCAGAGCGGCCATTGATTGTGGTCGGACAGGGCGCTCTCTCCCGAGTGGATGGTGCCGCTGTGTTGGCAGCAGCACGGGTAATTGCGGAGAAATATGCTGGTGGCCGCGATGGCTTTGGCATGTTGCACACGGCAGCAGCTCGCGTAGGCGCATTGGACCTGGGCTTTGTGCCGGGTGAAGACGGCCGTGATACCGCTGGTATCCTCGACGGTGCTGCAAGCGGTGAGATGGAAGTTGTGTTCCTGTTGGGTGCGGACGAGATCGACCCGGCGAAACTGACGAATGCCTTTGTCGTCTACCAGGGCCACCACGGCGACCGCGGCGCACACGCGGCTGACGTGATCCTACCAGCCGCGGCTTATACTGAGAAAGATGCCACCTACGTCAATACCGAAGGCCGAGCTCAACGCGCTTACCGTGCGATCTTCCCGCCAGGTGAGGCGCGCGAGGATTGGGCGATTGTGCGTGCGCTTTCGGGTGCTCTCGGAGCGCCGCTGCCCTTCGACACGCTAGAGGCTCTGCGCACTGCCATGGGCGAAGCTGTGCCATACTTGGATGCGGTTGGCGCGTTGGCAGAGGCGGAATGGGGTGACTTTGGCACTGCCGGCGATATGGCGGATACGCCGTTTGCATCGCCAGTGCGGAACTATTACCACACCAACGCGATAGCGCGGGCATCGGAGACGATGGCGCGCTGTATCGAGGAATTGTTGCCCCCAGCTACAGAGGCGACCGGCACCGATGGATAGCGCCATGGAACTGGGATTTTGGGGTGGCTATGTCTGGCCGGGCCTGATCATTGTGCTGCAGATCGTGGCGATCATCCTGCCGATGCTGGGCGCTGTCGCCTATCTGACGCTGGCAGAGCGCAAGGTTATCGCAGCCATGCAAATGCGCCGGGGCCCCAACGTGGTCGGCCCGTTCGGCCTGTTGCAGCCGCTGGCTGATGGTCTGAAATTGCTGACGAAAGAGACCATCATCCCAACGGGAGCGAACCGGTTTCTGTTCATTATCGCGCCGATGGTCACCTTCATCCTGGCACTAGTCGCCTGGGCGGTGATCCCGTTCGACAAGGATTGGGTGCTGGCCGATATTAACGTAGGCGTGTTGTACCTCTTTGCGATCTCGTCATTAGGTGTGTACGGCATTATTGTTGCTGGCTGGGCCTCAAACTCTCGCTATCCGTTTCTGGGCGCGATGCGGTCTGCGGCGCAGATGGTGAGTTATGAGGTCTCTATCGGCTTTGTTATCATCTCGGTGTTGTTGTGCGTTGGGTCTCTGAACCTGACCAAGGTCGTCGAGGCGCAACAGGGCATGTGGTTCTGCATTCCGCTGCTGCCCATGTTCGTGATCTTCTATATCTCTGCCCTGGCGGAGACCAATCGCGCGCCTTTCGATCTGCCGGAGGCTGAGGCGGAGTTGGTCAGCGGCTACAACGTCGAGTATTCGGCGATGACGTTCGGTCTGTTCTTCCTGGGCGAATACGCCAACATGATCCTGATGAGCGGGATCGGTACGATTCTGTTCCTGGGCGGCTGGCTTCCGATCATTGATGTGGCACCGTTCAACTGGATCCCCGGCATCTTCTGGTTCATGGCCAAAACGTTCGCGCTGCTGTTCGGCTTCCTTTGGATCCGTGCAACGTTCCCGCGCTACCGTTATGACCAGCTGATGCGCCTTGGCTGGAAGATCTTCCTGCCATTCACTTTATTTTGGGTCGTACTCACCGCAGGCGTATTGGTCGCCTTCGATTGGGTCCCGGCCCCAGCGATGTAGGAGCGACGGCTGATGAGCTTCTTCGACCGCACTGCCCGCGGCTTTCTGCTGACAGAACTGTTGTCCGGCATGGCCTTGACCTTCAAGACCATGTTCAAGCCGAAAGTGACGCTGAACTACCCTTATGAGAAGGGCCCGCTATCGCCGCGGTTTCGTGGAGAGCATGCACTGCGCCGCTATCCCAATGGGGAAGAGCGCTGCATTGCCTGCAAGCTGTGCGAGGCCGTGTGCCCGGCTCAGGCGATAACAATTGAAGCCGAACCGCGTGAAGATGGCTCTCGCCGTACCACGCGCTATGACATCGACATGACCAAATGCATCTATTGCGGCTTCTGTCAGGAGGCCTGCCCGGTCGATGCCATCGTTGAAGGTCCGAACTTCGAGTTCGCGACTGAGACGCGTGAGGAGCTGATGTACAATAAGGACAAGCTCCTGGAGAACGGCGACCGGTGGGAGAGTGCCATTGCCAAGGCGCTTGAAGCCGATGCTCCGTATCGTTGATGGCCAGGACTGAGAGAGCAAACTGATGATCATCTCTGCCTTAGCCTTTTACGTGTTTGCCGCGATCACGATCCTGTCGGGTCTGATGGTGGTGACGGCGCGTAACCCGGTACATTCGGTGCTGTGGCTGATCCTGGCGTTCTTCAACTCCGCTGGACTGTTCGTGCTGATGGGCGCGGAATTCCTGGCGATGGTGCTGGTTGTTGTCTATGTCGGCGCGGTTGCGGTGCTGTTCCTGTTCGTGGTGATGATGCTGGATGTGAATTTCCAGAACCTGCGGAAGGGCGCGACCAACTACGCCATGATAGGCGGCATTATCGGTGTGATCCTGCTGCTGGAGCTGATCTTCCTTCTAGGCTCAGCTGCTGTGCTGCCAGAGGCTGGAACTGGGGCTCAACCGATCCCAAAATTCGATGTGATGACCAATACCCACGCCATTGGGCATGTGCTGTACACCGATTATTTCTATCTGTTCCAGGTTGCTGGCATGGTCCTGTTGGTCGCTATGGTCGGCGCTATCGTGCTGACGTTGCGTCAGCGTGAGGGCGTGCGAAAGCAGAGTATTGCCCAACAGCTGGATCGCCGTCCGGAAGATACGCTGGAAGTCGTTAAAGTTCAGCCTGGCCAGGGCGCGTAGGGGAGAGACATGCTAGAAATCGGCCTCGCCCACTACCTCACAGTGGCAGCTATCCTGTTCACGCTGGGCATTTTTGGGATCTTCCTGAACCGGCGGAACGTGATCGTCATCATGATGTCGATTGAGCTGATCCTGCTGGCGGTCAATATCAACTTCGTCGCCTTCTCAGCCCATTTGGGCGATTTGGTCGGCCAGGTGTTCGCCATGTTTATCCTCACCGTCGCTGCTGCGGAGGCCGCCATCGGGCTGGCTATCCTGGTGGTGTACTTCCGCAACCGCGGCTCTATCGCGGTCGACGACATCAACCTGATGAAGGGCTAAGATGTATTCGCTCGCAATATTTCTGCCGCTGATCGGGGCGCTGATCGCAGGCTTTTTTGGCCGAATGATCGGCGATAAAGGCTCGCAATATGTGACCTGCGGCCTGTTGATAGCGTCGGCGGTGATTTCCGTCATCGCCTTCATCGACATCGGCATTATGGGCAACACTCATACAGCAGACCTTGGTGCCTGGATCAGTTCCGGCACCTTTGAAGCGCGCTGGGCGCTGCGCTTCGATGCGCTCACAGCCGTGATGCTGGTCGTTGTGACGGTGGTGAGTGCCTGCGTGCATGTCTACTCCATCGGTTACATGCACCATGATCCCGCCATCCCGCGTTTCATGGCGTATTTGTCACTCTTCACGTTCTCCATGCTGATGTTGGTGACGTCGAACAACCTGCTGCAGCTGTTCTTCGGCTGGGAGGGCGTTGGTGTCTGTTCGTATCTGCTGATCGGCTTCTGGTTCGACCGGCCGAGTGCGAACGCGGCGGCGATCAAGGCGTTTGTCGTGAACCGTGTCGGCGATTTTGGCTTCGCGCTGGGCATAATCGGCTGCTATCTGCTGTTCGACAGCGTCCAGTTTGACGTGATTTTCCAAGCTGCCCCGCAGATGGTCGAAAAGGGGCTCACCTTCCTGGGCATGCACTTCCCAGCGTTGGAGATCATCTGCTTCCTGCTGTTCATCGGTGCGATGGGCAAGTCGGCTCAGCTCGGCCTGCACACATGGTTGCCGGATGCGATGGAGGGCCCGACCCCGGTCAGCGCCCTGATCCACGCAGCCACCATGGTGACCGCTGGTGTCTTCCTCGTGGCGCGCATGAGCCCGGTGTTTGAGTATGCGCCGGAGACTCTGGCTTTCGTCACGGTGATCGGCGCGTCCACGGCATTCTTCGCAGCGACCATCGGGTTGGTGCAAACCGATATCAAGCGCGTGATCGCTTACTCGACCTGCTCGCAATTGGGCTACATGTTCTTCGCGTGCGGTGTCGGCGCGTATCCAGCCGCGATTTTCCACCTGATGACGCACGCGTTCTTCAAAGCGCTGCTGTTCTTGGGCGCTGGCAGTGTGATCCACGCGATGTCTGACGAGCAAGACATGCGCAATATGGGCGGCATCCGCAAACTGATCCCCAAGACCTACATTTTGATGTGGATCGGGTCCCTTGCGCTCGCCGGCCTGCCATGGTTCGCAGGGTTCTATTCCAAGGATATGATCATCGAGAGCGCGTTCGCCGCCGGTACTGCGGTTGGCGGCCTGGCCTTTGTGTTCGGAATTTTGGCGGCTGGTATGACAGCGTTCTATTCCTGGCGACTGCTGTTCATGACGTTCCATGGCAAGCCTCGGGCGGATGAGAAAGTGATGGCGCACGTCCACGAGTCGCCACCGATTATGCTGATCCCGCTCTATGTGTTAGCGGCAGGCGCAATTTTTTCCGGTATTTTGTTCTATTACGGCACGGAAATGGTCGGCCATCATCCAGAGCAATTCTGGCAGGGCTCGATCCTGATGATCCCAGAAAACCACACGTTGCATGACGCGCACAACTCGCCGTTGTGGGTGAAGTATCTGCCGATTGTGGTATCGCTGTTCGGCATCTGGCTGGCCTACGTGTTCTATATCAAGAACCGCAGAGCGCTGGAGGATCTGGTTGCGAACAGCAAAGGGCTGCACGCGTTCCTCCTCAACAAATGGTATTTCGACGAACTGTATAACGCCATTTTCGTGAAGCCGGCCTTTGCGTTGGGACGGCTCCTTTGGAAATGTGGCGATGGTTTCGTCATCGACGGCTTCGGGCCCAACGGTATTGCTGCTCGTGTGCTGCAATTCGCCAAAGGTGCCAGTCGTTTGCAGAGCGGCTACGTGTATCACTACGCGTTTGCCATGCTGATAGGCGTGGTGCTGCTACTCACATGGTATTTCGGTAATTCGGGAGCGTAATTGGTGACCGGCGTTCCTCTCTTATCGCTCACGATCTTCCTGCCGCTGATCGGTGCGCTTTTCATCCTGTTCGTCCGCGGCGACGCAGAGACGGTGGCTCGCAATGCGCGTCACGTCGCGTTGTGGACGACGGCGATCACCTTTGTGGTCTCGCTATTCCTGTGGTTCGGGTTTGAGCCGGGCACGGCTGACTTCCAGTTTGTGGAGGAGGTGCCGTGGTTCCCAGAGTTCAACATTGCCTACCGGGTTGGCATTGACGGCATCAGCCTGTTCTTTGTGCTGCTGTCGACCTTCCT
>CALKDI010000247.1 GCA_938084065.1 uncultured Alphaproteobacteria bacterium
AAAGCTGTTTGCCGACGCAATCCTCGCCTTCATGCGGGAAACCATCCCGCGTGAATGGAAAAACTTCCGCGACACGGTGTCAGACAACTTCCGCGTCATCACACACGAGAAATTTCGGGTTTTGAAGTGAGGGCAGTATACCTGATTATTAGTCACCCGCAATCTGCCGCATCACCACATGCTCCGGCTTGGCCGTCAGTACGCACTCGCCCTTCTGGTTGCGCACGTCCCAGGCCATGCCGACATAGCCGCGGTCGGTGCGCGAGCCGGACGGTGTCAGTGAACGCACGGTCGCTATCACATGCAGCGTATCGCCCGCATAAACCGGCTTGAGAAAGCGCACCTCGTCCAGATTGCGCCCGGTGTTGTTGGTGCCAGCGAACAAGCCGGTTGCATGCACCAGCCGGAAGCAGACGCTGAGCGTGTGATAACCGCTGGCGATCAGCCCACCATAGATTGAGTGCTCGCGCGCATGCTCCACGTCGGTGTGGAACGGCTGCGGGTCGAACTGCCAAGCAAAATCAATGATTCCCGCCTCGGTAAAGGTGAAGCCAGGCGAGGTGAATTGCGCCCCGACCGTCAGGTCGTCGAAAAAGTGCGCGGCGACGCTTTGGGTCGGCTCTGCCATCCTCCTACTCCGCCGCCTGGTTCACGGCCAGATCTGCCTGATCCTTGGCGTTGTAGTTGGCGTCGTACCACCAAACCACATAGTCGCTGTAGCTGATCGGCTCAAACTGAGGTGGGTTCTCCGGCCCCTGACAGCTCGGCAGGCACTCGATCATGGTGTCGAGATGCGGCCCGAAGAAATACGGAATGGCATAGCGCTCTTGCCCTACAGGCGGCAGCGCCCGGTGCGGGGTCGACTGATAGCGCCCGTTGGTCCAGCGGTGCAGCATGTCGCCGGAATTCACCACGAATGAGCCCGGCACATAGGGCACGTCCAGCCACTGATCCTCACCCACCCGCGCCTGCAAACCAGCCACGCCGGACTGCGCCAGGAATGTCAGGAAGTTCGCATCCGTGTGCGGAGCAATGCCGTACTGTCCGGCCTCGCGCTCACTTACTGCCGGGTAATGAGACAGGCGGAACGAGAACTGGCTCTCAGCAAACGCGGCGTCGAACGTCTCCGGCGGCAGGTCGAGCGAGACCGCCAGTGCCGGCAGCAGGCGGCGGGCCATGGCATCCACCGTGTCTGTGTACTCCAACAGCGCTTGCTTAAAGCCCGGCAAGTCCGCTGGCCATTCATTCGGCCCGGCAAAACGGCGATTGGCTTTGAACATCGGATCATCAGGCGAACGCTCGCGCTTGATAAAGAACGCCTCGTTCAGGTCCGGTTTCGCCTCCACCTCGCTCACGCGGGAGGTACGGACGTTGTAGCGGCCAGACGCCATGTAGCCATTGTTGTGCGCATTCATCAGCACCTTCTGCTTCTCACTCATCGGCTGAGCGTGGAAGCGGCGAGCTTCCGCAAAGGCACTGTCGATCAGCGGCTGCGGCACGCCATGGCCGGTGATGATGAAAAACCCGATCCGCTCCAGCGTCTCGCGCAGCTGTTGGGCAACATGAGCACGACCGCTCTCACTACCATCAGCCAGTGGCGAGATATCGATGACAGCGATTTGGTCTAGCGCTGGAGCGTTGGTCATTGGATGAACCTCCTCGGGGTTAGGCGCTGGTCACGGCCTCCGCAATTGCCTTGCCGATTTCCTCGGTCGAGCCGTTGCCGCCCATGTCGCGGGTTTTCGGGCCGCCGCCGGTAAGCACCACCTCAATGGCACGCTCGATAGCGTTGGCGGCGTCCTGGTGGCCCATATGGCCCAGCATCATCGCGCCGGACCAGATTTGGCCGATAGGATTGGCAATCCCTTGCCCAGCAATATCCGGCGCTGAGCCGTGCACGGGCTCGAACATCGATGGATAAATGCCCTCCGGGTTGATGTTCGACGATGGCGCAATGCCGATAGAGCCCGCAACCGCTGGCCCGAGGTCGGAGAGAATGTCGCCGAACAGGTTGGAGCCCACCACCACGTCGAACCAGTCCGGATGCTGCACAAAGTGCGCGGTCAGGATATCGATATGATACTGGTCCGTCTCGACCTCAGGATATTGTTCCGACATCAACGCAAAGCGCTCATCCCAATAGGGCATGGTGTGGATGATGCCATTGGATTTGGTGGCAGACGTCACCTTCTTGCGTGGCCGGGTCATGGCCAGCTCGAACGCGTACTTCAAAATCCGGTCGACGCCGCGGCGGGTGAAGGTGGTTTGCTGGCTGACCATCTCATACTCGGTGCCGCCATAGAGCTTGCCGCCGATTTCGGAATACTCGCCTTCGACATTCTCGCGCACGACGAAGAAGTCGATATCCTCTGGTCCTCTACCTGCCAGCGGCGAAGATACGCCATCCAGCAGCCGCACCGGGCGCACATTGGCGTATTGGTCGAACTCCCGACGGATCGGAATCAGCATATCCCAGAGCGAGATATGATCCGGCACCGTTGGCCACCCAACCGCGCCCAGGAAAATCGCATCATGCGGCCGCAACAGCTCAATACCATCCTCCGGCATCAGGCGACCGGTGGAGGCATAATTCTCGCACGACCAGTCGAACTGGGTGAACTCGTACTCCAGGCCGAATTTGGAGCCGACAGCTTCCAGCACGCGGATGCCCTCGGGCACCACTTCCTTGCCGATGCCATCACCGGGCAAGACGGCGATTTTGTACTTGGTGGTCATGTTCTGATGATGTCCTGAGTTGGCTTACAGAATGGCGATGGCTTCGACTTCGATCACGAAGTCGGGTTGGGCAAGAGCGGTGACACCGACCAGCGTGCTGGCCAGCTTGATATCACCGAACACCTCGAGCCGCGCGGCGCGGTAGTCGGCGACCTTGCTCATGTCAGTCACATAGACGTTGAGCCGGGCGATGTCGGCAATGGTGCCGCCGCCGGCCTCAACCTGCGCCTTCACATGGCGAAAGCACGCCAGCGCCTGGGCCTTCATATCACCCGGGCTGGCAACCCCGCCCTTGCCGTCATAGTCAACCTGGCCCGACAGCACCAACATGGTGGAGCCGCCCGTGATCTTTACCGCCTGGGCATAGGTGCCGGGGTCGTAGACGGAAGGTGCGCAGTATTGTTCGAAATCGGCCATGGGATTGGCTCCAAAAGGGATGGCAATTGCGTTGATACTAACGGCACGGATTGCCCGCCGCTACCACGAAGCCGATAATGCACCGATCAATCGGATACCAGGGAGAAACCGCCATGACCAATACCCTCCAACGCCTGATCGACCGGGCGGAAATTCAGGACCTGATGGCCGTCTATGCCCGGGGCGTTGACAGGGCTGATTGGGAGGGCGTGCGCGGGGTGTATCATCCCGATGCTTTCGACGACCACGGCGACTACAAAGGCGGCGTCGATGGCTTTATCAAATTCGCCAGGGAGCGCAACGGCATCCTGCCCCAAGGCATGCATTTTCTAGGGCAATGCCTAGTCGAATTCCCCAGCGATGAACCCAACCCTGCTCGGGATATGGCCATCGCCGAAACCTATTTCATGACGGCACACACCCTGACCGCAGAAGCCGCCAAAGGCTACCGCGTCCTCGGCGCCGAAAACCAACCCGTACAGCTCTCCCACTATGGCCGCTATGTGGACCGGGTGGAGCGCCGCGGCGGCCCCTGGCTGATTGCGCACCGCATCTGCGTGTTCGAGACCACGCGCCTCGCCATCGGTGATGTGCCGCCGCTCGGGGCAGACTGGGCAGCCCAACGACGCGACCCGGGCGATCCGATTTACCAAATGCGGCGCGAGGCCGGTCTGAGCGATTGAGCGAAGCCCCTTCCGACCTCTGACTACCCTTTACCCTCACGCGATTTCATCAACGGCTGAATCTTGGTGCCGAAGTCCTCGATCCCCTGCATGAAGTCGTCGAACGTCAGCATGATGCCTTTGGTTCCGGGTACTGCTGAGGCCTCATCCAACATGCGCGCGACGCTCTCATAAGAGCCAACGATGGTGCCCATGTTGAAGTTGACAGCACCCTCCGGCGCGGTGATCGAGGCGGCAGTGCCAGATGCATCAGCATTTGGGTCGCCCGCCCCCTGCCCCGCCATCCAGGCCAGCGCATCCATATCGGCATTGTCGTGGTAGTCGTGCCACTTCGCCATAGCGGCCTCGTCCGTCTCGTCGGCGATCACCATCATCAGAACGTACGAGCCGACATCGCGGCCGGTCTTCGCCGCCGCCGCCATCAGACGCTCATTCGTTGGCGCGTAGGCCGCCGGCGTATTGACGCCGCTGCCGAGGACGAACTGATAGTCGCAATGCTCCGCCGTAAATGCCATGCCGGTATCACTCTGCCCGGCTGCAACCAGTTCGATCTTGCCCTCTGGCTTCGGCAGCAGGCGGCAGTCATTCATGATGAAATGCTCGCCCTTGAAGTCGCTCTGACCGTTCTCCCAGAGCTGCTTCATCACCGTCACGAACTCGGTGCTGTAGTTGTAGCGGTAGCCAAAATATTCATCGCCCGGCCAGAGGCCCATCTGGGTGTACTCGTCCTTGGCCCAGCCGGAGACGATGTTGACGCCAAAGCGTCCCGGTGCAATCGAGTCGATCGTGACCGCCATGCGCGCGATCATCGCCGGCGGCAGGGTCAGCACAGCAACGGAGGCAAACAGCTTGATCCGTTCGGTCACCGCCGCCAAACCAGCCATCAGTGTGAACGATTCATGGGCATAGTCCCAAAATTCGGTCTCACCGCCAAAGCCGCGTAGCTTGATCATCGAGAGCACGAAATCCAGACCATAGTGCTCGGCCCGCTGCGTGATGGTTTTGTTCAACTCAAAGCTGGGCAGGTATTGCGGCGAGGTTTTCGAGATAATCCAGCCGTTGTTGGCGATAGGAATGAAAACGCCGATATCCATCGTTTCTTGCTCCAAAGCGGAATAATTGCGCTACCCATGCAAACTTCATGCCATATGCCCGGAGGTGTCGTTAGTGGTTCGGTCAGACCACTACAGCAGGCCCAACTCCCGCTGCTTCTTCTTCGACAAACCAGCCCCAATCATCCGATGCGACTCCAGGAGATACTCGCGCAATTCAGCATCGCTTAGCCCCGGATCGCCATAGTGCTGGATCCACTTGAACCCGCGCGACGCCAAATAAGGAGCTGGACGCAATCCAGGCTTGTCCCGCAACAGTTCAAAAGCGATGTCGCTGACTTTGAACGTGAACGCGGGGCTGTCGTCGCCCCATCCGCCAATGGCAAAGACCTTCCCGCCCACTTTCCAGACGTGCGCGCCACGCCATTGCACCACATAACTTGTAGCCAACAGCGTGCCGCAGAAGATGTTGAACTCCTCCGTCGTCATGCTGTCTCCGTATGAGGCAACTCCTTTGGTCGCCTCGCCATGCGGATGACCAGGAAGCCGACCGCAGCGCTGGCAATCGAGCCGACCAACACGCCCATCCGGATAGGTGCCTCAAAGCCAGAGTGCTCGAAGGCCAGACCGCCGATAAACAGGCTCATCGTAAAGCCAATGCCAGCCAGCGCTGCAACACCATAGAGGTGTGCCCAGGTCGCCCCGGACGGCATCTGCGCCCAGCCAACCCGGATGGTCAGGTAGAGCATGCCGAAAATGCCCACCTGCTTGCCGACCAACAGGCCCAGAATAATGCCCAATGTCACCGGCTCTGTCAGGCTATCGAAGCCCATGCCGGCGAGGGAGACACCCGCGTTGGCAAAGGCAAAGGTCGGCAGGATCAGGAAGGCGACCCAGACGTGCAGTTCGTGCTCCAGCAACTTGAGCGGCGATTCGCCGGACGCTCGCTTTACGGTCAATGGAATTGCGAAGGCGGTGATCACACCAGCCAGCGTCGCATGCACGCCCGATTTCAGCACGATCACCCACAGTATGCCGCCAACAAGCACATAGGGGACGATGTTGCGCACCCCGGCCAGGTTCATTAGCACCAGCATCACCACTGGCGCGATCGCCAAGCTCATCACCATGGGCGAAAGGTCGGCGGTGTAGAAGATGGCGATGATCAGGATCGCGCCCAGATCGTCGAAGATCGCTATCGCCAGCAGCAGGATTTTCAGGGACGAGGGCACGCGATTGCCCATCAACGACAACACAGCCAGTGCGAAAGCGATGTCAGTGGCCGCAGGAATGGCCCAGCCATTCAGATTCTCCGGCGAGCCAAGATTGACTGCCGCATAGATCAGCGCTGGCACCACCATTCCACCAATCGCTGCGATGCCAGGCAATGCCACCTGCCCCAGGCTCGACAGTTCGCCTTCCATGAATTCGCGTTTGATCTCCAGCCCAATCAGGAAAAAGAAAATCGCCATCCAGAGATCGTTGACCCACAACAACAGAGGCTTGCGTATCTCGACCACCGTGCCGATCTCAACAGCACCGGGAACGGTCAGAAAGCCCTGATAGATGTCCTGCCAGGGGCTGTTGGCTGCGATGATCGCCAGTAAGGCGGCAAACGCAAGCACGATACCGCCAGAGGATTCCAGGTGCAAAAAGTCCTTGAATGCCGCGGAAATCCGGGCGCCCTTCTGGGCGATGGGGTTGGTGCTCTCGGTCATCGTTCGTCCCGCCTGTTCAGCCATGCCTGTTTGCTCAGCTCCGCGAGTACATAGGGGCGTACCAGCGGTGAGGCAATGCTGCGAAGGTCGAGAAATCGCTATTTGTTCCAGCGATGTCAGCAATTTGGAGGCTGGAATGATCTGACGCTTGACCTCGCCGCGCGCTTGACGTATTCAGCCGGACTTCCGCATGGATGGTGCCCTTAGCTCAGTCGGTTAGAGCGCCTGGTTGTGGTCCAGGAGGTCGCCGGTTCGAACCCGGTAGGGCACCCCACCATCCATTGCGTTGATATATCCCAATGACTCCGCCACAGGCTTACCCTGCAACTTTAGGTCCGCGGGCCTAGCCTGTAACAATAAGCTTGCCTGCAACAATAAGACGGTCGACAAGTTCGGCAATGACGGCAAAATGCTTGCAACCGTCATACCGCCAGGAAATGTCGAACCATGTCAGAAGCCGCCGCCGCACCGGCGAAACCGCCCACGATCCGCGATGCCGCCACGTTGATTATCGTTCGCCAGCGCCAGGGCGAGCCGACTGTGTTGATGGGCGAGCGGTCGTCCGGCCACGTGTTTTTCCCGCACCATTATGTGTTCCCCGGTGGCCGAGTTGACCGCGCTGACGGCTATGTCAAACCGGCCACAGAGCTGCGCCAGGACGTGCTGGAGCGTTTAACCCAGGCCTGCACCGAACGCCGTGCACAGGCACTCGCTATGGCTGCTGTGCGGGAAACATTTGAGGAAGCCGGCCTGATCATCGGTAAGCCACATCCATCCCCGCAGCGTGCGCCCAAGGGTTGGGAGGATTTCTTTGCCACTGGCAACGCGCCCTGCCTGGAGAACCTCTCCTTCATCTACCGCGCCGTGACGCCGCCTGGCCGTCCGCGCCGCTTTAACGCTCGCTTTTTCGTCGTCGACGCGGATCACGTGCAAGGCGATATGGACCGGGACGACCAGGGCGACGGTGAGTTGCTCAAGCTAAAATGGTTCACCTTCGCGGATGCCTATGAGCTCAAAATTCGCCCGATCACGGCGCACGCGCTGAAGGAGATCGAGGCGCGAATTGCCAGCGGCAACCTGCACGACCCAAAACGCCCAGTGCCCTGGGTGAAAACCGTCGGCAACGAGAGGGTGATGGGCCATCACTGACGCGCTGCTCACTGTTGCGGAAATGACTGAGGCCGATCGGATCACGATTGCCAGCGGCATCTCTGGCCCGGATTTGATGGAAAAGGCCGGCCTCACCGTCGCCGACGCTATCAGTTTGCGCTGGAAGGCTCAGCCGGTGACGTTGTTGTGCGGCCCCGGCAACAACGGCGGCGACGGATTCGTCATCGCCCGCCTGCTGGCCCAACGCGGCTGGCCGGTGCGGCTGGCTCTGCTCGGACAGGTGAACGCGCTGACCGGCGATGCTGCCCACCACGCTGCCGCGTGGACCGGCCCGGTCGAGCCGCTATCGCCCGAATGCGTGCGCGAAGCCAGCCTCGTCGTCGATGCAGTGTTCGGCGCCGGCCTCTCCCGCCCGATTGAAGGCGTCATTGCAGACACCCTCCGCCAAATCACAGCCCCCATCATTGCCGTCGATATGCCCAGCGGCGTCGATGGCAACACCGGGCAAGTCAGGGGGTTTGCCGCAAAGGCCAGCCTGACTGTCACCTTCTTCAGCGCCAAGCCCGGCCATTGGCTCTATCCCGGACGCGACCTGTGCGGTGAGTTGCTGGTCACCGACATCGGCATTTCGCACAACGTGCTCAGCACGATCCAGCCACGGATAACCCGCAACGCTCCTAGCGGCTGGGACCTGCCGCAATCCGATGCGGAGGATCACAAATACCGCCGCGGCCATTGCCTGATTGCCACCGGAGTGATGCCAGGCGCGTCTCGCCTAGCGGCCCATGCAGCACTACGAGCCGGGGCCGGCCTGGTCAGCGTCGCGGTTGCTCCCGCGCGAATAGCGGAGGTGGCTGCGATGCCCGCCGCCGTCATCCAACGCCCCTGCCCCGACCTACCCAGCTTCGCGCGACTGGCTCAAGAGCCTCGCGTCTCCAGCCTCATCATTGGCCCTGGAGCCGGCGCCGATGGCAGAACCCGCCGCCGGGTGCTGGCGGCACTCGCCACTGGCAAGGCGATAACCCTAGACGCCGACGCCCTCACCGCCTTCGCTGAGGAACCAGCGCGGCTTCTAAAGCACCTACCGCCCTCCCCCGCCGTTCTCACCCCGCACGAGGGCGAATTCAGCCGTCTGTTCCCGGATATCACCGGTGACAAGCTCAGCCGCGCCCGCCAAGCCGCAGCCCGCGCAGGTGCCGTGGTGCTGCTCAAAGGACCAGACACCATCATCGCTGCGCCGGACGGTCGGGCCGCAATCAACACCAATGCTCCACCCTGGCTAGCCACCGCCGGCAGTGGTGACGTTCTGGCCGGCATCATCGGCGGCTTGCTGGCCCAAGGCCTGCCTCCCTTCGAGGCCGCCTGTGCCGGCGCCTGGCTGCACGGCGAAGCAGCCAACGCCCATACCTCCGGTATGATCGCCGACGACCTTCCAGCCGCGCTGCCACAAGCGCTCCTCAGCGCCCGCGACTATGTAAGGGTTAGGCAGAGCTAGGCTCTGCGGGTAGATTGCCGCAATCGTTGCGGTATGGAATCATCCATGGATCCTATTCTTATTGGCATCGCCTTTGCATTCGGCTTTGCGGCGCGGCAGGTTGGCCAGCCGCCATTGGTCGGGTTCCTGCTCGCGGGCTTTGTCGCGCACGCTTGTGGGTTCGCCGGCGGCCCGGCGCTGAACGCCGTTGCCGACTTGGGCGTGACGCTGCTGCTTTTCATGATCGGCCTGGAACTCGACCTGCGGCGGTTGCTGCGGGTGGAGGTCTGGGCGACAGCTGGCGGCCACATGGTTTTGTCGACCAGCCTATTCGCCGGCGCAGCCCTGGCCGCTGGCGCCGCAGGCCTAGGCGCGCTGGCGGGGCTGTCGTGGGAGGGCGCACTGGCGCTGGGGTTTGCCCTGTCCTTCTCCTCCACCGTCTTTGCCGTCAAAAACCTGGATGATCGCGGCGAGCACAGCGCCATGCACGGACGGACCGCGATTGGCATCCTGATCCTGCAAGACCTGTTCGCAGTCATCTTCCTCACCTTCGCCGGCGGGGAATTGCCGGAAATCTGGGCCATTGCCCTCATCGCGGTGATCGCCCTGCGCGTACCGCTGCTGGCCGTCCTGGCCCGCATCGGTCATGGCGAGTTGGTGATTCTGTTTGGCTTGTTTGTAGCCTTGGGTTTGGGCGCAGGCGGCTTTGGCGTCGCCGGATTGAAGCCGGATTTGGGCGCATTGGTCCTCGGCGCAGTCCTCGCCGGCCACCCGCGGGCACGGGAGTTGGCGCATACGCTGTTTCCGCTCAAAGATTTGTTGCTGGTCGGGTTCTTCCTGCAAATCGGCCTGTCCGGCCTGCCGACGTGGGAGCATCTGGCCATCGCCTGGTTCCTGGTCGCCTGCGTCGCCATCAAGGTCGTGCTGTTCTTCCTGGCTTTCGCCCAGTTGCATTTCCGCGCCCGCTCGTCCGTGTTGGCGGCACTGGCGCTGGGCAGCTATAGCGAGTTTGGCCTGATCGTCTGTGCTGTGGCCGCCCAGGCCGGCTGGCTGGCGCCGCATTGGCCGGGCGTCCTCGCCGTTGCCGTCGCGGGTAGCTTTATCCTGGTCGCGCCATTCCAGAACGCCGCCCATACGCTCAATCCGCACCAACACCGCTGGCTTGCGCGGTTCGAGCGTCGCCGTCGCCATCGGGAGGAGCAGCCAATCCTGCTGACCGACGCCCGCATTGCCGTGTTGGGTATGGGCAGAGTTGGCTCTGGTGCCTATGACGATCTGATTGCCCATTGCGGCGACGTGGTGATCGGGGTTGAGGTTGATGCGGCCAAAGTCATTGCCGCGCGCGAGAAGGGCCATCGGGTAATTCAGGCGGACGTCTCCGACCCCGCATTCTGGCACCGGTTGGAGCGTGGACGGATTGAGCTGATCCTGCTGGCCATGCCTGCCCATGACAGCAATATCCGAGCCTATGAACTGCTGCGCGCCAGTAACTATGAGGGCAAGGTCGCAGCCATCGCTCGCTTCCCGGACGAGGTTGAAGCGTTGAAACAGGCCGGTGTCGATGTCGCCTTCAATATGTATGCCGAGGCCGGCGCAGGTTTTGCCAGCCATGTCCGCAGCAATCTGGAAGACGTTATCCCCATCGTCACTCCGAACCCGTGAGCTCCACGCAATGACCGCACCTACTGGTACAACCGTCACGCTTGCCTTTGATGAGGTAGGCAGCGGCCCGCCGCTCTTGATCCTGCATGGCCTGCTGGGACAAGCGCGCAACTGGGCCAGCCAGGCCAAACTGTTCGGCCAGCACTACCGCACCCTGGCCGTCGACCTCCGCAACCATGGCCGCTCCCCCTGGGGCCCAGGCATGACGTACGAAGATATGGCAGCAGACGTGGCTGCGTTGGCCGAGGCGGTTGGGCCACCGGTTCGCATCGTTGGCCATTCCATGGGCGGCAAGGTCACCATGGTGACAGCCCTGAAATACCCGGAGTTGGTGGAAAAGGCCGTTGTCGTTGATATCTCCGCCATCCGCCACGAGCATTCGCCATTCTATGGTTATCTGGAGGCAATGCTGGCCCTGGACCTCAACTCGATTACCCGCCGCGGCCAGGCCGACCGGCTGTTGCGTGACGCCATTTCCAGCGATGCCGAGCGCGCCTTCCTGCTGCTGAACCTGGCAGCGGAGGCGGACAAGGGCTTGCGCTGGAAACCGAACTTACAGGAACTCTATGACCGTCTGGCGGACATCCTGGATTGGCCGGACCACCTGTTCGACTATCAGAACCCGGACCCGATCCTTTTCGTCGCCGGCGGCAATTCCTCCTACATCCAGGATGCCCACAAGCCCGCCATCCAGCGGTTATTCCCGCAAGCCACCTATGCCACCATCCCGGATGCGGGCCATTGGGTCCACGCCGAGCAACCGCAGGCATTCTACCGCGCCGTTGCGGACTTCCTCGCCGATTGAATTGGCGCTATGCTGCAGCGCAATATTCCCATGATCTCGCTCAAGGACCAGAGAGCATGACCGTCGCTGATATCCACGGCCCCACCAGCCACGTCTATTTCTCGCAGCGCTTGCGTCTACACTATGTCGACTGGGGCAACCGCGATGCGCCGCCACTGCTGATGGTGCATGGCGGACGCGATCACTGCCGCAATTGGGATTGGGTGGCGCAAGAGCTGCGGCACGACTACCACATCATAGCACCGGACCTGCGCGGCCATGGCGATAGTGAGTGGCTGCGCGGCTCGGTCTATCGCATTCAGGACTATATTTACGACATCGCCCAGCTGATCCATCAACTGAACCTGGCCCCGGTCACGATCCTCAGCCATTCGCTCGGTGGGCAAATCAGCCTCGGCTACACCGGCATCTATCCGGACAATGTGAAAAAGCTCCTGGCGATTGAAGGCCTCGGCATGTCGCCTAAGCGCATCGCGGAACAGGCCGCGACCGCGCCTGACGAGCGTATGCGCAAATGGATTGGCGAGTTGCGTGGCATCGCTGGCCGCTCCCCCCGCCGCTATGCAACGCTGGACGAGGCCTTCCAACGCATGCACGACGCCAACAAGCACCTATCCGCAGAGCACGCCCGCCACCTGACCGAGCACGGCGTCCACCAGAACGAAGACGGCAGTTACAGCTGGAAGTTCGACAACTACGTCCACGCCGACCGCCCCTTCGGCATGAGCCCGGACCAGAATGCCGATCTGTGGCGCCGCATTACCTGCCCCACAATGCTGGTTTATGGCGAGGATAGTTGGGCCAGCGACCCGGTGAAGGATGGCCGCTCCAAGCACTTCAATACTGCGGAAATCGTGCGCGTGCCAGAGGCCAGCCACTGGGTGCATCACGACCAGTTGGACATCTTCATGGCCCATGTGCACCGCTTCCTAGCCGACGATTACCGCACCCCCTAGCGCTCGTTCCATGCCTTGCCTACACTGCTGCGCAAGTCCTCGCGGACGCCCATTAGTGATAGATATAGGGAAGACATGTCCTCTTACGATTACATCATCGTCGGCGCCGGCTCGGCTGGCTGTGTCATGGCTGCGCGCCTGACGGAAGATCCGTCCAAAACCGTGCTGCTGCTGGAGGCAGGACCAGAGGATAAGTCGATGTGGATCGACATTCCGGCTGGCTTCTCCAAGCTGCTGAACAACCCAAAATACAATTGGAATTTCGAGACAGAGCCAGAGCCGACCATGAAGGGCCGGCAAATCCCGATCCCGCGCGGCAAAACCCTGGGCGGCTCCTCCTCCATCAACGGCATGCTGTATGTTCGCGGCAACCCGCTCGACTACAACTCGTGGAGCCAGCTAGGCAATCGCGGCTGGTCCTATGAGAGTGTGCTGCCGTACTTCAAAAAATCAGAGCATTTCGAAGGCGATGACGATGACGCCCGCGGCAAAGGCGGCCCGCTGAACGTCGCCCACATGCGCGAGCATCACGAGATTTGCGACGCCTGGATTAAGGCTGCCGAGGCTGAAGGCTTCCCAATTAACAAAGACTACAACAACGGCAATCAAGAAGGCTTCGGCTACTACCAAGTTACCCAGAAAGACGGCAAACGCCACAGCCTTGCCCGCGCCTTCCTCGACTCGGCCCGCGCGCGCAAGAACCTGCACATCGTCACCAACGCCATGACCCATCGGGTGCTGTTGGAAGGCAAGAAGGCCATCGGCGTGGAATACTCCGTGCACGGTGACAAGCGCACCGCCAATGCCGGACGTGAGGTCATTGTCTGCGCGGGCGCTGTCAGTTCACCCGGTGTGCTGGAGCATTCCGGCATCGGCCGTTCCGACGTGCTCAAACAATTGGGCATCGAGGTCAAGCACGAGCTTGCCGGCGTCGGCGAGAATTACGGTGACCATTGCGCACCCCGCATGCGCTGGCGCGTCACCAAGCCGATTACCTTGAACGAGCAAAGCCGCGGCCTGTCTCTGGCGAAGGAGGTGTTGAAATACTTCACCACCCGCAACGGCATTCTGACCCTGACCGCCGGTGTCTGCTACGGCTTCGTCAAGACCAACGACTACGTCGAAGAGCCGGACATGCAATTCCACTTTGCACCGGCCTCCTACGGCACGGCGCAAACCCGTGAGTTGGAGAAAGAGCCGGGCATGACCACGGTCATCGGCCAATGCCGGCCAGAAAGCCGCGGCTCAATCCACATCAAATCCGGCCAGGTGATGGAAGCTCCAGCCATCCGTCCGAACTTCTTGTCGGAAAAGCTCGACCAGGATTGCACGGTTGCAGGATTGATGATCGCCCGCAACATCATGGCAAACCCGGTGATGAACCCCTACCGCAAGTTCGAAGCCGCCCCTGGCGAGAACTGCAACACCTATGACGAATGGCTCGATTTCGCCCGCTCCAACGCCCAAACCACCTACCACGTCGTTGGCACCTGCAAGATGGGGCCGGACACCGACCGCATGGCGGTGGTGGATGATCAGCTGCGGGTGCACGGCATCCAGGGCTTGCGCGTGATCGACGCCTCAATCATGCCAACAGTCCCCAGCGGCAACACCAACGCGCCTACCGTCATGGTGGCGGAAAAAGGCGCTGACCTGATCAAGGCAGCTGCTGCGGGGTAACCGGCCCAGCGAGTGCGAGCCGGGAGGCCTCAGGCCTCCCGCAGCTTGCGCACTTGATCCCAGGCGGCGTTGATGCGGGCCAGTTTCTCGGTGGCCACGTCGATGGCTTCTTGCGGCAGGCCTTGCGCCATCAGCATGTCCGGGTGGTTCTCCCGCACCAGTTGACGGTGGCGGGCGCGGATTTCATCCAATGGCGTGTCGTGTTTGACGCCCAGGATGGTGAAGGGATCACTCTCGTCCTGGCCGAGATGAATTTCGCGGATGCGCGCGAACTCGCCCGTATCAATGCCAAAAATCTCGGCAACCCGGCGCAGGAATACCATCTCATCTGCCGTGACTTTGCCGTCGGCAGTGGCGATGACGAACAGGCAATCCAATACCTGCTCCAGCACCAGCGGGCTATCGCGCAACATGCGGGCCAGCTGAGCAGCGTAGGACTCAAAGCCAGCAACATCGCGCTTGGCCTGGTTGAACAGGCGGGCGACGTTTTCCTCTTCATCCGGCGCAGTGCGAAAGACCCGGCGGAACGCCGCGATCTCGTCTGGCGTGACGACGCCATCCGCCTTGGCCATCTTGGCGCCCAGCGCGATAACACCGATGGTAAAGCCAATCTGACGGGTGACGTCTTCATCATCCCGGTGGCTAGGATCGCCGTCGCTTTTGGGGCCATCGTTTTTCTGATCGACAGCAAAATGCCCTGCCACGGCACCAATCAAAGCGCCAAGCGGACCGCCCAGCGCCATGCCGGCGGCGCCGCCTAATATTTTACCCCAAATACTCATGACAGACTCTCCGCGCGGTATGCGACAGGTACGGGCACCCTGGACCGTCGCTAGCACATGGACCATAACCATGATTTGCCCACAAGCGCCACACTACTAAAGGCATGAATATGCAACGGCCCGCCCAGAGAGCCAGACAGCAAAGTGCCAAGCAGCAGAGTACCGGCATCGCGGTTGGCGATATCTTTCCTGCGTTCGAAGGCCCCGATGTTGACGGCCAGATGATCAATCTGGACAGCGATGCCCTGGCCGGTCGTCCGCGCCTAGTGGTGCTACTTAGCGATGCCGAGTCATCTGCGGCGAAGACTGCTCTGGTCACACTTTCCGCCTGGGCAGATCGTCTCTTCAGCCTAGATATTCGCGTGTTCGTGATCGCTCCCTTGGAACCACATGCCGCCAAAGCGTGGGCGAGCGGCCTAAGCCTGCCCTTTCCGGTATTGTGCGATCCGGCCCGCGCCGTTTCAAAGCGTCTCGTGCCATCACTCAACCAGACAGGCGGCCCTGTCATCGCCAGTATCCTGCTGCGACCCAACCGTCACGTGATGGCTATACTAGCGGGCGAAACCCCGGACCACGGCGACGTCGCCTGCGCCTATGTCGAGACATTGGCGGACGAGCGCAAACACCGGGTCGTCAGCGGCGGTGTTGCCCCCGTGCTGTTCGTGCCCGATGTTTTTTCGTCGGAAGACTGCCAGCGGTTAATGACCATCTTCGCGCTGGAAGGCCATGACTATGTTGAGCCGGGCGACGGCGGCAAGGGCCGTGCCACAGACTACAAAATGCGCATCCCGGACTATGGCCGCAATGACCGGATCGACCATTGGGTGATCAACCCAGAGACCACCAAATTCATCGCCGAACGCTTGTTCTCGAGAGTTGCCCCAGTTGTTCGCCAGACATTCCACTACCCTCTGACCAAGTATGAGCGCTTCCGTATTGGCCGGTATCAGGCTCTAGACAGCGAGCCGGGGATCATCGGCTCTGCCCATGGCCATCGCGATAATACGGAAAAGCAGGTCGCTCACCGACGCTTTGCCTGTTCGGTAGCGCTGAATGCCGAGGCGCATGATGGCGGCGGCCTGGTGTTTCCCGAACATTCCGGCGCCGAATGCGCCCCCCGTACGGGCGAGGCGCTGGTGTTTTCGTCCAGCATGCTGCATCAGGTCATGCCCGTAACCCGCGGCACCCGTTTTGTGCTGTTGAGCTTCCTGTTCGGCGATATCTGAGGCGGGCGTCTCTAATCGTTCCGCCGCGCGCTTGCCTCTGCCACATCCGCGAGGTCCGACCGGCCCTCGGCGCGCAAGCCAGCAACCATGCCGTCCCGGTCAGCGGGCGGACGGTGCTGGTTCATCTTCCATTTGCCCTCAATCCGGCTCAGTGGAATTTCGAAGCCGATGATTGCCTTGCACAACATATCGATGAAGTCGTCTGGCGCATCATCGATGGTCCAGGGCTCCGCTCGCCCCGCCTCATGTACGTTCGTCAGCGCCGCCAGATGTGGGCGCAGGGCATCCGGGCCTTCGAACACCGACGCCTGCCCATAGGCGTGGATCGCGACGTAGCTCCAGGTCGGAACGACTTTGCCGTCGTTGGTCTTCTTGGAGGGATAATGCGACGGCGAGATATAGCCCTGTGTCCCCTGAAATGTCAGCAGCACCTCACCACCATCAGCCAGCACTGCGGCGTGGGGATTGGCGCGGACCAAATGGCAACGTACCAGGCCCCACGGTGCGGGTGCGCTAATGATTTCCAGCGGCACGTGGCTGGCGATCAGTCCGTCCGGTCCCTGGCTCACCAGCGTTGCAGCGCCGATGGTCCGCATGGTCGCGTGCAGAGTATTCGGATCGTCTTCAAGAAAATGCTTCTGAACATACATGGTCAATGCCCTCTGTCTGCCGTAGGCTTGTCGCCAATATCGGCTCTATCTAGGGCAATAACTGGGAGTTGACCATGATCCTCGCACAAATCAGTGACAGCCATATCGAGGCGCCAGGCGTCCTCACCTACGGCACGTTCGACGCCTCTGCCTCATTATCCAGGGTGGTCGACGCCTTGAACGCCGCTGATCCACAGCCAACCGCGGTACTGCACACCGGCGACCTCGTCCACCATGGAGAGAGCGCACAATACCCACCGGCGCGCGCAATCCTGGGGCGCATAAAGGCGCCGGTCTATGCGATACCCGGCAACCATGACAGCCGTGAAGGGTTCGCCGAGGCCTTTGCCGATCAGCCCTGGCTGCCAAAGGACGGCCCGTTCTTGCACTACACGGTGGAGGACTTGCCGGTCCGCCTGATCTGCCTCGATACCGTCGTCCCCGGCCAACCCTGGGGCACACTGTGCAAGGAGCGGTTGGCATGGCTAGATGCCCAGCTGGCGGCACAGCCCGCCCGCCCCACCATCGTCGCCTGCCACCATCCGCCGTTTGCGACCGGCCTGACTGGCTCCAGCAAGATCGGCCTCGACCAGGGCGGCGCGGAGTTTGCCAACATCCTCAGCCGGCATGCGCAAGTGCAGCGGGTGCTGTGCGGCCACTCGCACCGGCCGATGCTGGGCATGTTCGGCGGGCGTCCTGTCTGGGTCGCTCCGGCAACCTGCTATCAGTTCGAGGCCGGCTTCAGCGCCGAAAACACCCTGGCCCTAACCCAGGAACCACCAGGCTATGGCCTCCACCTCTGGCTGGACGACCCGGTCAGCGGCCCTAGTCTCGTCAGCCACTACGTGCCGGTCGGTGATTTCGGTGAGCGCCGCGTGCTGTTGCGCAACGGCCAGCGGGCGTAGGGATAGGTTGAGACAGCCTCCGTCACAATGGCAAGCTAGGCATGTTTCGACAATCTGTCGGCGCTGAAGTCATTCGGCGGACCAACCTCAGGCGAAAACGCCGTCGCACGACTGCAGCCAGCAAACCCAGCGTGCCAACTAAACGACCTGCGCCCCTACTCGTCCACCGGATCATCCGGCTCCGCCGGTGGCAGCAATGCCTGGATTGGCACGTCCAGCGCATTGGCAATCATCTGCAGGATCTCCACCGTCGGCACGGCGTCATTGTCTTCAAAGTGCGCAACGTCTTCCTCATCAAAGCCGATCCAACCCGCCAGGATTTCACGGGTCAGGCCGCGTTGCTCGCGCCATGCGGTAATGGGATGCTGCCCCGCCCGAACCGCCGCGCGAACCTCTTCCGGGACTTCAAATCCAGGGGCGTTCTGGTGCAGCGGGTTGCGCGGCTCCTCTGCCGGCGCAGGCTCTGGCGTCCCCTCGCCGGTGATGGCCCAATAGTCCTCAATCGGCAGCACCGCATATTGGGGACGACCGCTTCCATCCAGCAGAAATTGCACGGGGCCTTTGATCATCATTCACCTTCTGGGTTCGCGTCTAGCCTTGGGTCCGTTTCGGTCAGCCAGCGAGAGCAAACCGCAACCGGCTCCCGCTCATACCCCAGCCGGTCATAGAAGCCGAGCACCGCCTCGTTCGTGCTGCGTACCATCAGTTCCACCTTACGCACACCGCGAGCCCGCAGCCAGTCTTCAGCAGCCGACATCAGGTCCTGGCCAATGCCCCCTCCCCGACGATCCGGTGCGGTCGAAAGATAGTAGACCCAGCCGCGATGCCCGTCGTCGCCAACCATGACCGAGCCCGCGATTTCGCCGGCATCGTCAGCCACCAGCACCGTTGAGCTTGCGCCATCGACCGCCCGGTCCAGGTCGCCCTCTGGCGGGTTCCAGGGCCGGGTCAGCCCGCAGGCCTCCCATAGCGCCAGCACAGCAGCGCGGTCACCCTCGCGGAACGCACGGACCGGCATCAGCCTAGCAGCCGAGCTTCTCTGCCAGTTCGGTGAAGCTCCAGGCGCTGATATCCACATGCGGGCCCGGCTCGACGTCCATTTTCGGGCTTCGGGTGCCAAACTCTAGCGGGCGTGCGACGAAGGCGGTGGACATGCCCTGCGCCTTGGCCGCGGCCAGATCATTGTTGTGAGCCGCCGTCATCAGGACCTGTTCTGGCGCTAAGGCCAGCGCCTCACATGCCCGCAAATACGCCTCAGGCTGGGGCTTGTAAGCCTGCACAACCTCCGATCCCAGGATCACATCCCACGGCAAGCCGCCATTCTTGGCCATGTTAACCATCAGCGCGATATTGCCGTTCGACTGGGTGCCGATGATAAACTTTGTCTTGAGCCGCAGCAGCCCAGGCACAGAGTCAGGCCAGGGCGGCAGGCGGTGCCAGGCAGTGTTGAGGTGGTCGATTTCCGCCTCGCTCAGGCCTTTGATGTCATAATCAGCCAGCAGCTCCACCAGATTTTCGCGGTGCAGCACGTCCAGCTTGGTGAAGGGACGCTCGCCTTTACGGATCGGCTCCATGGCTGGTTGATACTTGGCGCGCCATGCATCGGCGAATGCGTCCCAATCCAGGCTCAGGCCTTTTTCCTTACCAAGGAAGGCTTCGGCCTCGCCGGCAATGCCGCGGCGCCAGTCAACGACTGTGCCAAAGACATCGAAAATCAGCGCTTTAACGTTTTGCATTTGCTTGCTCCTGACGCCGTGGCTTCTCGGCTAAACCCAAGACGACCACCCAATAATGCCTATGCCGGCTCACCGCCGGATCGGAGGGATAATACAGATGCGCTACACCGATGTCGCGTACGTTGCGGTCCAGCAGGTTCTTTCGGTGCTCCGCACTGTCCAGCCAATCTGCCACGACGATTTGCGGGTCGCGCTGGCCGGCAGCAATAACCTCCAGCGCCAGATCATACGGATATTCGGCCCTGACTAACCGTGCCTGGAGGCCATTTCCATCCGGGTCCTTATGGGCGAAATAACCCCGCTCCGCCATGTCTGCAGCATGGCTCTCCGCCGCTGCCGTAAGGCGAGCATTGATGGTCAACGGCACCCGCTTTTCCACGACACGCACAGCGTTAATGGCATTTGCCAACGCCTGGGTGGGAGAGACGGTTGCAGTCGGCGTCTGCGCAAGCCCTGACCCCATAGGCGTCAGCAGCAGCAAAAGCAGCAAAAAGCGTTTCATCATGCGCAGGGCGCTCCGCTCGAGCTAATCCGCCGGTCTTTTGATGTCATTGTCTGTGCAACTATTCTGTAGCAGAAGCGCCGGGAAACGAAGCCTGAAGGCCGGAACACAGCTGCTGGTAATCCGGCTCAGCATCGCCATTAAGAGCGCCGTGGCGGATCAGGAAATCGATAATCACCAGATTGCAGTTGAACTTAAAGTCAAAGCTATCGCGCACGATTTCAGCGACTTCATGCAGCGGCAAGAGCTTGAACGAATCCACCTCGCCATCGGTGTTGTTCGGCACAAAGTCCGCCGGCAATTCCAGGTCAAAATTGAACAGCGTATCCTGCTTCAACCCGTCCTCGACCTCCATCGCATAGGTGATTTGGCCGATAGGAACCATAGCGCCAGCGAGAGCGGCCGGAATGTCTGCCTCCTCTGCGCATTCTTTGACCATGTTCTCGAACAGGCCAAGCCCCACAGGCTGACCACCGGCAACCAGGTTATCCAATTGCCCAGGATAGGTCATCTTACCCAGCGCGCGCTTGGCGATCCATATTTGCAGGCCATTGGCACCGCGCACAAAGCCGTTCAAATGCACGCCATAAGCCGGCAGGCCGAAGAACGTCACCCAGGCCCGGTCGAGGCTGGCCAGCGGCGCGTCATTCCACCAGGGTTGGATCGGAAAAAGCTCGCCACGGGCCTTGGGCAACACACCTTGCCCCGCCAAATCTGCGCCGACCGCAGCCAATTGCTGAGCGCGAGCGTCCGGTGTGCCCAAGTCTGTGGCCAGCCAGACCCGGCTCTCCGTCACGACAAAGACCTCCGGAAACGCCCGCAGCCGCTCGGCAAATGCGTGGCGCATCCAGCCTACCAGCCGGTCGCCTATGAACCAGGGCCGGAAGCCCTGCAAATCATAAGCGTTGCAGCGGGTTATGTGATCGAGATAAGCCATGAACCGGGCTTCCCTTTTGCGGCAGGCATCACTAGAACCTTGCCTCTATGGACTTTCACGCCCCACTCGAATTGGCGCGCCTTGAACGCCGCTATAAGCGCTTTCTGGCCGATGTCACACTAGCCGATGGTCGCGCGCTCACGGCCCATTGCGCCAATCCGGGCGCCATGATCGGCTTGGCGGAACCCGGCATGCAAGTCGGCTTGCTGCCTGCCAAGAACCCGAAATCCAAGCTCTCGCATAGTTGGGAATTGTGCCACGCGGATGGCGACTGGGTCGGCATCAACACCGGCCGGCCCAACCGCTTGGTTGAAGAGGCGCTGCAGGCCGACATCATCCCAGAGCTCTCCGGCTACAGCTTGCATCGCCGTGAGGTGAAGTATGGCGAAAACAGCCGCATCGACCTGCTGTTAGAGGAGCCGGAGCAACCTGCCTGCTATGTGGAGATCAAGAACGTCCACCTCATGCGCAAACCCGGCTTGGCCGAGTTCCCGGACTCTGTTACTGCACGTGGCGCAAGGCACCTGGACGAGCTAACGGCTATGGTCGGGCTAGGCCATCGCGCCGTGATGCTGTTTGTAGTCCAACGCAATGACTGCAAAAGCCTGACCCTCGCCAGCGATCTCGACCCCAACTATGCCCGCGCATTCGATCGCGCATGCACAGCGGGCGTGGAGATTCTGTGCTACACTTGTTCGGTCAGCACAACCGACATCACGATCGACCGGCGCCTGCCACTAGAATGGCAAAACGCTGAGAAGGATGAGAAGCGTTGAATCAACTCGAACAATTTGCCCCGGCCCGCCCTCAAGGCATCGAATTGCACGGCCCAGACGGTTACGCAGGCATGCGCCGTGCCGGCCGCCTGGCGGCAGAAACGCTGGACTTTATTACGGATTATGTTGTGCCGGGTGTGGCAACGGAAGAGCTGGATCGCCTCTGCCACGAATTTATCACCGCGCGCGGCGCAGTTCCGGCACCCTTGGGCTATCGCGGCTATCCGAAATCCATCTGCATCTCCACCAATCACGAAGTATGCCACGGCATTCCGAATGAAAAGAAGCTGCGGGAGGGCGATATCGCCAACATCGACGTCACGGTGATTCTAGACGGATGGCATGGCGATAGCTCGCGCATGTATCCGGTTGGCGGCATTCGGGTGAAGGCGCAAAAGCTGATCGACGTCACCTATGACGCGCTGATGCTGGGAATCGATATCTGCAAGCCTGGCGTCACCTTCGGCGATCTCGGCTATACCATCCAAACTTTCGTAGAAAAGCACCGCTTCAGCGTTGTACGCGATTTCTGTGGCCATGGCCTTGGCCGCACATTCCACGCACCGCCCAGCGTGCTGCATTATGGCCAGCGCGGCGAAGGCCCGGTGATGCAAGAGGGCATGTTTTTCACCATTGAGCCTATGGTGAATGCTGGCAGTTGGGAGACCAAGATCCTCTCCAACGGCTGGACGGCTGTTACCCGTGATCGGCAGGCCTCCGCCCAGTTCGAACATTCGATTGCTATCACCGCAACCGGCTCAGAAATCTTCACGCTCTCCCCCAAAGGTTGGCACAAACCACCTTACGGCGCATAGCTCCCGTCCGCGTCTGCTCTAATCCCGTCGCACCTTGAACAGGAACGTCAGAGGCGCGGCGCAGAGTGGCACCAGGGTCATAAAGTGGAAGGCGTTGATGTAACCGATCATCGCCGCCTGCTTGCGCACCTGCTCGCCAGCCAATGCCTCGAACGTTGCCGTACCGATCTCGCCAAATTGGTCGATCCAGGGGCCGAGCGCGAAGCCGTTGAAGTGGGTGACAAAGGTGATCAGATAGCCCCTCGCCTCCGCCGATGATTGCACCAGGATGATCAAGATCACGGCAATAAACAGGCTGCTGCCCATCATCCGCATCAGCGAGAACACGGCATTGCCCTGGGTCAGCAGGCTCGGCGCCAGCGTTGAGAAACTAAGCACCGCCATCGGCGTGTAAGCTAGGCCAAAGCCGAAGCCATGCAGCAGGTTGGTGAGGATCACATCCTCCATCGTCATATTCATATCCAGCGAGCCCATCCAGGCCCCTGCCCCCGCCTGGATCAGCAAACCACAACAGAATGTGGCGCGCGGGTTGATACGTGTGACGGTAGCGACGATGAAGAAACTCAGAAAATTGCCAATGCCACGGGTGGCTATCAGATAGCCGACAATCCCTTGCGGATAGCCGCGCAAATCCTGCAACAGTGAGGGAAACAGGATCATCGGCGTGAATTGCAACATGCCCATGATCAGCGCAAAGCTGATGCCCAGGACGAAATTTCGATCTCGAAACGCCGCTGCATCGAACAGCGGCTCTCGGGCAAATTTGGCGTGAACGGCGAAGAAGTAGACGAAGCTGGTGGCCAGCAGGCATTCGACGATGATCTCTGTCGACTCAAACCAATCCTGCCGCTGGCCACGGTCGAACATCAACTGCAGAGAGCTGATAGCGACGGCGATGAGGATAAAGCCGACGAAGTCGAAACGGCGAGCGGTGCCACGCTCCTCATTGCCCAACGCGAACATGACCGGCACGCAGGCCGCCAGGCCCAGCGGCGCTATCATGTAGAACGACCAGCGCCAGTCCAGCAATTCCGCCATCATGCCGCCGAAGGTGGGCCCGAGGATCGGCCCCATGACGCCGCCAACACCCCACATCATCAACGCCATCGGGTGCTGATATTTCTCAAACCGGCGCAGGATGATCGACTGGCCCATGGGGAAGATCGGCGCACCAAAAATGCCCTGAATGACGCGGAACACCAGCAACGTCTCGAACGAGCCAGCCAGACCGCAGGCAACCGAAGCGGCGGTAAAGCCAATGACAGAGCCCAGCATCAGCCGCCGCCAACCAAGCTTGGACGCCAGCCACCCGGTCAACGGCGTCGCGGCGGCAGTGGCAACCAGGTTCAAGGTCAGCACCCAGGCAATCTGATCCTGAGTGGCGGACATGGCGCCACGCATCTCCGGCAGGATGACAGTGACGCTGGTGGTCGTCACGCCAAACAGCACCGTCACCATTTGCACGGTGAGCAATGTCAGCCATTGAAGCTTGGTGAAAGAGCGGAGCATTAATCGCCTATCGGGTGAGGCGGCGCAGTATCACCCGAACGCAACTCTGAGCAAGCGCCCCATCGGCTAGGCCGCCAATATTTTGGGCATGACGTCCTCGCCAAAGGCCGTCAATTGCTCCTGCATCACCGCCAGCGGCGTGCCCATAGAGGACTGAACGTTCACATCCTCCATGCCTGGGTAGCGCTCCTGCAACTCTTGCAGGTAGGCGACGAAGCCCTCCGGCGGCCCACAATACCACGAGCCGGTTTCGACGGCGCGCTCCAGCGTCGGGATTTTCTCTTCAGCCCAGCCACCACGAGTTTGCAACTTGGCCAAAGCCTCCGCCGACATCGGCACCATGTTGAGCGGCGCAAACATCTTCAGATGCTCTTCAAAGAACGGCGTGGCCTCCTTGATCGCCTTCTCGCGGGTCTCAGCGATGTGGTAATTCAGGCCCAGGCACAGGTTCTGGCCCAGCACCACATCGTGGCCGGCTTTCTCATAGGCCTCCTTGAACGCAACAATCGGCCGTTCGGCCATCAGGGCAGAGCCGCCGCCGACAATGCCCTTGATCTGGTGCTTCGCCATAAAATCCAGGCCGCGCGGGTTGGCGCTGACGATGGGCTGCCAGGTCTCGACCGGCAGGCGCAATGGTCGCGGCACCAAGGTCAGCTCCTCAACCTCATAGCCGCGATAGGGCATGGCCTCCGGCAAAGTGTAATGCGCGCCCTTGTGGCTCCAGCTTTCCTCGTGGAAGGCTTTGAGCATGATCTCCACCTGCTCCTCGAACAGCGCGCGGTTCGCGTCAGCATCTTGGAGCACGCCGCCCAGCACCTCGACCTCTCGCGTGTGATAGCCGCGAGCGACGCCGAAAATCACCCGGCCTTTGGTGAGGATGTCGGCGGTCGCGAAATCCTCCGCCAGGCGCAGCGGATGCCACATCGGCGTGACGTTGAAGCCGCAGCCAAAGCGCAGCTTCTCGGTCACGTGGGCTAGATGCACATAGAACAGCGGCAGGTTGGGAATGCACTCATAGCCTTCGTGCTGGAAGTGGTGCTCCGCCATCCAGAACGAATCATAGCCCAGCCGATCCATGGTCTTGGCCATGGCTTCGGCCTTATCGAACACTGTGACCAGCCGCTCGTTGCTATAGCGCCGGTCGTTGGCGGGAGTCGCGTCCTGGCCCAGGTCGCCCAGGTCGATATGGCCGGCGAACAGGCTTCCGAAACGTTTGATCATGGGGCGTTCCTCAGTGTGTGCTTTTAATTGCGCACAGCGTACGGCGGAAGCCGTATTGGCGCAAACGCACAATCCCTCTTGCATCCCGCACCAGCCCGCGGCAGGATTGCCTAGTTCTCAGGGCGGGGTGAAAGTCCCCACCGGCGGTATGCAGCCTCGTGCTGTGAGCCCGCGAGCCCCCTCCTGTCGAGGGTGGCTGATCAGGTGCGATGCCTGAGCCGACGGTTACAGTCCGGATGGAAGAGAACGCGCAGCCCGGCGCTACCATTGCGCTTGGCCGCTCGTGATTGCCTTGGGTGACGTGTATTTTTGCGACCTAAGAGATCATGGCCAGGAGATCATGGAATGACACCCACCCGTTACGCCTTCGTCAAAGCCCAATGGCATGCGGACATCGTCGACCGTGCGTTGGATGGTTTTTGTGAGCTGATTCCAGCCTCGCAAGTCGATGTGTTCGACGTACCTGGCGCGTTTGAAATGCCGTTGCTGGCGCGAACGCTGGCCGAGACCGGCCAGTATGCAGCGGTGGCCGCGGCGGCCTTCGTCGTCGATGGCGGCATCTACCGGCATGAGTTCGTGGCCCAGGCCGTGGTCGACGGCCTGATGCGGGCTGGGATGGATTCAGGCGTGCCGGTTCTCTCCGTATCCCTGACGCCGCACAATTACCAAGAAACCGAGCATCACGACGCCATCTACCAGGCGCACTTCGTCGAGAAAGGCCGGGAGGCAGCGCGGGCAGCATTGATGATTGGCAAGGCGCGGGAAGCGGTAGCGGCCTAAACCAGCCGCCGCCGCAACGGCACCAACAACAGCACAAGCCCGGCCATAATCACGGACAACAGCACCAAAGCCGGCGAGAAATCGCCAGTTGCGTCGTAGACCGCGCCCAGCGTCAGCGGCCCTAACACGCCGCCGACCTCCGCCGCTGAGAAGAACAGGCCGGAGGCGGCGCCGGTGTAGCGGCTGCCCACATCCTTCATCTCCATCAGCAACAGCACCATAACGGTCATCATGCTGGAGCGGGCAATGCCTTGCACGATCAGACCGATGGTCATGGCGGCGGGGTTCTCAGTCAGCAGCAATATCGCCGCCAGACCCGCTGCTGCGAACAGTCCAGCCAGTATGGCCAGCCGCCGCTCCGGCGTCGCCAGCCGCGGAATGATGAGCGCGCCCGCAACGCCCACCGCCGTTGGCAGCGCCGCCCACATGCCGGCCTGCGCAGCACTCATGCCGCTGTGGCGCAGCAATTCCGGCAGCCAGTTGTTCAGGCCGTGGTTGAAGAAGAAAATGCCGACGCTCATCACCAGCATCACCTGCACTGAGGGCATGGCCAGCAGCTTGGCGAACACCGCCAACTGCCGCTCCTTCGGCTGCGCTTTCAACTCCCGTTCAATCTCCCGCGCCCGCGGATGGGCTGAGATCACCAGCCAGGCCGCTCCGCACGCCAGAGCGATGCCAGCGAACAGCAACAGCACGCTGCGCCAATCCTGCTCAAAATACGGCATCAGCACGCTGTTGGTGAGCGCATAAGACACTATGCCGCCCATCGCCGGGCCCGTTACATAAATGCCCATGGCCATGCCCCGCTCCGAGCCTTTGAACCACAGGCCCATCAGTTTGGGCGCACCAATGGAGACCATAGGGCCGCCGATGCCAAACAGGCCGACGGCGAACAACAGCGTCCAGAAATCATCCGCATTGGCACGCAGGCCAGCGCTCATCGCTATAAACAGGGCCGATAGCAAAAGTCCCGCCCGCGGGCCCCAGCGGTCTATAACGATGCCGCAGGGCGCAGCGGTGGCGATGTAGACCAACTGCCAGCCGCCCAGCACAAAGCCCATCTCCGCATAACTCATGCCCAGGTCGCGCACGATGTGCGGCACCAGCGGCGCCATCGAGACCGTAGTCACGCCAAAGCTGAAATACACCAGCCAGACGCCCAGCAAAATCGCCCACCGGTAGGGGTGCGCGGCGTCAGCCTCATCTGCCTGCACCATTTCAAAAAGCCTGCAAAGTCGGAGTGTCGGGCGCTACAAATGGTCAGAACAAAGCCCGCCCGTCGATGCTGCACTCTGCCCCTCCCCTCCTAATCCAGAAGAGACGGGCAGTGCCTCATCGCGCGCGTTCGATCGCCTACTCCAGCGCCTACCCCACAACCTTGCCCGGGTTCATGATGTTCTTCGGGTCCAGCGCCGCCTTCACCGCGCGCATGACCTTCAGATCCACGGCGTCCTTATAGGCATGCATTTGCGGCAGCTTCCGGCTGCCAATGCCATGCTCCGCGGAGAATGAGCCCTGGAAACGGCGGACGCTGCCGAACATGGCATCTTCCAGCTTGGCCACCGTCTCCTCATCGAAATACGGCTTGCCCGGCGCGGGTGAGACGCTCACGTGCAGGTTGCCGTCGCCAATATGGCCAAAGCCCATGGGGAAGCAGTCGGGCACCACCGCCTTGCAGGACTTGATGAAGTCCTCGTGGAAATCGTTCACGTCTGAAAGCGCAACGCTTAGGTCGTGGCTGAGCTTTGGCCCGGAATGGCGGCCGGCCTCTGGCAGCATCTCGCGCAAGTCCCAGATTTGCTGGCTTTGCGCTTCCGACTGGGCGATGACCACGTCCAGCGCCAGTTCTTCCTCCAGCGCCTCGCCCAGCACCTCCTCAATCACCGACTGGATGTCGACAATCTTGCTGGTCGCCGAGATTTCCAGGATCAGATACCACTCATAGGCGGTATCGAACGGGTCGCGCGTGCCGGGGATGTGCTTGGTGACCGTCTCCACATGGCTGCGGTGGATCAGTTCGCCCGCGGTCACCTGGTCACCGGTCGCCGCCCGCACCTTGTTCAACAGCGTCAGAGCCGTCGCCATATCGGCCACCGCGCAGATCGCCGTGCCCTTGTCGACAAAGCCCGGATACATCTTCAGCGTCGCCGCCGTAACCACGCCCAGCGTTCCCTCAGCACCGATGAAATAATGCTTCAGATCATAGCCGGAATTGTCTTTCTTCAGCCGCTTCAGCCCGTGATAGATCTCACCGTCTGGCAACACCACCTCAAGGCCCAGCACCTGATCGCGGGTGTTGCCGAACTTCAGCACGTTCACGCCGCCCGCATTGGTGGAGATATTGCCGCCAATCATGCACGAGCCCTGCGCGCCCAGGCTGAGCGGGAAGAAACAGCCCGCCTCCTTGGCCGCGCCCTGCACGTTCTGCAGGATCACCCCGGCCTCGACCGTCATGGTCATGCCCTCGGTGTCGATATTGCGGACCTGGTTCATGCGCTCCAGCGACAGCACAACATTGTTGCTATTCGGCCAGGGCGTAGCGCCGCCGCAAAGTCCGGTATGCCCGCCCTGTGGAACAATGCCGATGCCGTGTTCGTTGCAATATTTCACCACCGCCGCGACCTCTTCCACGGTCGAGGGCTTGGCAACGCCAACACACGACCCGGAGAATTTGGTGCTCCAATCCATGGTGTAGCGCTCAGTCGGCTCCGACCATGCGTTGGGGCCGAGTTGTTGGGCGAGCGGCTCTAGAATGCTGGGCGTACCGTCTGGCAT
>CALKDI010000248.1 GCA_938084065.1 uncultured Alphaproteobacteria bacterium
CGGCCATGCGGAAGATGACACCGGCTTTGGCTCCTTCCCCAGCGGCGAGGCGATGACGTCGCCAGAAGAGGGGAGTGCGGAAGGCATTTTCGTGGCGGATAGCTTTGGCCAGGCGGTCTATCTGAACGGCGGCGGCCCGCCCTTGGGGCTCCTCGAAGATCCCATCCGCTTGGAATTCGCCAAGGGACGATGCGTGCAGATATCCGGCGGCAGCGCGGCAAAGCGCCTGGAAGCGGTGCTGGCCCAAGCCAAGGACGACAACATGCTGATGCTGGCTGAACTAGGCCTCGGCACCAACCCCTTCGCCCGCGAAATTGGCCATGTCGAAAACAAGTTCCGGCTTGGTACGGCCCACGTCGCGCTAGGCGATAACCACCTGATCGGCTGGCGCGGTGCTGATATTTATGGCGGAACCTTGGTCAGCGACGTGCATGTCGATCTGGTCGCCAACACTATAGCCATAGACATTGACGGCAAACGGGTCCTAGCCTGACAGCCTTAACTCTGTCTGGAGGTACCAGCCCATGTCCGCCGATCCACATCGCGTCCTCTGCTGTGGCGAGAATCCCTTTATCCGCATTTCGGAAACGGACGGAGGCCCTGAGACCACCATTGCCAGCTTTTGGCGCAACGTGTTGTCCCCAGCAGGCCCCGGCCATGTGCTGTTTCTGAAGAGTGAGTTGACCGACGATCAGTGGCGTATCTGGTCAGACAATATCGCTATGACGCGCTGGTTACAGAAAACCATCCAAGGCGTGTTGAATCCCGAATTGGCGGACCTCTCCATCCCAGTGCAGGAGGCGGTGTTCACCAAGGATGGCGACCCGAACAATTTTTATACAGAGTATGTTAGCGGCGAACTCGATGAGATTTCGCTGACTTGGTTTGATCTGGGCGACCCGCTGATGATCCACACCGAACCGGGCGAGCGTCCATATGGCGTTAATACGGTCCTAATCCCCGCGGCAGGCACACGTCTTGTCATGAATGCTACCCAGGCCAAGGGTGAAGCATGGCCGCGTGAACGCGATGGCCGCCCGTTCAGCACGTCGGCATTGGCCTTCTGTGAAAGCTGGACAGAGGCGCGGTAACACTCTTATCGCTGTTCCTATGCGGTCGGTTGAAAACCGCCCCCCTCAAAACCGCCCCCGTTCAAAACCGCATAGGAACGCCAGCTTTTCGCAGATACCACCACCCGCGCAGCCCTTTGATAGCCAAAAACGCGGCTATGAAGGTCACGATATGCGTGAGAATGACCGAAACCTCGGCCCAACCTTCGCCGACTGATCCTGCTGAAAAGACAAAGGCAAAAAACAGCTCAGCGATTGAGAAGCAGAAAAAGACCACAACCAGATAGGGCAAAGAGGCTGCACGCCCTTTGCGGATGCGAAATGCAAAGACGATAAAGATCAAACCCACTGCCAGATACGCCAGGATGACGCCCAAATGTATCGTCGTGGCGGTAAAACCAGTCCGAGCCAGCACAATCACGCTGGCCCCGAGCGCCAGGATCGGCAGGCCGCCCATCTTAACGGCCTCTCGCGCTGTCTCTTCAGTGGTGATTGTAGCCCAAAAGCCTTGGGATGGTGGTTTTTGTGGCATGGAGTCAGCCTCAATGTATCCAGAGTATTGCCATCAATGCCTCTCTTTCGGCGTCATGGCGAGCCGGCAATTGGTGGCATGGCAATCCTGCAGCATTGAGGCTGGATGACTGAGTTGGACTGCTGGAGCTCCATCAGGCCGCATACCCCATATGGGGTATGCGGCCCAAAAAAACTTAATTCCGCTCCCGCCGATCCTCTGGCACCACTGTCCTGGCGACGCTGGCATCTAGGGCTTCGAAGTCGTGATAGCCGATGGTCTCGTACAGCTCTGCACGGGTTTGCATTTGGTCTAGGTGGCCGAACAGCGAGTCTTTCTCAGCTAATTCCACATAGACCTTCTCCATCGCCTTGGCTGCGACGCGCAGGGAGGAGACCGGCCAGATCACCAGCTTGCAGCCCATGTCCTCGAACTCTTGCGCGGTGAAGTAGGGGGTTTTGCCGAACTCGGTCATGTTGGCCATGAACGGCGCGCCACATTCGCTAGCAAACCGCCGGAAGCCCGCCGCATCTGTCACGCCGTCGGCAAAGGCATAGTCCGCGCCCGCCTCGACATAGGCCTTGGCGCGGGCAATGCCGCCGTCGAGACCCTCATTCGCCACCGCGTCGGTGCGGGCGACGATGCGCAAATGGGTGCGCGCCTTGCGAGCCGCCCTGATCTTCTCGCACATCTCCTCAGTCGTCACGAGTTGCTTGCCGTTCAGGTGGCCGCACTTCTTCGGCAGCACCTGATCCTCCATTTGCATGGCAGCGGCCCCCGCAGCCTCCAACTCGCGCACCGTGCGCATGACGTTCATCACCTCGCCATAGCCCGTGTCGGCATCGACCAGCATTGGCAGGCGGGTAGCGCGATAGATGGTGCGGGTGAAGAAACAGAGCTCTTCCAGGCTCAAAATCCCCACGTCGGGAATACCGAGAGAGGCCGTCACCGCAGCGCCGCTGAGATACAGCGTCTCAAACCCCTGTTTCTTAGCCAACAGGCCAGCCATAGCGTTATGAGCGCCGGGAATGCGCAGGATGCCGGGGCGGTCGACGAGGGCGGCAAAGCGGTCGCCGGGCAGTTCAGTGGGCCAATCGGCAGCTTCAAGCCAAGTCATGTGATGCAAGCTCCGTTGCGTTCGAAGGAATTTGGCGCGACAGTGCCGTCAACACGCTTTTAAGGGAAGCCTTTCATGCGCCAATTTCGTTTGCCCACCACTTTTATGCGCGGCGGCACCAGCAAAGCTCTGGTGTTTCACGCCCGTGACTTGCCTGCCGACCGTTCGCTGTGGCCGGATATTTTCCGCTCGGCCATCGGCGGCAATGATCCCTATGGCCGTCAGTTGGATGGCATGGGCGGCGGCATTTCCTCACTTAGCAAGGTCTGTGTGATCGCGCCCAGCGCCCGTGAGGATGCGGATATCGACTACAGTTTTTTCCAGGTGTCTCCGACCAGCGATTCGGTGGATGACAGCTCCAACTGCGGAAACATGTCCAGCGCCATGGGGCCGTTTGCGGTAGATGAGGGGCTGGTGCCGGTCTCCGGCGATGAGGCTAGGGTCCGTATCTACAACACCAACACCCAGAAAATTATCATCAGCCGCTTCAAGCTGGACGACGGCATGGCGGCCGTTGATGGCGAGTTTCCTCTCCCCGGCGTTGCGGGCTTTGGCTCTGCCGTATCATTGGATTTCCTGCGCCCTGGCGGCGCCCGCACCGGCAAGATCCTACCCACTGGCAACGTCCGTGATGTGCTGACGCTGGAGGATGGCTCAACCATCGAGGCCAGCATGGTCGATGCCGCCAATCCCTGCGTCTTTGTCCGCGCGGCGGATGTGGGAGCTGAAGGTAATGAATCCCCACTGGCGATGGATAACGACTTAGGCCTGCTCGCCAAACTAGAGGCCGTGCGCCGCGCCGCCAGTGTCGCCATGGGCATTACCGCGAACCTTGCCGAGGCGGCAAAGGTCCCCAGCGCGCCAAAGGTGGCGTTCGTCGCCCCGCCGATGGATTCCCAACGGCTAAACGGCGTCGCCATGCCGGCGGATGATGTGGACTTGCTGGCGCGCATGATCTCTGTCGGCGCACCACACCGTGCCATCCCTCTGACCGGCGCACTCTGCACCGCCTGCGCCGGCAAGATCAAAGGCACGTTGGTGCATGAGGTGACACGTCCGGGCGCTGAGGTCCGCGTTGGACAGGCCTCAGGAACTACCGTCGTAGACGCTGACGTAACGCAGCAAGCCGATGGCTCCTGGCATGCGGAGACCGCCAGTGTCTTCCGCACGCAAAGACGACTTATGGATGGCTTCGTCTATGTCTCTGCCGCCAAAAACCCGGGCCTGGTCGCCCTGCCGACAGCGCAGGCGGCGGAGTGATGGCAGTTCCCTTCAGCCTGAGGTGCAAGCGAAGCGAGCCTCGAAGGCGGCGTGCAGTGCTGCCGACCCTTCGAGGGCGCCTCACGGCGCCGCCTCAGGATGAAGTGTAGCAATTCGGGATATGAGGTGACATGTGATGCGCCAACCCTTCACAGGCCCCTCCGTCTGGACCGGTATTGATCTCAGCGCCGATCAAAGTTGGCGCCGCCCTTGGTCGTCTGCGGAATTGGCGGAGATCGACGCCGCACTCGACCATGCCAAGCAGTCAAAGGTCGGTTGGCTAGCACTAACCCGCAAGCATTTCCCTCTCAATGCTGTCGCCGACAAGCTCACCAAAGTCGCAGAAGAATTGGAGAATGGCCGTGGGTTCGTCCTGCTTTCCGGCCTGCCCGTAGAGCGCTATTCCGAGAATGACCGTCGTCTGATCTGGATGGGCATCGGCCATTGGCTGGGAACCCCGGTGTCTCAAGACAACACCGGCCAAATGATGCGCGATATCCAGGCTGAACCCGGCGACCTCGGTGCGAAACATGACCGCATGCAAGCCGCCGATGGTGGCGAGTTCCTCTCGTCCAAAGCCCGCACCTACAGCAATGCACTGCTGCGCTATCACACCGACCGCACCGACGTGGTTGGGCTGTTGATGGCACGGGAGTCTGCGTCCGGCGGCGAAAGCTGGATTGCCGGCACCGCAGCGATCCACAACACCATTCTGCAACGCCGCCCGGATTTGTTAGAGCTCCTCTACCAACCCATCTACCGCTCGCGCCTGGGCGAGGAAGTTGGCGGCGGCGATGATATCTATCCGCTGCCGGTGTTCGGCGTCGCCGATGGCAAGCTTACCAGCCATTACTCCCGCACCTATGTGGAGGCCGCCCAGCTGGTGCCGACGACACCGCGCATGAGTGATGCGCAGTGGGAGGCGCTCGACATGCTTGCCGCGGTTGCAGAGGAACTGGCGTTCGGCATGAAGCTGGCGCCCGGCGATATGCAATTCATCAACAGCCACATCACCTATCACGCCCGTTCAGCCTTCCAGGACGACGCGGCATCGGGCCGGGCCCGCTTGCTGCACCGGCTTTGGCTCACAATGCCGAACAGCCGCCCATTGCCGGCTGATCATGCGGTGCTGTGGAAGACTGTCGCTGCGGGTGCGCACCGCGGCGGCATCGCCGTCAGTTAGGCAAGCAGGAGACGAGAAATGCAACAGGATGATGCCAAAATCCGTCGATGGTCCGACCTGATTTCCGAGGCTGAAATTCAGGCTTACGCGAAAGCTGGCTTCGGCCAGAAAATCGGTGTTGGCGAGCGACCAGCCTTGCTGAACATCGACACCACCAACAACTTCGTGGACCCAGCCTATGCCCTCTGCGCGGCACGGGACGATGTTCTGGTCGCAAATCTCGTCCGAGTAACAGAAGCATTTCGCCGGATGAACTTGCCGATCTACTACAGCCGTCGGGACGACCGCAGCCATCCGACCAAACGGGGTGTGTGGAATCTCAAGCTCGGCAATGCGAACACGTTTGAATACACCAGCGATCCCAAAGCCGACGAATGGCCCGCAGAATATGCGCCGCGGCAGCAGGATGTGGTCGTGCTCAAGAACAAACCGTCGCCGTTCTTCGGTACTCCGCTGGAATCCTGGTTGCGCTACGAGGGCATCGACAGCCTGATCGTTGTTGGTATTTCCACATCCGGCTGCGTCCGTGCCGGCGTGTTGGACGGCTTTAACCACAATTTCCGTGTGACCGTGATCGGCGATTGCTGCGGCGACCGATCGGAGCGTGTGCATCGCTCGAATCTGTTCGACATGGACATGAAGAATGCCGACGTCGAGCCATTGGATGCTGTGCTCGCAGAACTGGAAGCGCGCTTCGGTGATAAGGCCGCAGCTTGAATCAGCACCTGCAAGTAAGCACTGGCGCATGTAGAATAACATCAAACCTGCTCAAAGATCAGCCGTAAGGACCGCCCGTCATGCCCGATACACTCGCTAGCGCTGGCACTCTGCCTGTTAACTTGACCCGAGACCTCGCGGGCTGGATCAGCGGCCTTGACCGAGGGGACTTGCCAGGGAACGTGCTGCAATCCATGCGGATGGCGCTGCTGGATACGCTGGGCGTTGGCCTGCATGGACAGGGTGAGGACTGGACCGGCATTGCCCGTGATTGGGCGTTTGGCGCAACAGCCCCAGACGCTGACGACGCCGCCACCGTCTGGGGCGAGGAAGACGCGCTACTGCGCACCTCAGACGCCGCCTTCGTTAACGGCATCGCGGCCCACGCGTTTGAGCTGGATGATTTCTGCCAGAAACTCCATCCGGGTGCGGTGGTCATTCCCGCCGCCATGGCCATTGCGGAGGCGAAGAACCTTAATCTCGGCCAGCTTTTGGGCGGTATTGCGGTCGGTTATGAGACCATGATCCGGCTCTCCGCGGCGCTGAACCCGAACCAGGCCCGCCTGCGGGGCTGGCACCTGACCGGTGTTTGCGGCCCGCAGGGTGCAGCAGCGGCGGCAAGCTGGCTGCTCTGGCTGGGTGGTAAGCAGACGGCATGGGCTTTGGGCCTGGGCGCGACCCAAGGCTCCGGCCTGTTCGCCTTCAACGCCGACGGTGCCATGAGCAAGCGCTTCCATCCAGGCCGCGCGGCGCAGAGCGGCGTCATGGCGGCAGAACTCGCCGCCCGCGGTTTCTCCGGCCCGACCAAGGTGCTGGAGACCGAAGACGGCTCTTTCCTGACGGCGTTCAGCGATTATGCCGACGGCTCCAAGGTGTTGGATGGCCTGGGCAGGCGCTGGGAGTTGCTGACCACCAACTTCAAGCCGTTCGCCTGCTGTGGCTCCGTACACGCCTACAACGACGCCGCCATCGCCATCCGCGCCAAACTGGGTCGCTCGCCCTTGCCGGGGGAGCGGGTTGTAGCCGGCCTTGCCAAAGTCGTAGACGTCCAGTGCGGCTACCCCTACGAACCCAGCACCGCGCTGTTCGCGCAAATGTCGGCCCGCTACTGCATCGCAGTCGCCCTGCTAGACGGAGCCGTGTTGCCCGACCAATTCACAGATGAGCGCATGGCTTCGCCCGATGTCTGCGAACTGGCGCAGCGCATTGAGATCGTCGGCGACGACTACCTCGACTCCATCTATCCGGAAAAATACCCCGGCTGGGTCGAGGTCCACACCGCCAACGGCATCGTGCGCGAGCACCGCGACAACCCCTCCGGCGCACACGACTCGCCGCATTTCAACACCGGCCTGATGTCCAAGTACGACGCGTTGCTGGGCCAGAAAGGGCAGGCGCTGAAAGCCATGATCCTGGAAGCACCGCCGGAAACGCCGGTCCGCAGTATTGTGCAGGCAATGGCGGGCAAATGAGCCAGCCGGAGCCGGCCCAGGCTTTCATGCCCGAGGGCGAAGACGGCCAGCATTTCGAAAGCTTTATGGCGTTCGAACGCACCGAATGGCGCGAAGGCTACGTCCGCATCCGCGTCACCCTCGGCCCGCAGCACCGCAACCGCCAGGGCTTCATCCATGGCGGCGTTATCGGCGCACTGCTGGACTCCGCTGGCATGTTTGCGGGGACGTACGATGCAGAGACGGGCAGGGGCAAAGCCGCGGTCACCGTTTCCACCGCCTGCCAGTTCATCGGCTCAACCAAGGGTGAGAGCATCGAAGCCATCGGCGAACTCACCCGCGCCGGCCGCTCGCTATATTTCTCGGACGCGAAGGTGCTGGACCCTGAAAGTGGAGCGGTGCTGGCGTCAGGGCAGGGGACGTATAAGTATCGGTAACATTTTGCGGTTGCAATCTTTGGAAATATAGGTTCTAAATCCTCGTTTTAGAGAATCTATGTAACTGCTCACCCCCCTCGTTGAACAGGGGTTTGCCGGAGGGCAATTGAGGTATTGACACCAGACCCGGCAGTTGATTCAAGCTGCGGATGATTTCGGAAACACTGGATTCGCTGAGCAAAAAAGAGCTGATCGGTCT
>CALKDI010000249.1 GCA_938084065.1 uncultured Alphaproteobacteria bacterium
CTCGACCACCTGCTCCGGCGAGCCGACGATGTGCAGGTTACCGCCCAGCGCCGCGTATTGGCGCTTCTGACCGCTCCAGGCCACCGCGTCGCCGCCTTTGGTGATAGTGGCAAAGCCCTCGACTGCGCCGGTATCGGCTGCGGCGACGATGGCGTCGCGGTATGCCACGGCCTCGCGCTCAGTTGGGCGGCAGACGACCATGGGGTTGATGATCGTGCGCACGCGACGGCCAGCCTCTGCCGCCACCCGTCGGATTTCGGCGGTATGGGCTGGCAGGCTTTCCAGCGCATTCTCCATCTGATTGCCGGAAGGGCTGGTGATGAAGACGATGTCCGAATGCCGGGCCGCGTGGGCGATACCTTCGGCTGAGCCGGTGGCGTTCACCAGGATTGGACGACCAAACTGCGGCTTGGGCGTGACGAAGGCGTTCTCCATCGCCCAATAGGGGCCGTCGACGGTCATGTTCTCGGTCGCGGCCCAGAGCTCTTTCAGGCGGGTGGTGAAGACCTCCGCCATCTCATAGCGCTTACCGTGGTCGGGCCGGGTCTGGCCGAACATGCGGGCCTCGCGTGGGATATGGCCGGTGACAATGTTCGCGCCCCATCGCCCGCCGGAAATATGGTCAAGCGTCGCTCCGAACTTGGCCAAGTGCATCGGGTGCCAGGGGCCATAGAGCACGTGGATGGTGGAGATCAGGAGAATCCGCTCCGTGACGGCGGCCAGGGCTGAGACTGTCATGAAGCTGTCGATGGAGATTTCTCGATATTTGGTCTCGCCGCCATGGCCACCCTTTGGGGTCCATTGCGCCAAGCCGAAGACGAGGTCCAGGCCCAGAGCCTCTGCTTTTTGGGTCAGGGCCTTGTTGTAGTCAAAGCTCCAGGTGGTGGAGCGGGGCAGGGTGGACGGCGTCCAGCCGCCATCCTGGATCGGCAGGAACAGACCGAGGAGGAACGGTTGCTTCAGCGCGCGGGAGAGAGGGCTGTCGGGAAAGTCGGTTGGCTGTTGAAAGACTGTCGGTTCACCGGTCATGCTAGGCAAACCCCACTCGCCACCCCCGCCATCGTCTGCTCGCCGCGCTGGTTGTGGGCTGCGACAGTAACATGCGCGCGGGGCTGCCCGTCAGGATCGCGGGTGAAGCCGCTGACTGAGCTCGTCACTTCCAGCGTATCGCCGCATAGTACCGGCTTCAGGAACTTGGCATCCATGTTGCCACCCTCGATAAAGCCAGCGCCGACTGCCGTCGCCATGATCGTCGAGATATAGGCGGTGCTCATCATGCCTTGGGCGATGGTGGTGGCGAAGCCTTTTTGCCTTGCCCAGTCCTCGTCTGTGTGGATTGAGAACGGGCGGATGCCGCTGTAGATATCGATCTGGCGCTGCTTCAGCGTCCGGGAAAGTGACGGCAACACCTGCCCTCGCTCCAGCCGGCCAGAGCGACCCTGGGCAGATGTGATGTTATCGTCGTAGGCGGGTGCGGCGTCTCCCGCACGGTTCGAACCGGCGGATGAGCCTGATGCTGGTGCGGTGTCTTTAGCGAACAGCATTTGCACGAAGCGGCCAGAGGTGAAGAGCGTGCCGTCATCGCCGCATGTCTCAAAATCGGTGGCCATGTAGGGTTTGTCGCGCCGCCAGTATTTCTCGTTGACTGTGCCGGTGGTGCGGGCGCGGGTGCCGAGCGGGATGGCTTTATGGAAGTTGAAGATCATGCGGGCGTGCAGGCCGGCTGGCACGACGAAATGGTCGTGGCGCAGCAGCAGCGCCTGGTTCGCCAGCAGGGTCGGATGCACGATCGGGCCGTCGAACGGGCCGGGACCGTAGAACCAGGGGTCCTCATCCTCCACCGCCCAGGCGTAGGCCTCAATATCCTCCGGGCGCAGGTGCATCTCGCCAGAGCGCATCTGCTTGCCAACGTTCAGTACGTCGTAGGAGATGGTAGAGAAGCCAGCCGCCGTCAGCGTTTCCTCGGAGAACTTGCTGTTGGGGTTGTGGGCCATGGGGTGGGTCCTCGGGTGGGCTTTCGAATTGGCCGCTATCTCACCCGACTACCACGCCGCCTGCAAGAGCCGTAGTGCGTCGGCCACCTGTTGCTCCGGCGAGCGGGCGCCGCGGTTGGCGTTGAAGTTCTTGATAGTCTCGGCGGCGATGTTCGGCAGATCATCCTCTGGAATGCTGAGTTGGCTGACTTTGGTCGGCATGCCGGTCTGCGCGTAGATCGCCTCTAGCTGGTCCGCGACTGCCGTTGTGGCATCAGCCGTGCTCATACCCTCATGCCAGATGCCCAGCCCCTCTGTCACGGCGCGGGCGGCGGTCGGGTCCACGTTCTCGGCCAGACGCAGGGCCGTTGCGTGCACCACGGACGTGCTCTCACCCTGGCCAACGCTGGGATAACGCACGTGTAGAGCGGTGGAGATGGCGTAGTTACCGGAGAACGGACCGCCAGCAAAGCGCCTGCGCCCATCATCCTCGGCGCGGTTCTGCAGGAAAGCAGCCATTGCCAAATCGATGCGCAGCGCTGGGTTATCGATCTCGTTCATCAGCCGCAGATAGGCATTGTGAGCGAGGCGGAAGGCTTGGCGATGGTCGCCCTCAACCAGCGGGTTTTGTTCGGTCTGCGAGAGCGAGGAGAGCGTGCCCGCAAACACTGTCGCTGCGGTGGAGCGCACAACCTCCGGCGGTGAGGAGAGCAACACCGCTTCGTCCAGGAATACCGAATGAGGCCGGGTTTTGGGATCAAAGTACTCCATGCGGTGGTCCAGGTCCGGATTCTTCAGACCAGAGCCAGCGCGGTTCACGGCGCTGTTCGGCGTCGTCGGTACGTTGATAATTGGCAGCTTGGCCGCCATCAGGCGCGGGCTGTAGGCCGGCTTGTTCTCTGGGTATTGCGTCATCAGCTCGAACGGAGTGCCAGCCTCGCCCAGATAGATCGCCACGACGCGCACGGCGACTAGCACGCTGCCTCCACCCGCCGCGATCAATAGATCGGCACCGGCTGCGCGGGCCGCATCGGTTGCGGCCTGGACGCTGGCATAGGTCGAGTCCTTCTCGATGCCGTCGAATACGCCAGCATAGCGCTCGCCCAGGGTCGCTGCGATGCGCTGAACCGTGTCGGTGCGCCGGTTGACGGAGGGCGAGCAGATGACGAAGGCACGTTTGGCCTTGGCTCGGTCCAGCGCCTCGCCCAGAGACTGCTCCAGCACGCCGGGGCCACAATACAGGCGCCAGGAATGGCCGGCGGCGCGGAAAGAGGGGGAGGCGGTCATGAGGGTGGTCCTGTTGGCAATGCACTGGGAGTGGCCAGCATAAACAGGAAACCAGGGTGCTTCCAACTCTCCCCTAGGCCTCACGGCGCTGGTCGCTTATTCTGCACCAAAGTCTAATAGAGACAGAACCCACCGCTCTGAAGGAAACGCTCTGCCATGCAAGTCGGCATTCTCTACACCTCTCACCCCGATCTGAAATCCGATCCCCATCCGCATCACGGCATTCACCAGCGGACGACCGATGAGATTATGGAAGCCGAGCAGATGGGCTTCGACAATATCTGGATTGCCGAGCATCACTTCTCGAACCGCTATGGCATCATGCCGGACCCGTTCAGCTATCTGTCCTACTTGGCCGCCAAGACCAGCGTGATCAAGCTGGGTGCTGCCGTCATGGTCGTGCCGCTGCACCACCCAATGCGCATTGTAGAAAACGCGGCGTTTGTCGACATTCTCAGCAGTGGCCGGTTCCAACTGGGCATGGGCTCCGGCTATCGCCCCTATGAGTTCGAGGGGCTGGGCATTTCTTATGAGGAACGCCGGGCGATCCAGGCGGAGGCTATTCCGCTGATCCTGGACGGCTTCCACAACAAGCAGATGAAAGCCGACGGCAAGTATTTCAATTTTGACGTGACCGGGGAGTGGGAGATCTATCCGCAGCCGGTGCAGCAGCCGCATCCGCCATTCTATATGGGTGCCGGCACCAATGAGAGCATCGCCATGGCGGCCCGCAACGGCTTTGGCCTGATGCAATCAACCTTGCCCAGCGCCAAAGTCATTGGTGAGCATATAGCCCACTACCGCAAGCACATGGCGGAGGCGCCAGCGCCCTATAACCAGAACCCGGCGTTCGGCGATGTCGATGTCTGCCGCATGACCTTTGTTGCGCCGACCGACGCGAAGGCCAAGGAACTCTCCGAGGAGGGGATTACCACCCACATGAAGAGCTTCATGGCTGGCGGAGCCAAGACTGGTGGTTATCTGGGTGATATCTCCGACAAGAGTGGTGATGACCAGTTTGCCTACGACAATCTGATGGATGGCACCATCCTGCACGGCTCACCTGATACGGTGCTGCGCAAGATCGAGGAATTCAAGGCGGTCGGCACCACCTCGCTCATGCTGCACTACCCGCCCTATTATGGGCAGGAGCGCACGCTGGAGATGCTGCGGCTGTTCTCGAAAGAGGTATTGCCACATGTGCACGCTATCGATGCACCGCGGTTGATCGCAGCAGAATAGGGCCTAACACGATGTCTCAGAACGCAGAATGGCTGGATCAGGTTCAGGAAGCGGCGCTGGAGCCGGACCTGCCGATCATCGATACCCACCACCATTTGTGGGATCGGAACGGCACGTTCATCCAGAAACGCTACCTGATGGACGAGATCCAGGCCGATCTGCGCTCTGGGCACAATGTCGTGTCCACCGTGTTCGTCGAGTGCGATTCAATGTTTCGCAGCGATGGACCGGAGGAGATGCGCCCAGTCGGCGAGGTAGAATTCGTCAACGGCATTGCAGCGATGGCGGCTTCTGGTGGCTATGGCCAGACGCAGGTGGCCAAAGGGATCATTGGCCATGCGGATTTGATGCTGGGCTCACGCGCCAAAGGCGTGTTGGAGGCCTTACAGGCAGCAGCGCCGGGGCGTTTTCGGGGCATCCGCTATATCGGCGCTTGGGTCGAGGACAAAGCGGTGTTCACGCCGGCTCGCGTGCCGGGTCCAGGCGTCTACCTGGATGCCAAATTTCGGGAGGGCTTTGCGCAACTGACACCGCTGGGCCTGATCTTTGAGGCGGCGATACGGCACCCACAATTGCCGGATTTCCTCGACCTAGCCCGTGCTTTTCCCGATACGAAAATGGTGCTGGACCATATCGGCGGTGTCGTTGGCGTCGGCAGCTATGCCGGGCGGCGGGATGAGATTTTTGAGACGTGGCAGGCGGACATCGCAGCCATTGCAAAGGATTGCCCCAACGTCCTCGTCAAGCTTGGCGCACTCAACATGACCTATTGCGGCTTCGGCTGGGAAAAGCGGCCAACGCCGCCCACCAGCGAGGAATTATGCGAGGCGTATCGGCGCTATTATGAGACTGCCATCGCGCTATTCGGCCCAGACCGCTGCATGTTCGAGAGCAATTTCCCCGTGGATAAGGTCAGCTGTTCCTATGGCGTGCTATGGAATTCGTTCAAGCGCATGACTGCGGATTATGCTCCGGCAGAACGGGCAGCTTTGTTCCACGACACCGCCGCCCAATTCTACCGAATCTGAGAGGTTCAACGATAATGGCGTGGGGAGAGATCACCGACGAAGGTTTGGCCGAAGCAGCGTCCTTGATGGGCCAGCCGCTACGCCGTACCCGCATGCAATGGATTGAGACAGCAACCCGCGACGCCATCCGGCATTTCGCCTGGGGCATTGGCGACGACAATCCCTTATGGGCGGACCGAGATTACGCTGGGGCCTCGCCATTGGGCGGGATTACCGCGCCGCCCTGCATTCTCTATGCCATTGACTCCACCATCGTCGCACCAAAGTTGCCGGGTGTGCAGTGGATTTATGCCGGAACAGATTTCACCTGGTTTGAACCGATCCGCGAGGGCGATACCTTCACGGTCGAAGCAAAACTCACCAAGCAGCAGGAGAAATCAGGCCGTCGCTTTGCCCGCTGGGTCATGCAGACCGGCGAAGTCGTCTACCGCAATCAGCATGGCCGCGTCGCTGCCACAGCCCTGGGCCATTGCGCCCGCACGCCGCGCCTGACCCACAACGATGGCGCGAAGAAGCGCGAGCCGCTGCCCGAGGCAGAGCCGCAACGCTACACCGCTCAAGAGCTTGATCTGCTTGAGCGTGAGACTCTGGACGAGCAACGCCGGGGCTCGGAGCCTCTTTATTGGGAAGATGTGGCGGTGGGCGACGAGGTGCCTACCGTGGTGAAGGGGCCTTTGTCGGTAATCGATATTCTGGCTTGGTATTCGGCGACCCAGGGCGCACTGCATTATGGCGGGGCACATGGTGACGCCATCCGCTATCGCCGCCGGCATGCGGACTATCACATCAACCCCAAGACGGGGGCGAAAGACGCGGCTGGCCGTGGCCATTTGGAAGCCTCAACCGGGCGTGATGTGGGCATGGGTGGTGTCTATGATGTCGGCCCGCAACGCATAGCATGGGCTCAGCATATGCTCTGCAATTGGATGGGCGACCACGGGTTCCTGCATGAGTTGAACGTCAGCGTGCGGCGCCCGAACCTAGAAGGCGATACTATCCGCTGGCACGGCAAGATTACGGACAAGCGGACAGTCGGCGACGTGCGGTTGGTAGAGATTGCTGTCGAGGCGAAATGCCAGCGCGATATTCACTCGGCAGGCGGCACTGCCGTGGTGGCGTTACCATCGCGTGAGACCGGGCCGGTGCCGTTGCCTCTGCCGCTATCGGTGGCGGATTGAGCGGCGTGAGGCGAACAATCCCAGCTGTGTCCGGTGCCGATATCCGCATTGTTGGCGGGAATCGAGCAGCTCACTATGCCAGCGTATGGCTGGAGTTATTGGGCGGTTCCGGCTTTCGAGAGCCTGGCAATGCTCCCGTCGTCATTGCCGGGGATGACGTTGTTGGCGCCGACTGTTTGATCCGAACGTGGGATTATCAGGTTGGTATGGCGGGCGACGGCGTGCTGGCCAGCGCATCCTCTGGCGCCGCGACGGTCATCGGGCATGCGGCTGGCCCGGCTGTGCCATTGCCCGCCGATATGCCGGAAAAATGGTGCGGTGCCTTCGCGGCGATCCTGGCGCTGGCTGAAACCTGGCGGCAAAGGCGAGGACGGACGCCGCACCTGCGTTACGACATCTCAAGCGCCGATATCCTGCGCTCGTTTAGCTTGCAAAACTCCGGTGGGCCGGCGGAGATGGTGCATTCCTGGCGGCGCAATGGTCGGCTGTGTATTGAGCACGGCGGCATATTCCCCATGGGCTTTTATGCCTGCAAGGACGGCCATGTGGCCATACTCGGCCGATCGCGCCGCGACTGGCGGCAGATACGCGAGGCGATTGGCGATCCCGAATGGGCACAGGCAGAGGAGTTCGCCGACCCGTTCAAGCTCGCCCGAGATGGAGAGGCGGCGGATTTGCTGCTGGAGCAGACGCTGCAATTCTTCACCCGCGATGAGTTACTGGCCCGCGGCCTGAAATATGGAGCAGTGATCGCGCCGGTCTTTAACCAGGCAGAGGCGAAACAGCGGCGGTTTTTTCGCGAGGCCTTCATCGTCGATGGACAGCCAACCATGCCGTTCGTCTCGACCGCGAATGCCGGTGGGTCGCCGGTGCCGCGTCCGCAACCCACCCCGCGCTTTTCTGCCGATACGCCTTTGGCGGGCCTCCGCGTGCTGGAACTGGCATGGGTCTGGTCCGGACCGATGGTGGGGCAATTGCTCGCTGATCTGGGTGCGGAAGTGATCAAGGTGGAGGCGCCAGGCCGCTTCGACCTCTACCGCACCCGCGGTCTGGAGGCGATGCGCGGTAAGATGGATGAAACCGCGCGCACCGAGTCCTCACTCTATTTCCACAGCCTGAACCGCAACAAGATCGGCGTGTCGCTGGATCTGAAAGATCCAGAAGACCTGCAAACGCTGAAGGATCTCGTCGCCCAATCTGACTTACTGATCGAGAATTTCACGGTCGGCACGATGGACCGTCTCGGCCTGGGAGCGGAGACGCTGGCTGCAATCAATCCGGCGCTTGTGCAGCTATCGATGAGCGGGCCGGGAAAAGGCTCTTCAGTCGAACAATTGCGATCCTATGGCTTGGTGCTGAGTGCGCTTGGCGGGGCCGAGGCTCTGATCAAACACAAGGGTGAGTTTCTGGGCTCGCCTACCTTCTCTCTTAGCGACCCCAACGCCGCCACTTTTGGCACGCTGGCCGCACTGGCGGCGGTGTTGCAGGCGGTAGATAGCGGCGAGGGTCAGGCTCTGGACCTGTCGCAAATCGAAGCCGCCGCGACGCTCGCCGGAACACCTGTCATGGCGCCACCCACCGGGCATATTGGACAAACGCCTGAGGGTGCCTCCCTGGCAGTCAGCGGCGATCGGACAGCACCAGTCCTGCAACTGGAGGATACCGACGCATCACCCGTGTTTGCCGATTGCGACGGCTGGCTTTCGTCAACCCACCCCTATACCGGCGACGAACCATTGGTCGCCGCCCCCTGGCGGGTGAATGGCCAGCGCCCCCGCCTGCGCAAACTCGCCCCACTGATGGGGGAGGGAAACGACTATGTTCGCCGCCGCGTGCTGGGCCAATCGGACGCCTAAGATCAGAGGAAAACGCCATGGATTTCGTCGAATACCGGGTTGAGGACAACATTGCTCACGTCGTGATGAACCGCCCGCCTGTGAACGCTTTGAGCTTGGGCCTGGTGCAGGACATCCTTGAGTCCTACCGCCTGGCCAAAGAAGATCCGGACGTGCGCTGCATCATGCTGGAAAGTGCGCTGCCCAAGGTGTTCTGCGCCGGCATGGATCTGGACATGATGCGTGGCGGCGATAGTGCCCGTATCCGCGATTACATCGAAAAGCTCTACCTCGACATGCATCTGGCGCAATACCGCATGGGTAAGCCGACCGTCGCGGTCATCAATGGCGCAGCGCGTGCGGCTGGCGTGACGGTCGCCGTCTCTTGCGACTGCATCATTGCCAGTGATCGCGCCAGCTTTGGCTATCCGGAGATCGACGTTGGCGTCATTCCCGCCATGCACTATGTCCACCTGCCGCGCCAGATCGGGCGGCATAAGGCATTCGAGCTATGCTTCAACGGTAAGCCTATCGATGCGACCACGGCTGAGCGCTGGAACCTGATCAATCGGGTCGTGCCCCACGATGATCTTCCGGGCGAAGCGCTGGCTCTGGGCAAAGACTTCGCCAAGAAATCACCGCAGATTATGCGGATCGCCCGCGACAGCTTCATGCGGGCCAACGACTATGAGTATCGCCGCAACATCGAGAATGTGGTGGAAACGATCTGCCTGATCATGGAACAGCCAGACGCTCTGGAAGGCCTCGACGCCTTCGCCGAGAAACGCGAGCCTGTTTGGCAGGCTGATAGGGAAAAAAACAGCGATGGTTGAGATCCTCGGCAAAACACCTCACGCGACCACGCTGCGCGACCTTGTCATCATGCGGGCCAGCCTGGGCGAGAAGCCCATGCTGATCTGCCGGGACGAGGTGCTGACCTATGCCGACGCCGACCGGCTCTCCAACCGGGTCGCTAACGCCCTGCTGGCGCGTGGCATCGGCAAGGGCGATGTGGTTGGCACCTTCATGTACAACGCGGTCGAGCAGGCGCTGATCTGGTTCGGCTGCGCCAAGATCGGTGCGATCTATGCGGCGTTAAACGTCTCGCTAGCCAAAGACGATCTGGCCTACAGCCTGAATGACACCGGCGCCAAACTGTTGGTGGTAGATGAGGAATTGGCGCCGGCTTTCAACGAAGCACGCAGCCTGCTCAACTTTGCACCGGATACCTACGTGCATGGCGATGTTGAAGCTGTGCCAGGCGCGGCCAGCGCCAAAGACCTGCTGGACGCGGCCGAGACCTTACCCGACGCCGACGTCGGCATGACCGACCCCATGTGCATCGTCTACACTGGCGGCAGCACCTCAATGCCCAAGGGCGTGCTGGTTAGCCATCTCTATTACATCGTTGCGGCGATGCGCTATCAGGAGATCGCGGAGGCGACCCAGGACGACGTCCACTACGCCAATTCCCACTTTTTCCACATCGGTGGCCAGCAGTTCGGCGTCACCAGCCCGCTCTATTGCGGCATGACCGGCGTCATGGACAAGTGGTTCAGCGCGTCGCGCTATTGGGATATTGTGCGCAAATACAACGCCACCATCCTCGACCCGTTGGGCACGATGATGAGCGTGCTGCTGCTCCAGCCTGAGTCGCCGTTGGATAAGCAACACAAAGCCCGGGTCGGCGTCGGCATTGCCGCCAGCCAGGTGCGCCGTGAGCTAAAGGACGAGTTCGAGGCCCGCTTCGGCACGCCGATGCTGGAAGTTTATTCCATGACCGAGATGGGTGTGCTGCTCATTTCCGAACGCTTGCATGACCGCCGCATCGGTTCTTGCGGCAAGCCACATGGCTGGGCCGAGGTGCTGATCGTCGATGCGGAGGATAACCCCGTTCCCACCGGCACCACCGGCCAGATCTTGCTGCGCCCGTCCGTGCCGAACTCCTGCATGATGCGCTACATCAACAAGCCGGACGAGACCATCGCGGCCTGGCAGAACCTTTGGTACCACTCCGGCGATCTGGGATATCTGGATGACGACGGCTACGTCTATTTCGTAGGGCGCGAGGCGCATTGGATCCGGCGGCGCGGCGAGAATGTCTCAGCTTTTGAAGTCGAAAAAGCCCTGACAGCGCATCCGGCGGTCCAGGATTGCGGCGTGGTCGGCGTTCCCTCCGAAATCGGCGAGGAAGATATCAAAGCCTACATCGAAGTGGTGGCCGGCATGGCCCCGCCGCCGCCGGAAGAGCTGGTCGCCTGGTGCGCAGAGCGCATCGCCTTCTTCAAAGTGCCGCGCTACGTGGAATTCGTCGCTGAATTCCCCCGCACAATGACCAAGAACGAAATCGCCCGCCACGAACTCCGCGCGCAAGGCATTGGCGATGCCTGGGATGCCCAAGCAGGGAAGAGTTAGAATTATGAGCAAGATTACCGAGATTACCGACGGTCTGCGTTTTCCAGAAGGGCCGGTGGCGCTAGCGGATGGCTCTGTTGTGCTGGTGGAAATCGCTGCGGGGGAGATCACCCGCGTTGCGCCTGATGGCACCAAAACCACGGTAGCCAAGCCCGGCGGCGGGCCGAATGGCTCGGCTTTGGGGCCGGATGGACGGCTCTATGTCTGCAACAATGGCGGCATGAATTTTCATATCATCGATGGCAAGCATGTGCCGGGTCACGCTCACGATGATGCGCCGCTAGGATGGGTGGAGGCAATCGACCTGGAGACGGGCGCGGTGGAGGTATTGTATCGCGACTGCGGGGGCATTCCATTGTTAGCCCCGAACGATCTGGCCTTTGATACCCATGGCGGTTTCTATTTCACCGACCACGGCAAGAGCCGCAAGTTCAGCCGGGATAAAGGCGGCGTCTACTATGCCAAGGCAGACGGCTCGGCGATCAATCGGGTCGTGACGCCGATGGACGGGCCAAATGGCATCGGCATTTCGCCGGATGGCGAAACGCTGTACGTGGCAGAGACGCCGACCGGCCGGCTCTGGGCGTTCGATATTTTGGAGCCGGGGACGGTGCGCAAAGACAATGGGGTTGCCCCGTGGCAGCCCGGGCGCATTCTGGCCAACCCGAATGAGTACAGCCTGTTCGATTCGCTCACGGTAGATGGCGCGGGTAATGTTTGGGTCGCGACGATTCCAGGGCGCGTGACGCGCGTTTCGCCTGACGGGTCAGAGGTCACCCAGTTTTCGATGCCAGACATGCTGCCGACGAACGTGGTATTCGGGCCGAGTGGAGATGGTCCCGCCTTTATTACGCTATCAGCCAGCGGCAAACTAATCGCGTTTGAGGCTTAGCCCCTTAAATTTGGCATCATTGCTCTGCTCGCAATGACGCCAGAAAAAGAAATGCCGCCGAAGTTTGGTGGAGCCGTTACTCCGCCTGCAGCGGTGCGTTCATCATAGCTCCCGGCACGATAATGCCGCCACGATCGCCGATATCGACTTGGCCATAGCGCTCTGCATAGATTGGGGGCAGGGGCCTAGCACCAGGCGTTGCCAGCCACAGGCGCAGCAGGTGGCGCTTGTTCTCTGGCTCCGGCCAATCCTCAAACGCAGTGCGGTCGTGCAGGTTGGTGTGGTTGTGCACCCATTGCATGTCCCCCGGCTTGAAATCCATGTCCAGGCGCAGGTCGTAGGAATTGGCCAGATCATCGAACATGTCGAGCGCAGCGGTCTGCCGGTCGGTCAGCGGCGGCACGCCCTCCAGCCGGCGCGCGCTTTCGATATAGCGGCGGGCGTAGATGACAGACAGGAAGTTCTCATAGTGGTTGTAGACCGGGATCTCAAAATAAGGGCCTTTGCCTGCCGGGATCTCGCCACGACGGTCGGTGGCGAAGGGCTGGAACAGCTCCCACAGCAGGTCGGGCGCTTTGGCGTACATCTCGTTGTAGATCGCCATGGTCGAGACCAGCGATGACAGGCCGCCCGACTTCGCCGTCTTCAAACACAGCAGCGCTACGATATCGGTTGAGTCGGTGTGGAATGTCTGGCGCTCAGTCGTCTGGTAGATGCGGACTTTGGGATCATCCGTGGACAGGCCCAAGTCCTGCACATGGCCCAGCACGTGCCCCTTGGCATTTTGACTACGGGCGTTGCCGAAATAAGTACCGACGCCGAAATACGCGGTCGCGCTCTCACGGATGGAATAACGCTCCACCGGCAGGCCGCGCATCAGTGCAAAGCCCCGGCCATGGATCACGTCATTGCAGAGCGCCGTTAGCTTTGGGCCGAGCGTTGGCAGCGGGAAATCGGCTTGCGTGATCTTGGCAATGTCCGCCTCACGAGCGACCAGAGGCGCGATGGCAGCATCGATCTCCGCGATGTCGCTGGCAGTGAGCTGGTACACCCACTCCGTCGAGTTCACCAGGTCCGGGCCACGCCACGCGCTGGGGTGATCGATGGGTGCGGGCAGGTCGGCGGGGATGATGTAGGCTTGGCCGTCAGGCATGGTACACTTGCCTCTAAATTGGTCTGGTCAGGATATTGGGAACGAGTATGACACCATCCGCCATCATTTTCGACTGCGACGGAGTGCTAGTGAACTCTGAGGTGCTGGTAATTGACGTAGAACGGCGGTTCCTGGCCAATTTGGGCTTAATTTATGACGATGCCGAATACCTGACCCGCTTCGTTGGCACGTCCGATCCGGACTTTGTGGCGGCCTTGCAGGCAGATCACGCTGTGCGGGGCAGTGGCAAATTCCCGGATGATTTCCTGAAGCAAGTGCGCGCCGAATCCTTCCACCTGTTCACCACCGACCTCCGAGCGGTTGACGGACTGGAGCCTCTGCTGGCATCGCTGAGTTTGCCCAAGGCGGTGGCGTCTTCCAGCACGGTCCGCAGCCTGCAACGCAAACTGTCTCTGACCGGCTTGGCTGATTGGTTCGGGGAGCACGTTTACTCTGCTGAGCATGTCGTCAATGGAAAGCCGGCGCCCGACCTGTTCCTGCACGCGGCGGACATGCTGGGCCATACGCCCAGCGATTGCATTGTGGTGGAGGACAGCGTGCATGGCGTGATGGCGGGCGTTGCCGCTGGCATGCAGGTCTGGGGTTTCACCGGGGGCGGGCATGCCGACGCGGGCTTGGGTGAGCGGCTGGCCAAAGCTGGTGCTACAGAGGTGTATCAAAGCTTTCACGACATGCGGTTCGGAGTTTGACCATGGCCAAAGCGCACGATCTCATCCTGCACAATTATGACTTCTCCAACTATGCGGAGAAGGCGCGGATAGCGCTGGGCTACAAGGGCCTGAAGTGGTGCTCCGTCATCATCCCGGAAACCGCGCCAAAGCCAAGTCTGACGCCGTTGACGGGCGGTTATCGCCGTACGCCTGTGTTGCAGATCGGTGCGGATATCTATTGTGATACGCGGCTGATCTTACGCGAGTTGGAGCGGCGCTATCCAAATCCGCCGATCTATCCGCCTGAGAATGCCGCTCTCGCCCGGATGATCGCGTTCTGGGCTGAGAACCAGCTGTTCCGGCCGATGTCGCTCTATGTCTCCGGCAACAATATGGATGTGCTGCCAGCGAACCTTCAGGCCGACCGTTCGCGCATGCGTGGCTTACCGATCCCGGATGAGGCGACGGTGAAGCGTGCTGCTCGCCGCAACGGTCCGCCGGTGCGGGTGCAGATCGCCTGGGTGGAGGAGGTCCTGTCCGACGGACGCGAGTGGATGACAGGCTCCGCTGTCACCATCGCCGATTTTGCTGTCTACCATGCCCTCTGGTTCATCACTGCCCGCAGCGAGCGGTTGGCGCATGAACTGGACCCATATCCTCATATCAAAGCCTGGATGGCGCGGGTTCGGGCGTTCGGGAACGGCACGCCGACGTCGATGCAGCCAGACGAAGCACTCGCAGTTGCTGCCGCAGCAGAGCCAGAACCGCCGCGCGCCTCCAAACCGTTTGAGGAGGACCCGCCAGTCGGCTCGCCCGTCCGTATCCGAGCCGATGATTATGGTCGGGATAGCATCGAGGGCGAGTTGGTGCTGATCGACCAGGAGGAGATCGCCCTGCGCCGTACCGATCCTGTGGTTGGCGAAATGGTCGTGCATTTCCCGCGTTTGGGATATGATTTGCGGGCAGTTAGAGCCTAATGATGCGAGGGCGTGAGCATCCTCAAGCAGGGCTCATCATGGACAGTTTGGCCATAGCCGATTAGAATATACTGCCCTCACTCCAAAACCCGAAATTTCTCGTGTGTGATGACGCGGAAGTTGTCTGACACCGTGTCGCGGAAGTTTTTCCATTCACGCGGGATGGTTTCCCGCATGAAGGCGAGGATTGCGTCGGCAAACAGCT
>CALKDI010000250.1 GCA_938084065.1 uncultured Alphaproteobacteria bacterium
CACCGTGGGTCATGGATCCCCGAAAAATGCGCCACCAAATCGCCCGCCGCCATCGTCGCCTCCTCAATATCGGAGACTCTCTGAATCACACCAGATTCAACCCTGTCAACTCACCTCAGAAATTTCATGCGTTAGCCCTGGTAGGAAGTGGCTTAGGTGTTGGTTCCGTGGCAGTGTTTGAACTTCTTGCCGGAACCACACGGGCAGGGCGCGTTGCGCGGAACCTTGCCCCATGAATCCGGCACGTCCGGGTTCATGGTCGGTGATGGCGGGCGGCTGTCCATCGGTTGCGGGCTGGGCAGGGGCTCTGTGCCATCGTCGGCGAAGCTGGGGCCGTCTTCGGCACCGGCCATGACCAACTCGGAACCATCTTCGTGCGTTTCCTGCCAGTTTTCGCCATCTGGCGATTCTGGCATAGTCACGCCCTGCTGCTGACGAATTTCCAGATGACATAGCGAACTGGTGGTCTGCTCCCGCAGGCGGGTGAGCATGGAGTCGAACAGCTCAAACGCTTCGGATTTGTACTCGTTCAGGGGGTCGCGCTGGGCGTAGGCGCGTAGACCGATGCCCTGGCGCAGATGGTCGAGATGCAGCAGGTGCTCTTTCCACAACTGGTCGAGCAATTGCAGCAGCACGCTCTTTTCAGCCAGTCGCATCAACTCTGGCCCCCAATTGGCAGCCTTGCCGGCCATGCGCTGGTCGATGGCCTTAGAGATGCGCTCGCGGATCTCCTGATCAGCGATGCCCTCTTCCTTAGCCCAATCGGTCAGCGGGAGGTCGAGCGCGAACAGCCGTTGCACCTCCAGGTGCATGCCAGCCATATCCCATTGGTCCGGCAGTGCTTTCTCTGGCATGTGGCTAGAGATCACTTGGTCCAGGACCTGCTCGCGCATTTCCTCGACGTCATCATGGACGTTGTCGGTATCCATGATTTCGCGGCGTTGTTCGTAGATGACCTTGCGCTGGTCGTTCATGACGTTGTCAAAGCGCAGCAGGTTTTTGCGGATGTCGAAGTTGCGGGCCTCGACCTTTTGCTGTGCCTTTTCCAGCGCCTTGTTGATCCAGGGGTGAATGATCGCCTCACCCTCTTTCAAGCCCAGGCGGCGCAGAAGGCCGTCCATCCGCTCCGACCCGAAAATGCGCATCAGGTCATCGTCGAGGCTGACGAAGAATTTCGACGCGCCCTCATCACCCTGGCGGCCGGAGCGGCCACGCAGCTGGTTGTCGATGCGGCGGCTTTCGTGGCGTTCTGTGCCGATGACGTAGAGGCCACCGGCCTTTTTCACGATGTCCTTGTCGCGTTTCACCTCCGCATAGATTTCGGCGGTGAGACGTTCACGCTCGGCTTCGTCGGTGATGCCCTGGCAGCGTTCGAATGACATCAGTTCGGCATTGCCACCGAGCTGGATGTCGGTGCCGCGACCAGCCATGTTGGTGGCAATGGTCACCGCGCCTGGCTGTCCAGCTTGGGCGATGATCATCGCCTCTTGCTCATGATAGCGGGCGTTCAGCACCTTGTGTTCAATGCCCTTGGACTTCAGCAGGGCAGCCAGCGATTCTGAGCGTTCTATGGATACAGTGCCGACGAGGACCGGCTGTTTTTTCTTATTGCATTCGAGAATTTCGAGCACGATGGCGTCGTTCTTTTCCGCCATAGAGCGGTAGACTTCGTCGTCGTAATCCTTGCGGACGATGTCGACATTGGTTGGCATATCGACGACTTCGAGGCTGTAGATTTCCTCGAATTCGCCGGCTTCCGTCATCGCCGTGCCGGTCATGCCAGCCAGTTTCTCGTACGCCCGGAAATAGTTCTGGAAGGTGATGGAGGCGAGCGTTTGGTTCTCTAGCTGGACCTCAACACCTTCTTTGGCTTCCAATGCCTGGTGCAGGCCTTCCGAATAGCGGCGGCCTTCCATGGCACGACCGGTGAATTCATCGATGATCACAACCATGCCACCGGTGACCATGTAGTCCTTGTCGCGCTCGAACAGGGTGTGCGCACGCAGAGCCTGGTTCATGTGGTGAACCAGCGAGATGTTGGCGGTGTCGTAGAGGTTGCCGTCTTCCAGCATGCCGACATCACGGAACATCTGCTCAACGAACTCGCCACCTTCTTCCGTCAGGGTAACGGAGCGGGCCTTTTCGTCTTTCTCGTAATGCTCTGGCTTCAGGCTAGGCATCAGCCCGTTGACGCGAACATACAGTTCAGAGGAGGTTTCGGCTGGGCCGGAGATGATGAGCGGTGTCCGGGCTTCGTCGATCAGGATCGAGTCGACCTCGTCAACGATGGCATAGTGGAATGGCCGTTGGACCATATCCTCTAGCTTGAACTTCATGTTGTCGCGCAGATAGTCGAAGCCGAATTCGTTGTTAGTGCCGTAGGTGACGTCGCAGGCGTATTGCTGGCGCCGTGCGTCGTCATCTAAGCCATGAACGATAACGCCGACTGACAGACCCAGGAATTGGTAGATCTGGCCCATCCAGGTGGCATCGCGGCGGGCGAGGTAATCATTGACGGTGACGACATGCACACCGCGGCCTGTGAGAGCATTGAGATAAACAGGCAGAGTCGCGACCAGGGTTTTGCCCTCGCCGGTCTTCATCTCTGTAATCTTGCCCTGATGCAGGACAACGCCGCCTTGCAACTGCACATCGTAATGGCGTTGGCCAAGGGTGCGTTTGGCAGCCTCGCGGACAGTTGCGAAGGCTTCGGCCAAAAGGTCGTCGACCGTTTCGCCATTGGCCAGGCGCTGTTTGAACGCATCGGTGCGCGCACGCAACTGGGCGTCGTCGAGGCCTTCCAACTCCGGCTCCAGCGCATTGATGGCAACGACGGCGGAACTCAATTTCTTGATAATCCGATCGTTGGCAGAACCGAATAGACGTTTCGCGAGCGCGCCGAGCATGGCGGTCCTCGTGGGTAATTTCAGGGAGTACGGACTGTTGGATCAGCGGCAACGCCCCATGGTGCGCGCACGCATCCGACAGCCCCGCATGGCGCGCCTTTCGGGCACGACAGCGGATGTTTGGTCAGATAGGACCCGGCGGCCTATAAGTCAATTGCGGCCAATACAACGCTGGCCCTGCGCACTGATCGCTTTCCGCCAAATTTAGTCGCCGGTTATCTGCGATCCGCCAGATATTGGGACTTCGCCTTTTGCTTCCGGATCGAGCCTGGCTTTCAGGGTTGAGAGGATGGGGAACAGCGCTGCCATCAAGGCCACAACAAAGCCAAACCCTCCTTCTTTGTACCCTTTGCGCCGGACATAGCACTTGAAGAATCGGGAAAAGAATCGGCGAACGTCATTCGGCAGCGACCCGCGATCGCCGCGGTCGCGCATGTCTGCGGCGCGCGATGTGGTGTACCGGTTGAGACGAGCGATCATGTCGCTCACGTCTTCGTCAACATAATGCAGAATTCGGCCCTTAAGGTCCGGCCCACGCCTGCCGATCAGTTGAATGGACGGGTGCACACGGCCTTCGCCCCAAATCTTGGCGCCTTTGCGGAAAACCGCCATCGTGCCGGCTTTGCCGAATGATGCACCCCAGCCATAGCGCACCAGCCGCTGCCCGATAAAGTTGTCGACGTCAATTTTGGCATAGTCGAATGCGGGGTCTGTTTCGCCTATGGCTTTGAGTTCAGCTGCTAGCGCTGGCGTGACGCGTTCATCCGCGTCCAGTTCGAACACCCACGGGCCAGCCGTAGAATCAATGCCGGCTTCGCGGCGAATACCCTCCATTGGCCATTCGCCTTCCAGTATGCGATCCGTAAATCGGCGGGCGACGTCAGCCGAATCGTCGGTGCAGCGATCCAGGACGACGACGATTTCATCGGCCCAGTCGAGCGTTTCCATGCAGGCGGCCAATTGATGACCTTCGTTGCGCGCGACTATCAGGGCGGATATTGGCATGGAGAGTCTCCTGCAAGATCTGTGACAGCGGCCAAAACCTGGTCCACGGTAATTTCACCCATCAAGCTGCCCGTCGTTGTGTGATGGTATCCCGGGGCTGACTTGAGCTGTTGAATACTGGATTTGGTGCGCACAACCCGGGTCTTTTCTCCCCAGGGCGAATAGTGATCCGCCCTGGTCGGGCCAAATAAGCCGACTGTTGGCGTACCGACCGCGGCGGCCATGTGCATCAACCCTGAATCATTGCCAATATAGAGTTGGGTCTTTGCAAGTGCTGCGGTCAGCAGCGGCAGCGGCCAGCCAAAGGCAGTGACATACTGGCCTGGCGGCAGATTGCGGAGAACAGGCTCGGCCATCGCTTCCTCACCCGGCGCGCCGGCAATCAGGATGCGCGCGCCAGGATAGAGCCCGGTCAGGCTGGTCAATGCGTCGGCAACGGCACCAAAGCGTTCGGCTTGCCATTGTTTTCCAGCCCAGTTTGCTGTCGGCCCGATAGCGATCCACCGGTCAGCATTTGCGAGGCGTCGAGCTGCCTCGGCTTCGTCTTCGGCGCTCCAGCTAAGTGCCGGCGCGAGTGGCGCAACAGCGCCTAAGGTTTGCGTCAGGTGCTGCACCCGATGCTGCGGGCTGCGGTCTGGTTGCATGATGGAGCGGCGCAGGGTGGCAACGGTGAACGCAAAGCCGGAACCGCGCAAATCAACCACGTGTCGCCAGAAGTGGGGCACTGCCTTCTGCCACAACCCCCACCAATGCCGGCTGCGTGGCTGCTTCTCCAATCGCCAGACTTCGGCAACGGCGGGCATCGCGTCGAACAGGGGTGCTGGTAAAGCGCCGCACGCAACTGTGAGGCGGACGCCGGGATAGCGTTCGGCCAGGTATGGCACTGCACCTGTTGTCAGCACGGCGTCGCCCAGGCGATTGGAGGTGATCAAAAGCGCGCGCATGGGTCCTGAAAGATGTGCCGGGGGAAAGAAGTGACTGGCGAAATCGGAGCATCGCCTCTATAGCAGCAAATTTGCGCCGTCATAGCCCCTACCCGCTAGCGTGAGGACCAAAGTTGATGACCCAGCCCGTCGCAGCAGGCCGTGATGCTGAGTTGCTGTCTGCCCTTATGCCGCTGTCGGCAATCGATCCGAGCGAGCGTGTCGCTGCGCCGCCGCAACGGCTGTTGTTAGATGATGGCCGGGAGTGCCTGGTGCTCTGGCGACCGGATTCAGCCGGTGGCGATTGGAGCCTGGTGTTGTATGGCCGCACACTGGATGTTGCCGATACCAGCACTGCGGTTGCCAGGCTTGCGGTGCATGTGCCGTCAGATGGTGCGCCTGCGATCTATTGGGAGGATGCGGACGATGCTTTCCGTGACTGGGTTGCGTCACAATTTCCACCCATCGTTCAGGGGCTGGCCCAGAACCAGGCGTCAGAATTGGCCAGCGTGCGGCAGCGTGCCGGCGTATCAGATGGCATCGCTAAAAAATTGGGTGAGATGTTGCCGCATTTTGTTGTGCTAGGCGGTATGTTGGCCTTTGCCTACATGTTTGGCATCGTCCATATCACCTAGTGCAGATTAGAGCAGATCCCAATCCGATCGGGTGAATCCGCTCTAACTCCAGAGATTGCGAGCAATTTGCCCGGACCAAATGTTTCCATTTGATCCGGCGTTACCCTGCGCGCTTAAAGCGTATCCAGGGCCTCGTTCAGGAGGGTCATCGCTTCAACCGCAAATAAGAACATGTTGGCTTCGCGGTCGTCGCTGGCGGTTTCCAGGGTGCGGGCGGTGCTGATGGCACCAGCAATCGCGACGCAAGTGTGACCAGAAGCATCGCCATAGCGATTGCCTGTCGGGCCAGCGGCGCCGGTTTCGGCTAGGCCCCAATCAGTTTTTACACGCTCTTTGACGGTGGCCGCCAGTATTGTGGCGTATGGCTCGGACGAGGAGCGAACGCCCTCTAGGTCAGCACGTTCTATCCGCAGAAAGCCATCGCGGCTCCATTGCGAATAGGGCACGACACCGCCGCGCATATAGGCGCTGGCACCGCCGATGCTAAGCATTGCAGCGGAGACCAAGCCGCCAGAGGATGTCTCTGAGACGGCGAGGGTTTCGCCGCGGGCTTTTAGCTTGCCGCCGATCTCAGCGGCTAGGCGGGTCAGGTCGTTCCAGTCGGCCATTTCAGGCGTCCTTCAAAGCTCTGGCGCGGGATTCAAGCGGCCCGGGCGTTCCGCAATTTCAATTTGAGCCCAGCAACCTTGTATACGTCCAGCTTTGTTATGTCGGCGATTTCCTGGATCGACATCTGGGTTTCCCGAAGCAGCGCGTTGGCGAACTCTACCGGATCGCGGCGACGCCGGCTGCGCGGCTGCTGGTAGGTGCGTGCCTGGGCCCGTGCTTTTTCTTTTTGCTCTGCCTCGTCCAGCCCTCTGGCGCGAGCTTCGCCCCAGGCTTTTTCCCAATGAGACTTATCTGCCGCGCGGTTAATTTCTTCCTGGCGCGCCCGGCGGGCGGTTTCCACCTCGGCCTCACGACGGACTTTTTCTGCCGCAGTGGGCTCCGGCTCCCAATCGACGGGGTCGTTTTGGGCGGCTTCGTCCAGGGTCATGCCGTGTTTGGCCACCAGCCGCTCAGCCGCAGCCAAGGCCGCCGTGCGCTCGCCCTCATAAGGACTATCGGCGGCGAGCTTTAGCAGGTTGTGGAAGCGATCCTGCTCTTTTTGGGTCAGGCGAGTGGCGATGACGGTAAACTCCGACTACGGCTGGAAATCAACGAAGTGACCACCCTAATAGATTCGACAAAAAAAATCGATGGCTTCTGGCCGCACTTCGACGAAGGAATAATCAAAGAGGCCAGAACTGGCACTAGCTACCCGGTACGATACCGGCGGGTAGGCTGGCGATGTGGGCTGCAATTTCGCCCGGACGGGTCAGCCAGATTTGGTCGCGGTGGCGGTCGATATGCTCAAACACCCGGCGCAATGAGCGCAGGCGGTAGGGACGGCCGACCACGAACGGGTGCAGCGAGATCGGACAGACGAGGGGGTATTTGGCCGATTGTTCCAGCATCTCATCGAATTGATCAATCAGCATTTGCGCGAATTCTTCGGACGTGTAGCGGAACCAAACGATGCCGCGGTTGTCGTTGCACTCGATAGGATAGGGCATGGACAGAATCTTGTTGCCGCTGCGGGTGGCCATCCAGATCGGCTGGTCGTCCATGGTCCAATCCATGTGGTAGAGGTAGCCCTCCTCCTGCAGCAGATCGAGTGTGACGGGCGAGTTTGAGAGCCAGGGGCTCATCCACCCGGTGGGGCGTTTGCCCTCGTGTTGCTCAAGTACGTCACCGCAGGAGCGGATGAAGGCGCGCTCGTCCGCCTCTGACAGATTGCCTTGCTCGTCAGAATTGGTGTGGCCGTGGCCGAGGAATTCGTCGCCGCGGGCGCGGTGGCGCTCAGCAATGCCCGGGCATTCCTCATAGATGGCGGTGTTGAGTTGGGCCTCTGCAGGCAGGTTGTAGCGGTCCAGCGCGTCCATCAGCGTCCAGAAGCCGACGCGGTTGCCGTAATCACGCCAGGAATAGACCGAGTCGCTGACGGCCTGGTCCGGCGGTGCGATGGCTGCGCCCTTACCCACGCCGTAGCGGAAGACCTCCACATTGTTGGCGATATAGACGGCGAGGCGCTTGCCATTCGGCCACTCGTAGGTCGGGCGAGAATCGATGGCGCTGTAGGCGTAGCGGCGCTGCTGCTCAAATTGGCTCATGGATCACGTTTCCTATCCGGAGAATTTGTGATCAGATTAGGGCGCGCACGTCGAAAAGCAAAGGATGCCTCATGGCTTACGAATTTCTCTCGGTCTCTAACGATGGACCGGTCGCAACGTTGGCCTTCAATCGCCCAAAGGTGCTGAACGCGTTTCACAACGACCTGATGCACGAGACGCTGGCGGCCATGAAGGCGCTAAATGCGGATGACGCGGTCGAAGTGATCATCGTGCGCGGGGAAGGGCGGTCGTTCTCTGCTGGGTTTGATCTCAAAGCCGCAGCCGGGCGCAAGATGGAGAGCGTTGAGGACTGGGAGGCGCAGATGGGCCTGCAGTTCGAGTTCATCATGCAATTCTGGCACTCACCAAAGCCGACCATAGCAGCTGTACACGGCCATTGCCTGGCTGGAGCATTCGAGCTGGCGCTGGCCTGCGATGTAACCGTGGCTGCGGAAGGTACGATGTTTGGCGAGCCGGAGGTGCGCTTTGGCACTGGCATCATCGCCATGCTGTTGCCGTGGGTGGCGGGACCGAAGGCGGCGAAGGAGCTGCTGCTGACGGGTAATGACCGGGTGAGCGCTGCTGATGCTTTGCGCGTTGGGATTATCAACCGGGTGGTGGCAGGGGACCGGCTGGTTGCAGAGGCTGAGGGTTTGGCGACAGCGATGGCCCGTGCTTCTACACGCTCCGTGCGTATGACCAAGCAAGCGATTAACCGGACGTATGAAGCGATGGGCCTTTCAAGCGCGCTGCGGACAGCGCTTGATATCGACGTGCTGCTGAACTCCGGCGGCGGGCCGGAGAAGCGCGAGTTCGCCCGTATTCGGGATGAGCAGGGGCTGAAGGCGGCGATTGCCTGGCGGGATGCGCGGTTTCAGTAGGGGCCTAAAATATTGTCTGGAAGCAAATTTGAGACTGTGTGAGTGGCGGACCGAGGGAATGGCCCGCCGCCGCGGATTGAGCGCGGTGGCGGGTATTAAGGCTGGGCGGTGTGTTGCTATTTGGTGGCGGAAAGGAAGCGTAAGTCGGTGACCAGCTTGCGGACGCCATGGGCGTGGTGCTCGTCAAAGGCGTTGTTGCTGGCGCACCACTTATTCACTGACGCGATGTCGAGCGAGTGACAGGTTTGGTCGACGCTCCAGCTTACCAGAAACGGCGAGCATTGCTTGTTGTTATAGCTCGGCCCTGTGGTTGAGCCCGCATATTGGACTCGGTCGGCGGCGGGCAGCAACGTTACCAGATTGTTATCTTTCAACGCGGTGAGCTTCATAAAATCATTCGGCGCATCGTTGTTGAGGCGGAAGGTCCGCGCCTCAACCCGCAATTGTGGCTTGCTGCAGCCGGCTGGAACACAGGAGGCTAGGCCCTTGCCGGGTTTTGCCGCCTGGCAGGATGTGAAGACCCAGTGGACCTCAATCGTGTCGCCCGGTGCGATACCCTCACAACCGCCGCCAGTCGGCGTGGCGTGAGCATTGTTCTTGTTAATGGTTTCGTGCCCAGATTTTTCAGCGCTACAGGCGTAGCCGCGTTGGTCGCCCTCGCCGACCAAGTGCGGGTAGCCTTTGGCTTTGTGCTCTGCATTCTTATGGAAGTGGATGTTGCAGAGCTGCATGTCCTCCGCTTCTGGCGCGAGCGAGAACTTGGGTGGATTATTATTGCCTGCGGTCGCGGTCAGGTCGCGGGGTGATTGCGGGCCAGCGATCTCGCACATGGGCTTTTCGCCGCCGGAATCCTTGGCGAACGCTGGCGCACTTGCCGCTATGCCTGTCAGGGCAGCAATGGCAACTAGGCCGCGGAAGAGGAGCTGAAACGGAATACCGGTCATTGCATGAAACTCCTTATTAGTGTCGGTATGCGACTGAAATAATTACGAGGTTAGCATGAGGGTGTGGACGGTCGAAGCAGCGCTTAGCAAACGGGGATCCTGGCCATAGTGCCCGACGAGTTGAAGGCCTATCGGTAACCCACCCGGTCCCTTGAACAAAGGCAATGTTACACATGGCAGATGCAGGGAGTTCCACAATCCGTTGAAGGTGGCGGCGCCGGTGGACTCTAGCCCGAGCGGCGCTTCGCTGGGTGCGCTGGGGCAGAGAAGCAGGTCGAAGTCGCGGCTCGCGATGGCCGTTTGGGCGCGGTAGATGCCGAGGCCGGCGAGGGCGCTGCGGTATTGCTCGAGGGTTACCCCCAGCCCATCCCTGACGCGGCCCTGCAACAAGGCTTGCGACAGGTCCGCCTTTCGGTTCAACCGCTCCCAGGCCATGGCGCCAGCGAATTCATAGCCGGATACCCGCCGGATGGCATGCTCGAACGCTTCGAAGCCCTTGGGCAAGGTGAAGTCCGTGACCGCAGCGCCGGCTTTCTCCAGCCGTCGTGCTGCGTCCTCGATGAAGCCCTGAGTGGCCGGGCAGGCTTGGTCCCAATACGGCGTGCGGCAGAAGCCGATTTTTAGGGAGCCCACCGCGGGCGGTGCGATATCGACTATGGATTCGGTCGTCACTGCCGCGCGAATCAGCGGCAGGTCCTCCACTGCGCGGGCCATGATGCCGATGGTGTCAAAACTGCGGACATTGCCGTGAACGCCCTCCGTATTGATCTCACCGTAAGAGGGTTTGTAGCCGACCACGCCGCAATAGGCCGCCGGGCGGATGACGCTGCCGGCAGTCTGCGTGCCGAACGCCCAGGCCACCATGCCGGCACCTACCGCCGCCGCCGAGCCGCTGGACGAGCCGCCTGGCGTGTGGGCCGGGTTGTGTGGATTGCGGGTCTGGTTGGGCGAGACGTGGGCGAACTCCGTCGTAACGGTTTTGCCAAGCAGCACGCCGCCGTGGTCCCGCGCATAGGCCACGCAGGCTGCATCCGCCGTTGGTTGTCGGCCCTTGTGGATCGGTGAGCCGTGCTCTGTCGGCATGTCGTGCGTGTCGATAATGTCCTTCACGCCGAACGGCACGCCGCGCAGCATGCCAACCCCGGCCCGACCGTCGATAGCACGCGCTTGCTCCATCGACAGTTCAGGATTGATGTGTGCGAAGGCTTGCACCTCCGGCTCCCGCTCGGCGATGCGTTCCAGATGAGCGGCGGTAATAGCCTCAGCATTGGTCTCGCCCTGGGCGATTGCGGCGGCGAGCGCGCGGGCGCTCATGGTGCAGGGGTCTTGCATGGTGAGATTGACACTCTGAAAAACGGGCGGCTGGGGTTAGTATCCAGGTCACGTATCAGAAATACAATCCGCCAGAAACATAATCCGGGAGTGTCCCCATGCCTCGTCCCATTACCCTTGCCGGCGCACAGCTGGGCCCGATCCACAAGGCCGACAGTCGGGAGAGCGTCGTCAAAAGGCTCTGCGATCTGCTGCAGCGGGCTCATGCGAAGGGGGCGCAGGTTTGTGTTTTCCCGGAACTGGCGCTGACCACTTTCTTCCCGCGCTGGTACATGGAAGGCCAGCAGGAGGTCGATACCTGGTTCGAGGAGGAGATGCCGAACGCGGCGACCAAGCCTCTGTTCGATCTGGCGGCCAGCCTGAAAATCGGCTTCTACCTGGGCTATGCGGAGAAGTGCGTCGAGGATGGCGCGGTGCATCGCTACAACACCGCCATCTTGGTCGACCGCGACGGCAAGATTGTTGGCAAGTACCGCAAGGTGCACCTGCCGGGCCATTCGGAATTTGTGCCGAGCTATCCCTGGCAGCACCTGGAAAAGCGCTATTTCGAGGTGGGCAACCTGGGCTTCCCTGTGTGGCGGACCATGGGCGGCGTGATGGGCATGTGCATTTGCAATGACCGCCGCTGGCCAGAGACCTATCGGGTGATGGGGCTCAAAGGGGCGGAGGTCATCATGCTGGGCTACAACACGCCAACCGCGAATCGCGAGAGCAACACTATTGAGCCGCCGCACCTGCGCATGATGCACAATCAGATGAGTATGCAGATGGGTGCTTATCAGAATGGCGCTTGGGTGGTTGGCGTTGCCAAGGCGGGCGCGGAGGATGGCTTTGACATGATGGGCGGCAGCGTCATCTGTGCGCCGTCGGGGGAGATCGTCGCCATGGCGCGGACCGTTGGGGATGAGTTGATCTCGGTTGATGCGGACCTGGACGATTGCACCTTCAACAAGACCACGATCTTCAACTTCGCCGCGCATCGCAGGCCTGAGGCG
>CALKDI010000251.1 GCA_938084065.1 uncultured Alphaproteobacteria bacterium
ACAACCGATCCACCCAGCATTACGTCGTGAACGACGTTATCGGCGAGCGGATTGTTGAGCGCGTGACTGTGATGGGGGATAGCGTGCACGGCAATGCGCCCCGCTGGCGCCCCTATACAGAAAGCGCAGGCCTATCCGCGATGACTCGCCATGATCGACAGTTGATCCGGCACCTGAAAAAGCCGGCAGCCGTCGCTGCGGAGTGACAACACAAACGCAAAGAGCCTCCGGTCAGCTGACCGGAGGCTCCCGCCGAAATTACACAGCGCAGATTTTTAGCTGGGCAGTGCTGCGTTCTTGAACGCGTCCAGTGCTTCACAACGGGCGTTGTGCGCGGCCAGGGCCGGGAATTTTGCTGCCAGGTCCATTTTCGGGCGCACCTTGTTGGCAAAGCTGTAGGCAACCGCAGCGGTCACGTCCGCCTGGGTGATGTTTGCGCCGCAGAGCCAGCCGTCGCCGGCAGCCGCTGCCTGCTCGTTCAGCCAGCCGAAACCGCCGAGGGCCTGGGCTTCGTTGTGATCCACCCAGGAGCGGGAGACGTGCTCTTTGTCATGGAAGCGCAGTTCGTAGACAGCCCAGATGGTCTTATCGATCGTGCCCGCGCCGACGGCGGTGGTCTTCATGACCTTGCGGCGCTCGGCACCGCTGGCGGGGACCAGGCGCTTGTCGCCGGCCATCTCGTCGAGGGCGTCGAGAATGGCATAGCTCTCGACCAGCACGTCCCCATCGTCGAGGACCAGGGTTGGGATGCGGACCAGCGGGTTGTGCTTCTTCACGGCATCAGGGTCGTCCCAAACAGGGACCTTTACAGACTCATAGGCGACGCCGGTCAGGTTCAGGGAGACCGCGGTGCGGCGAACATAGGGAGAGAGAAAGCCACCGAGCAGTTGCATGGGGAAAGCTCCAAGTTTCAGGAAGGAAAATTCGGGCGCAGGCGAATGCGCCACTCGATATAGGGGTCGCCATAATCCAGGCGCTGGCTCACGTCCAGCACGCAAAAGCGATTGTGAACCATCAGCGCGCCTACGAACAGACCATTCCACGCCTCGAACACGCAAGGGTGCTGTGTCGGCAAGTTGCGGGTGAGGCGCCAAGCGTGGCGGCGAACGATGGCGGTGGTGCCGTCCATCGAGACTTCGGCGGCGTCGCCCTCCGTAACGGCGATAGCGGCGAGGTAGCGAGCGAAATCCGTGGGGGAGTTACCTTGAATGCCGAGACCGGTTGCCGTCTCCAGATAGGTCTGCGCGCCGATTTGCCGGGCGGCGTGGCCGGCTATGGCGAGGGTCTCCCCAGGGCCAAACAATTCGGCCATGCGCGGCAGGCCGGTGCGGACGTATTCCATGGCGTAGTTGCGGTTGGCCTTGGCGAGACGTTCTTCTGGCCACTCTGCGGCAGGGAGTTTGGGTGCTGTGGCGGGGTCGAAGGGCGGCGGCAACTCGCCCGGCGCATAGCGCAGCCGCTCGTCGGGCGAGAGATCGCGGTCATGCTCCAGGAAATAGCCGGCTAGGCCGTGCTGGCCGTCCGTGGTTTGGGCGGTGCAGATAAAGCCAAGGCGGGGATTTTGCAACGAGACGCCGTTCTGGGCATACCAGCCCTCCAGCATACCGCGGCTGACCTCTGACGGCACGCCACAGATGGTGGCGCCGGGGTAGATCCAGCGGGGCGGGACGAAGCGGACCCAGGCCTTAACATCGCTCTCGCGCATGAATTGAACGCCAACCCCGCCGACGCTGTTGGAGAGGTAGTGATATGCGGCGCAAGCCACCGCATCCGGCATGCCGGTCAGGCCGAGCTTGTCAAAGCTGGAGAGGAATTTCTCATGATGCTGATAGCGGAACACGCGATAGATCCAGCGGCCCGCGTCGTGGCGTCCTCGGTTCATGGAGACGGCCAGGATCAGACCGGTCATGTATTGGTGATAGAGCTCAGCGACTGCAGAGAGGGCGTGGGGCGCGGGCCGGGTGTTCATGTTTGCGAGACCATAAGTTGAGTTACTCAAGCACCGTGGTCGGACCAAAAAAGCTGTAGATGGTGTAGCGCTGTTTTACCACAACGGATCGGCCCAGTAATCGTAATTGAAATTCCCCACGAAGACCCCTGGGCGCTTTTAGCGTTGGCGACTCGCTCTCCGCTTTGGTCTTGTCATTGCTGTCGGTCAATTCCCAGCCGTAGTAGGTGAGGTTACCGATTTCGGCTGAGAGTTCAAAAGATTGACCCCGCCTTAGTGTCAGAGGAACCGCACGATCAAGTGTTCCGGCCAACCCACCAAAGACCTGGGTGCAGGCTGTTTCTCGCTTAAATTGCGCGCAGCCGATTCCAACATGGGTGAAACCCTTGCCGATCATGTTTTTGTAGTGACCGGGGCTATCCACCCAACCGTCATGCAGTCTTTCGGCCAGGTCTGGGAGAACGGGAGAGATTTTGGCCAGGTTCTCACCGACCGTGCGGAACAGCCCGGTGCGATCTGTGGCGGCAATACGATGACCAGCGCCGCGGCCATCTGGATCTTCATGCGCAAAGAAATCATCCCGCAGCATGCGTAGAGAGTGAGCTCTCGCGGCCAACTGAAGCCCTTCGCGGTCATCTAATTGGCGCAAGCGTTTGCGTTTGCGGAGCTTGTTGAGGTTGCGGAAAATTTCGGTCTCAACGGCCTCTGGATAGCGCATCCCCTGGGGCGGTTTTGCAATAAGTGTCAGGACAGATAGTGCATAACCGTCTTGAGCTGCGGTCACAGCGAAAGGGGCGCTGATCATGGCCAGCGTCAGCATCAGTAGAGCACTACGGTGCAACCACATTATCCGAAGCCCTCCTGCAACGCGTAAGCTCGAGAGACAAATGTTTGAGGTGCTGTGGGAGAAAATCTAGCAAGACCAAGAGGTTGTCTTTCCATTCTCTGTGCTGGAACACACTACACGACTCTCATTTTTTGCGGTTTCAAAGCGTTCCAGCAGGCAAGTGCGTTTTCGGGGTTGTTTCTGAGCAGGTGTCTGAGGTGGTCGAAGCCGACGCGGAACCATGATTTGGCATAGTAGCCATGGGATTTCC
>CALKDI010000252.1 GCA_938084065.1 uncultured Alphaproteobacteria bacterium
CCAACAACATATCCGAACGCCTGTTACGTATGTCGGTGATCTTCCGCAAGGTGACCGGATGTTTCCGCTCAGAATGGGGCGACGGACTCTATGCCGACATCCTTTCGGTGATGGCCACCGCTGCCATTCACGATCAAAACACCCTTGAAGCCATCCGCGCTTGCCTCAAAGGCAAACCCATACTGCAGACGATTTGACAGGGGGGTGAGCAGTTACCCTCAATTGCCCTCCGGCAAACCCCTGTTCAACGAGGGGGGTGAACAGTTACACATCTGTCTCCGTAACAACTGTGATTGAACAAAACAACACAGTAATAAATGGCTACAACGCCAATAGGGCCAAATTAGGATCTAATCTCCAACCAATAGCGGACAATACTCCGTATGCGCAAGTCGAGAAAGAGTATGTTGCCGCCATGAACGAGGCGCTGGCTGCTCTTTGGAAGGCGGGTTTCCCGAGTGCCACGATGAATAGCACTCAGGTCGCGATTGGATTTTTGATCCAGAAAGGTCCCCTGAAGCCTGGGATGTCTGCTGGCTGTGCGGCTGACCTGCTGAATCAGTCGCTCAAGAACTGGAATGTTATTACCCGAGATGACTTTACCCAGAACGTCATCAATACCTTGCTGACGGGCTTGATCAACAGCGGCGGTACCACCTACAAGGCTACTGGCACCCAGGTTGAATCCGCGTCTCAGTCAACGGACTGGGCCGCCATAACCCTGCCGTTCGCGGCTGGCACCGGCTCGACCGCAGCAACGCTTGTGGGCTACGCGTTTTCCGCGAAAACCGTGGTAAGTATCTAACTTGCGTTCGCCAGCTTCTACGGGCGTAGAAGCTGGCGTTCCGGCTGACCGCTGACGCTTGGGCCAGGTTCTACTCCCGACCGTCAGCGGTTCTACAGAGGGGCCATTGCCGTCTACCCCCCGAAAGCCTGCATACCGGTGATCTCGCGGCCCAGGATCAGGGCGTGCACGTCGTGGGTGCCTTCGTAGGTGTTGACGGCTTCCAGATTCATCATGTGGCGGATGACGTGGTATTCGTCGTGAATGCCATTGCCGCCATGCATGTCGCGGGCGACGCGGGCGATATCCAGGGCCTTGCCGCAATTGTTGCGCTTGACCAGAGAGATCATAGCGGGCGCGGCCTGTCCCTCATCCATCAGCCGGCCAACCTGCAGCGAGGCCTGAAAACCCAGCGAAATCTCGGTCAGCATGTCCGCCAGCTTCTTCTGAATCAGCTGGTTAGCCGCCAGCGGACGACCGAATGCCTTGCGGTTCAGGGTATAGTCGCGGGCGGCGTGGAAACAGGTCTCCGCGGCACCCATCGCGCCCCAGGAGATGCCATAGCGCGCCTTGTTCAGGCAACCGAACGGACCGCCCAGACCTTTCGCGCCCGGCATATAGTTGGCGTCCGGCACGAACACGTTGTCCATGACGATCTCACCGGTCGGCGAGGCGCGCAGCGAGAATTTCCCCTCGATCTTCGGGGTGGAGAGACCTTCCATGCCGCGCTCCAGGATGAAGCCACGGATGTCGTCGGCCTCGTCCTTGGCCCAAATCACAAAGGTGTCGGCGATGGGAGAGGAGGTGATCCACATCTTAGCGCCAGTCACGCGATAGCCGCCGTCCACCTTTTTGGCGCGTGTCCGAAGACCCCCAGCGTCGGAGCCGTGGTCAGGCTCGGTCAAGCCGAAGGCGCCGACATGCTCACCCGACGCGAGCTTCGGCAGGTAGCGCTGCTTCTGGTCCTCGGTGCCGTAGGAGTAGATCGGGTACATCACCAGCGAGGATTGCACGCTCATGGCGCTGCGATAGGCGCTGTCACAGCCCTCAATGGCGCGAGCGACCAGGCCATACATGACGGCGCTGCCACCGGGACAGCCATAGCCCTCCAGCCCGATGCCAAGGAAACCGGCCTGGCCGAATTTTTTGTAAATTCCGCGATCGAAAGTCTGGTTGCGGTGCGCTTCCAGCACGCCCGGCATCAACTCCTCATTGGCAAAGCGCTGGGCCATATCATAGGCCATGCGCTCATCCTCGGACAGCTGGCCCGACATCATCAACGCATCGGCCCAATCGAACGGAGGCAGTTTGGAAGATTTGGCTGGCTGGGACATAGCGATAAGGGCCTCGGATCTGGTGTGGGCGAACAGAATTGGTGCTTGCTCACCATATCTTGCAATGGTCGCGCAAGTCCCTACCCCGTCGCACCAAGTGTGCAAACGCAGGAAACTTGGCCTAGCCAGATATTAGGAGAGATCCAGTTCGCGCTTGAAGCCCTCATGGCTGGCGGTGAAGCCGAGGCGTTCGTAAAACCGGTGGGCGCCGTCGCGGGTCTTATCGGAGGTTAGCTGCACGAGACTGCAGCCACGAGCGCGGCATTGGTCGATGGCCCATTCCATCATCATCTGTCCCAGGCCGGAACCGCGTTCAGTGGCGGCGATGCGCACGGCCTCAATCTGGCCACGCCAGGAACCGAGGCGCGATACACCGGGGATGAAGCTGAGCTGCATCGTGCCGACGACCAAACCGTCTCGCTCCACCACCGCCAGCAATTGGTTGGGGTCCGCGTCAACGGCAGCGAACGCAGCCAGATATCGCTGATCCAGCGGCAAGCTTGAGTCTTCACGACCGCGCCCCAGGCCATCGTCGGCGATCAAAGCTATGATCGTCGGCAGATCGTCCAGGGTCGCGGCGCGGAAGCAGGGCGGATTAGTTCGCGGCAAAGCAGTAGAAGAAGCCGGCGCCGCCAGTGCTCTTCAGATTGTCCTGACTGCAGCCGCGAGAGTTGTGGGCGGCGTTCCAGGAGACATTGCCGCCGCCGTGGCGGTCATGGTGACCGACGGTGGCACTGCCCTCGCCATTGCTGGTCCAGCTGGAGCAGGTCTTGTCGCCCTCTTCCCAAGGGAAATAGGCGGTGCCGTCGGCTTTGGAGCCGGTCAGGATGTCGTGCTCGTTCGGCTTGTCGCCGCGGCCTTTGATGCGCATGCCGTTCTCGTCCACGGCGGTGCGCATGTATATGTTCGGCATGATGTGCAGCTGATCAAGGTCGGTGGCGATTAGCTCACCCGCCGCGTTGTACCAGGGGCCGCTGCCGATGCGATCGCGGGCCGAGATACCACGTTTGCCCTCAACCTGGGTGCTGAGATAGGCGCGCCAGGTTTGGCCGGTTGAGCCTGCGGCGGTCGCCAGTTTGGTGCAATGGGCGTCCGCGCCTTCCAGGCCGCCGAGATTGGCGCCGTCGCCCATGCCGACGCTGGTCACGAAGAAGCTCATAGGCGGGTCAGCAAGAGCGGTGACCGGTGCGGCCATGACCGAAGCCAAAACGGCGCCAGCGACCAAAAATTTCCGAATATACTGCCCTCACTCCAAAACCCGAAATTTCTCGTGTGTGATGACGCGGAAGTTGTCTGACACCGTGTCGCGGAAGTTTTTCCATTCACGCGGGATGGTTTCCCGCATGAAGGCGAGGATTGCGTCGGCAAACAGCT
>CALKDI010000253.1 GCA_938084065.1 uncultured Alphaproteobacteria bacterium
CGGACAGTCGCCGAAGGTGTCCTGCACGATCTCCGGGTCCATTGGGCAGGTGTAGAGTGTACCCGCGGGCATCGGCTCCGGCGCAGGCCTATCCCCCAGCCAAGCCTCCGGCTCAGCCTCAAACCGGGATTGGCAGCGCGACGAGCAGAAATAGAACTGCTCACTCTCATGCCTCGCCATATGCTGCGCCGTCGCCCGGAACACAGTCATGCCGCAGACCGGATCGGTCGCCTCTGTATATGTGTCCGGCTCAGCCAAGAACCGATCATGACAATGGCTTGCGCAAAAATGGAAGACGTGGCCCCCGTGCTCGACCGAAGGCTTGCCCGCGTGCGGGTCCACCGTCATCCCGCAGATGGGGTCACGGGTCACAGTCTCAGCATGGGCGGTTGATGAACACACAGGCGGTCAATCCTCAGGAAACACTATCTCCTCATAGGAGGGTGCGCCATCGCCAAACGTCAAGTGCGGCGAAAGCATTGACGCCTCTCCGGCAATCCCGGAGACTTCCCCCAAGCCAAACAAGCAGACGCGGAGTTCAGCCCATGAAGTTCCTCTGGTTCCACCTGATGCCCTACACGGAATTGCCGGACGACTTCCGCGAGCAAAACCCATCTGTCTGGGTCGACATCCACTCCACCTTGTTCGATCCCGAACGCGCGCACCACATGTACAACGACTTCCTGGACGAGTTGGAATTCGCGGCGGACATGGGCTTCGACGCCATTTGCTGCAACGAGCACCACTCAAACGGTTACGGCCTGATGCCCAGCCCCAACCTGATCGCCTCGGCCTTGGCCAGGCGCACCAAGAACGTGCCGATCTGCGTCATGGGCAACTCGCTGGCGCTCTACGACCCGCCAACCCGCGTGGCTGAAGAGTTCGCGATGATTGACGTCATCAGCGGCGGACGACTGATCGCCGGATTTCCGGTCGGCACGCCGATGGACACTTGTTATGCCTACGGTCAGAACCCCTCACTGCTGCGCGAAAAGTATCTGGAAGCGCACGACCTCATTATCAAAGCCTGGACGGAGCCGGACACGTTCAGCTTCAACGGCCGCTTCAACCAGCGACGCTATGTCAACATCTGGCCCCGCCCGATCCAGAAACCGCACCCGCCGATCTGGATTCCAGGTGGCGGCAGTGTCGAGACCTGGCGCTGGTGTGCGGAGATGGACTACGTCTACTCCTACCTCAGCTATTACGGTTACAAGGCCGGCATGGCGACGATGAAGGGCTTTTGGGAGGAGATGAAAAAACTCGGCAAGGAGCCCAATCCCTACATGGCCGGCTTCGCCCAGGCCATCGGTGTGGCCGAGACCGAGAAAGAGGCGCTGGAACTGTACAAAGAACCAGCCGAGTACTTCTTCGACAAATGCCTGCATGTGGACCCCCGCTTTGCCGGCCCACCCGGCTACGTGACAGAAGCAACCCAGCGCGCCGGGCTGGAAAGCCAGATTGGCCGCGCCTCGCAGACCGTCAACGCAGCGGCCTCCCAGCGCGCTATCAGCAAGACGGCCCGTGAATTCCCCGCCATCCTCGAGAACGGCTACATCATCTGCGGCAGCCCGGACCAAGTCGCGGAGCAATTGCGCGAACTGGCCAAGGAGCTCCACGTCGGCCACCTGATGTGCCTGCTGCAATTCGGCAACATGGGCAAACAGCTAACCCAATACAACACTCGCATCTTCGCCGAGAAGGTCATGCCTCAGCTCAAAGACCTGTTCGACGACGAATGGGAGGACCGCTGGTGGCCAAAGCCGATGGACCCGGCCGATACCGCAACACCGATGGCCCGGCCCGGCATGGCGGCGGAGTAACCGACCACTTCCTCTGGGCCTAAAAGCATTTGTGCGCTGTCTGCATCTGGTGATCCCACGAAGACTCGCTAGGACTGTCTTCACCCAATCATCCAGATCGAAACAGTCACAATGCAAGATCGCCAACCCCTGCCACCGCGCCTCGCCCTGCTGCTAGAGGCGCCGCCGGGCCGTGTGCTTTGGCGCCTGGCGACGCCCAATGTCTTGACCGCCGCACTGATGGTCCTTGTGCCGGTGGCGGACGCTTGGTTTGTTGGACAATTGGGCACGACGGCGCTAGCAAGCCTGGCGCTGGTATTCCCGTTGCAGAGCCTCATGCTGATGATGGCAGGCGGCGCCATTGGCGGTGGCACGGCATCCGCCGTGGCCAGAGCATTGGGTGCAGGCGATCAGGCCGCGGCGGACGCGGCTGCCTGGCATGCCATCGTGATCGGGCTGGCCTTGGCTGCGGTGTACATGGTCGTGCTGGGGTTCTTTGCACGCCCGATGTTCGCGTTGTTCGGCGCACAGGATGACGTTTTGGACGGCGCTGTAGCCTATGCCCAAATTGCCTTTGGCGGTGCGGTCAGTGTCTGGGCGCTGCAACTCTGCTTTGCGATTCTGCGCGGCTCCGGCGATACAGCGACCCCGGCGCGAGCCGTATTGGGGGCCAGCATCGTGCAAATCGGGCTGTCCGGTGCGCTAACGCTGGGTTGGGGCCCATTTCCACAATTGGGGATTGTTGGCCCTGCCGTGGCCATCGTCATCGCCATGGCTGGCGGTGCCGCTTATATGGCCTGGCAGTTGGTCCGAGCCGGCGGCTCCAGCAACCGCGTGGTGCGACTGCGCGTGCACAAGCTTGCCTGGGCACCCCTCAAATCGATCCTACAGGTCGGCGCGATCGGCCTCATCAATAGCCTGACCATTGCCTTCACCGTCGTCGTCATCACCCGCCTGGTCGCGGAATACGGCACTGCCGCGCTGGCCGGATACGGTCTCGGCAGCCGGCTTGAACTGCTGCTGACACCTCTAGTCTTCGGCATTGGCGGAGCACTCACCGGCGCTGTCGGCGCCAACGTCGGCGCGAAACAACACGCCCGCGCCCGCAGGCTCGCCTGGACCGGTGCCGCCGTCGCTGGTGCCGCAACCGGCGCGATGGGCATCGCGGTTGCCATCTGGCCAAGCCTCTGGCTGAACCTGTTCACCGCCGACGCCGACGCCTTCGTTATGGGCGGCCTATACCTGCTGATTGCCGGGCCATTCTTTGGCCTGTTCGGCGCGGGACAAACGCTCTATTTCGCCAGTCAGGGCACGGGACGCATGGTAGTGCCCGTGCTTGTGGGGCTTGTCCGCTTTGCCTTTGCCGCAGGCGGTGGATTGCTGGTCGTCGTCCTGGGCGGCTCTGTCGGTATGCTATTCGCCTGCGTCGCCGCCGGCCTGGCCGTGACCGGTATCGGCCTTGGCCTCTGCGTGCGCTACGCGCCCGGCTGGCGGGAATCTTGACAATAAGACATTATTCTTATATTCTACTTGTCAGACAGGCCGGCCAACAAATGCGAACGTTTGTTAAGGTTTTTGCTGACCGCCCCATAACTTACTGAAATACAGAACTTTCCCAAAACATACCTAAACATTTCAGGGGCATTTTGCGAAGGTATCAACCGGTCCCCGGCGCCAACCTATGCGCCAGCGTCTCCAAAGCTGCCCGGTCGGTCAGATACAGGCTGCGGCCCTTTCGGCGGATCTGCTCACTCTCCTGCAACTGCGTAAACACGCGGGCCACGGTCTCCCGCGTGGTCGATGCTTTGCCCGCAATCTCGCGCTGCGCCGGGCAGGGATAGATCATCCAGGAGCCTGCCGTAATCGGGTCCGGCTTTGCCAGCCGACACAACTCCATAATCACCCGCTGCATCGCGCCCAAAGTCGCCAAATCCATGATCCGCTCATCACATGAGCGCACAATCCCTACCAACCGACGCATCACCGCCAACGAAATCCCTGGATGCGACTGCATCAGCGCGACAAAGGCATCCGGCGACAATGCCGCCAGCTGGCTCTCTTCATCCGCAACAACCGACGCTGACCGCGGCCCGCCATCAATCGCTGCAAGCTCACCAAAGTACGCGCCTGCCCCTACTGTGGCATAGGCCACCGGCCGACCTGACAGCGAGAAATTCACGATCCGCACAGACCCGCTAACCAGGAAATACACATCCCGGTCATCAGACTGGCTTTCCACCACAGTCTGGTCCTTGCGAAACGTCCGCCAAGCACACTGTTTGGCCAAATCTTCCCGATCCGCAGGAGCCAAATCTGCCAGGAGTGAGATCGTCGCTAACCGATCCATGTCTGGTTCCTTACTATGATTGCGCTACACCAAAACCCGCATTGCCCCGCCAGGTCGCACACTACACGACTCTCATTTTTTGCGGTTTCAAAGCGTTCCAGCAGGCAAGTGCGTTTTCGGGGTTGTTTCTGAGCAGGTGTCTGAGGTGGTCGAAGCCGACGCGGAACCATGATTTGGCATAGTAGCCATGGGATTT
>CALKDI010000254.1 GCA_938084065.1 uncultured Alphaproteobacteria bacterium
GGGCATGATGATGGACGCGCCGCCGCTGCTGGCGATCAGCCTGCCGATCACGCACCCGGTGATGATGAACCTGGGCTTCGATCCGGTCTGGTTCGGCATTTACGTGGTGCTGCTCTGCGAGATCGGTGCGATCACGCCCCCGGTGGGTATCAACTGCTTCGTTGTGCAAGGCGCCTCGGACGGGTTAGTGGAGCTGGAGGATGTATTCAAAGGCCTGCTGCCTTATCTGGCGGCTGGCGTGCTGATGCTGATCATCCTGTGCGTATTCCCGGAGTTGGCGCTGTATCTGCCCAGCACCATGGTCAATTAGAGGAAGCGAAACAATGGCGATGCAGTACGGCATCATGATGCGCGGCCAGTTCCCGAAAGAGGATAACGTCGCCCACCATTTTCAGCAGATGCTGGAGCAGGCGCGGCTGGCGGAAAAGCTGGGTTTCCACTCGATCACCAAGGGCTCGCACTACTCAACGCATCCGTTGCAGGATTTGCAGCAGGTGCCCTTCCTCAGCCGGATTGCGGCGGAGGCTCCCAGCCTGCGCCTCAACACCGGCGTGCTGCTATTGCCCTTGCACAAGCCATTGGACGTGGCGGAGCAAGTGGGCACGCTCGACATTATCACCAACGGCAAGGTCATCTTCGGCTGCGGCGTCGGCTATCGCGATGTGGAGTTTGAGGCGTTCGGCACCTCCAAGCGAGCGCGTGCCGGGCGGTTTGAGGAAAACCTGACCGCGATCAAACGGCTGTGGACGGAGGAAACCGTCACGATCAAAGGCTCTCACTTCAATCTGGTGGATGCGGCGTGCTCGTCCAAGCCGGTGCAAGACCCGCATCCGCCGATCTGGATTGGTGGCAGCGCCGATGTGGTGATCGACCGGGCGGCGCGTATGGGCACCTGCTGGTATGTTGGCCCGAACGACCGGCTCGATGAGATCGAGCCTCAGGTTGAGACCTACAAGCGCGCGCTGGATGCCCACGGCAAGCCCTTCCCAGCCGAATTCCCGCTGCGCCGCGAAGTGTTCGTCGCACCGACGCGAGAGGAGGCCTTCCGGCTTTGCAAAGACCCGGTGATGACCAAATACGCCGCCTATCACGCCTGGGGCCTGGGCCGCTCACGCCCGGATAACAAGGACGAGCTGGGCCAACCGTTCGAGGAGTTGATGGCCGACCGCTTCTTCATCGGCTCCCCCGATGACGTGGCGGAGCAGATCATCAAGTTCAACAAGCGCATCGGCATGAACCACATCGTCATGAGCATGCACTGGCCGGGCCTGGAGATCGCTCGCTCCATGGAAGCGATGCAGCTGTTTGCAGAAGAGGTGATGCCCCGCGTCGCCCAGGGGCTATAACACCATGCGCCTCTCGGTCGCCGAGGCCCGGCATCTGGCCGAGCAGACTTTCGCCGCCTGTGGCCATGATGCGAAGGAAGCCGCTGCCATCGCTGACCATGTGCTGGATTGTGAGTTGCGCGGCCTCAGCTATGGCGGCCTGCCGCGGGCGCTAAGCGTGTTTGAACGCATGACCGCGCCGTCTTTCAGACGCGGCAATATCCATGTGGCGCACGAAACGCCGCTCTCCGCCCTGGTCGATGGCGAGGGCAACATTGGCTATCTGGTGGCCTTACGCGCGGCGGAGCTCTGCATCGAGAAAGCGTCGGCGCTTGGTATGGCCATCGTCGGCGCTCGCGACACGTGGCACACCGGCATGCTGTCCTACTATGCGGAGAAAGCGGCCAGGGCCGGCCTAGTCTCTATGATCGCCTCCAACGCCTCCCCCACCGTGGCACCCCATGGTGGCACCGAGGGGCGGTTTGGCACCAACCCCATCGCCTTCGGCTTTCCGTCTGAGGAGGAGCCGGTGGTTTGGGACATTGGCACATCCGCGCTGATGCATGGCGAGGTTGTGCTTGCAGGCCGGCTGGGCAAGGAATTGCCAGAAGGCTCAGCCTTTGATGGCGAGGGTCAGCCGACCCGCGACCCGGCGAAAGCGCTGCAAGGCGCGATAGCCGCGTGGGGCGGGCACAAGGGCTCTGGCTTGGCTGTCGTGGTGCAGATGCTGGGCATGCTCTGTAACGTGGCACCAATGCCGCAAGGTATGTTCGGCTATGGCTGCCTGTTCGTCATGATGAAGCCTGACCTATTGATGCCCGCAGAGGAATACCGCGCCAACGTCTCCGAATACGCCCGCCTGATCCGCTCCACTCAGCCCGTGCCCGGTGGCCAGTCGGTGCGCATGCCTTACGACCGGTCGCTGGCAGAACGGCGGCGACGGTTGGCTGAAGATGAAATTGAAGTGCCAGATGTGGTGGTTGAGGGGCTAAGAGCTATCGCAGCTGCCAATGCGACCACTGCCCCATAGCCCGGCGGCTTATCCTGAAGCGTTTGGCGCTGGTCGCCAGTCCGAAATCGCCTTAGAAACTCGCAGTTTGATCGCTCCCGTACGACCGACACCCCGATCACAGAGGCGCGCAACCATGGCGCTAGCGGTCTTTACCGGGCCCGAAGCTCGTTTAATCTCGTGGAGCCCGTCTCAAAATTGCTGGCGATCAGGCCTTATGGCCTTGCCGTCCCACAACACCAACGGTCCAAGGTTAACCCAAACGCTGCCTACTAGATCAGCGTGCGACGGGTTATGGAAGGAAAGATCATGTTCAAGCTAAGCCCGGACGACATCACCGCCATCGGCAGCGGGATGCAGCGCCCGGAATGTGTGTTGGCGACCAAGTCTGGCGACCTGTTCTGCTCGGACAGCCGAGGTGGCTACAACATCATCAAACCAGACGGCCAGAGCCGTTTTGTGCAGGCCGTAGGCGCGCCTGCGGATTTCATGCCGAACGGCATCGCGCTTTTGCCAGGCCGTGATGTGCTGGCGGCGAACTTAGCCGACAGCAGCGGCATCTGGCGGATCAAGCCGGATGGCCAGGCCAGCCTATTCCTGGACGCGGTGGATGGCGTGGCCCTGCCGCCCGTTAATTTCGTCGGGCTGGACGCCAAGGGCCGCATCTGGATTTCCGTCTCAACCCGCGTGACGCCCAGGCATCCGGCTTTCAAGAAAGGCTGGGCGGATGGTTTCGTCGCCGTGCATGACCAAGGTACAACACGCCTCGTCGCCGACGGCATCGCTTTCACCAACGAGGCCATCGTCGATCCCACCGGCGAGTGGCTCTACGTCAACGAAACCATCGGCCAATGCACCTCCCGCTACCCCATCAAAGCAGATGCCTCATTGGGGCCGCGGGAGCTTGTGGCAGAGTACCCAGGCGGGACCTTCCCGGACGGCTTCACCTTCGATGCTGAGGGCGGTATTTGGATTGTCAGCGTCGCGAGCAACCGCATCATTCATGTGGACCGCGACGGCAAGCAGAACATCGTGACCGAAGACGTCGACCCGGTAGAAATAGCAGAGGTACAGGCAGCGCTTGATCGCGGCGATGCAGTGCGGGAGATGATCGAGATCGGCAGTAAGCGCCGATTGCGTAACATCGCCAGCATCGGCTTTGGCGGGCCGGATCTGCACACGGCCTATATGGGTTCACTGGCCCATGATGGCATCCAGACCTTCCGCTCCCCCATCAAAGGCGCGCCGCTGGTTCATTGGGAGTTCTAGCGGCTTTTAAGCCCCAACTCCGCCAGGATCTCGTCCGTGTGCTCACCCAGGTCGGGCGGGTGGGTGCGGACGACGCACGGCGCCTCACGGAATTTCATCGGAAAACCCAACACGGTCATCGACCCGTGCGCCGGGTGTTCGATCTCCAGTGCCATTTCCTGGGATTGCACCTGCGGGTCAGCGAAAAGACTGGCGACGTCGTTGACGCGGCTACACGGCACGCCGCTGACGTTCAGCTTCTCGATCCAATGCGCCGCGCCGGCGGTGGCGAGGCGGTCGACCACTGCCTTGTTCAACCGCTCGCGATTGGCGACACGCTGGTGGTTACTCTGTAAATCCGGATCGCTTTTCAATTCGGGCAGGTCGAGCGCATCCATCAGACGGCCAAAGAACACATTGTCATTGGGCGCGACGGCAATGGGATCGTCCGCCGTATCGAACAGGCCATAGGGGGCAGCGATGGGGTGGTCGTTGCCGGTGCGGGGGGTGACCTGACCGCTGGCGAAGTAGTTGCTGGCCAGATAGGCCTGCAGGCTGATCATGGAATTTGTCAGGCTAACATCCACATGCTCGCCCGCGCCCGCGTTCCGCTCCCGGCGCAGCAGGGCCGCTGTGACGCCAAGTGCGCCATAGATGCCGGTTACCAGGTCACTGATCGGCAGGCCAGAGCGTAACGGCGGGTCGCTTTCTCGGCCATTCGAACTCATGAAACCGCTCATGGCCTGGGCGATGAAGTCAAAGGCCGGCCGGTCGCGGTAGGGGCCGTCGGCGCCAAAGCCGGTCACGGCGCAGGAGATCAGGCCGGGGCGCAATTCCTCCAGCCGTTCCGCGCCAAAGCCCAACCGCTCCATCACGCCAGGCCGAAAATTCTCAACCAGAACGTCCGCACTGCGAATCAGCGCTTCCAGCGTGATCTTGCCTTCCGGGGTTTTCGGATTGAGCACGATGGACCGCTTGTTCCGATTGAAGCCCGCAAAATACCAGCTGAAGCCGTCCACTTGATCGCCTTGAGTGCGCACGGTATCGCCGACTTCGGCCTCCACTTTGATAACGTCTGCGCCCAGATCGCCCAGCATCTGCGTCAGAAATGGGCCGGAAAGGACCCGGGAAAGATCGACTACGCGGTAACCAGCGAGCGGTTGGCCGGACAGATTATCGGTCATAGCGTCCTGTTGGCGAAAGTGAGCGGTTTGCGCTAAACACCATGCAACGAGGAATTTTACAAGCGAGGCTAAGCCATGGACCGGATCGAACTCGTCGAAGTGGGACCGCGGGATGGGCTGCAGAACATCAAGCAATTCGTGCCGACGGAGACGAAAATCCGCCTGATCCATGCGCTGGCTGCTGCGGGCTTCAAGCGGATGGAGATCGGCTCCTTCGTCAGCCCCAAGGCAATCCCCCAGATGCAAGATATGGACGATGTGGTCCGCGGTCTTGGCCCAATGCCTGGCGTTACCGGCGTGGCGTTGGTGCCGAACTCCAAGGGCGCGCGTCGGGCGGCCAACCATGGCGTGACGGACCTGGAGATGGTGATCTCCATGACCGACGGCCACAACAACAGCAATGTTGGCCGACCAACGGCAGACTCAATCGCCGACCTGGATTATCTGCTGAACGATGTCGATCCGGAGCACAAGCTCACACTGCGCATCGGCCTCGCTACTTCTTTTCACTGCCCGTTTGAGGGACTGACACCAGAAAACGTGGTGCTCGCCAACATCGAGAAAATGCTGAGAATCCGACCGGGCCTGGAGTTCGCGCTGTCAGATACGACCGGCATGGCGCTGCCGGTCAAGGTCAAGTCGCTGGCGACCCAGGCGCTGGCGCAGTTTGGTGACGACGCGACCTTCATCTTCCACGGACATGATACCTCTGGCTTTGGCGTCGCCAACATCCTGGCCGGGATGGAGGCAGGATTGCGCAGCTTTGACGTTTCGGTGGCGGGCCTCGGCGGCTGCCCTTACGCGCCCGGCGCCTCAGGCAACATCCCGAGTGAAGACGTGGTCTATCTGATGGATCGCATGGGCATTGAGACCGGCATCGATCTGGAAAAACTGCTGGACGCAAGCGATATCGCCGCCACTATTCCTGGCGCGCTGGAAGCCAGCCACGTACGCAAAATGCCGCGTGAAACGGCACTGGGTCTGGCGCGGGCAGCCTAAAGGCCCGACGCGCACACCAGTCGGCACGAGGTTTCGTCCTACTCGGCGCTCAAGCACTCTGAAGGCGCGCTATAGGCCAATTTTGGTACGGCTAGCGGATTACGCAGATAGGGTCGAACCACTAGTTCAGCCGGATCCCATCAGCTGAGTTGATCGTCACCTCCGGCTTCAGCCACTTTGGCAGTGCATCCGCGGGCCATCCGCATTTGGTGTAGAGCTCCAGGAGGATATCTAAGAGCCTGACTCAAAAGTTCAGTTGCAATAGCAATACCTTGCCAGGCGTCTGGTCATGAGGCGCACACTACACGACAGCGGTAGCTGAGGACGGCAAATCATGGTTTTCTGACGGATTCTTCCTCGGGAAAGGGATGATCCTGTGCTCAGAAAAGCATGTGCCGCCCTCAGTCAAAAACTAAGTTCGGTTGTCTCGTTGAG
>CALKDI010000255.1 GCA_938084065.1 uncultured Alphaproteobacteria bacterium
TTGACAAAGCCACCCGAACGGTTGCCCTAGCCGATCACATGCCAGCCAAAACCAGCGGATTTCATCGTTACTCAGGACGCGGTCGCGTGGTCTCTCACTCGAAGGCGGCTTTATCCCGTCCAGCGGGTTGGACTGTACAAAGTCGCGGCCCTTGGCCCAATTGAAAAGCGTGTTCAGGTGCGCGCGCAACCGGTTCGCCCTGACCGGGCTGCCGCGGTCTACTATCCCATCCAGCACATCGATAACGTCGCGTTTGGTTATTTCGTGAATTTTTGCTCTTGCCCCATGTCAAAGCATCCTTCTTGCAGGTCAAGAGGTCATCCCGGGTAACGCTGGGGTAACAAAATCGGCCGGTTAGGTGATGTTACCCGATGTTAATAACAATACCTAACATTTTCGATAATTCAAGCAATCATCCGGAGTTAGCGGTTATAGATGTTTTGTATTGTTAGGCCACTTTAGGGTATGTACTTTGAATGGAACTCAAGAGGTCTGTGGTTCGATCCCGCCTGGACCCTCCAAATAACCCCCTGACGATATTGCTTCGTCTGGGGAATTTTTTTTTGGTCAAAACGACATTTGTACTTAAAAAATTGGCGGTCAGTTACTCTTGCTAACTTTCTCTAGCGCCTGCTTGAACCTCATTTTGCGTTCCTGCGGCTTCGATACGCCAGGTGACATCAATGAGCCTGAGCGGTTGGCTTGGAAGGTTTTTGCTTTTTCCTGAATTTGTGACCAGCGAATGGTGACGTCACGTGCTGCTTCGGGCTCGGCAGTGGCCGGGTCTTTGATCGCAAGCTTTGGTAAGCTGGAGGATTGCTGCGCCAAGGCTGCAGCTGGTAGTGTCAGGGCTATCATCAAAATTGATGCCGCCAGCAAAGAAGGCATTGTTTGATCGGTCATTGCTATACCTCCTATTCATTAGGCATTTGTTTACCTTTGGTCACTGTAGCGATCAATTGAAAAAATGCCAGTGAAGCGGTTCACAGGTCGCCGTTAGTCGCCTGCTTGCACGCCGAATGGAGGTAAAGGAGCTTCCCAATGGGCCTCGAGTGAACGTTGCTGCAACGTCAGCTTAATTGGGTCGCGGCCAAGCGTCTGCCAGTGAATCTCGCCCTCACCGAATTCTAACGTTGCCCAGGCTTCTGCCGCTTCACCACCAGTGGTGAAGCTCTCGGTTAGGGATTGGATGGTGATGTGGGGAATGCCGCCGACCGTGTGTAGGGTGTTCCAGTGCACATGGCCGGCTACGCAGAGGATCACGACGCCGCTGGCCTCAACGATGGTGCGAATCTCGGCGGCGTTGGGATAGATTGCATGCTCAGGGTTGTTCTGGAACCAGTAATTTCCGGTCATGGACGCGCCACTGAATGGCACGTGGCTGAAGATGACCGTGGGCAGCGAGGTCGCCGCCAGATCGGCCTCTAGCCATGCCATATCAGCCTCTGATGCCCGAAAGGGTTCCGGCCGGGGAATCTTGGTGGAGGCGTTCCAGAATACCAAGTGATAGCCATTTACATCCCGGCTGCCATGGCCGCCATCGCCCAGAGCATCTACGTTGTCCTCCGGTAGTAGGTAATCACTGTCGTGGTTGCCATCCAGGTGGGCATGCGGCGTGTTTAGGCCGTGGAACTTGGCAGCCACCTCCGCCAACAGTCGCCGGTCAGTCTCGCGATCCTTATCATTAATGCGGTCGCCCAGTTCCAGAATCATGTCTGGCCCATAGTCGGTGCAGAACGCTAGGAACTGATCGAGCAGGCCCAATGCCAAGTCGCCGCGTTTGGTTCGTTTTGGCGTGCCATGGTGAATATCGGTGACAATGGCGAGGCGCAAGTCGGTCACGGGAATAAACCTTTTGAAGGGCAGGGCGGTTAACAGAGCTGAGCTTAAGCGGGCTTTCGTCCACGAATGGCAAACGCGCTGGCGGAAGAGGTGACGCTGCCGTCCGCCGCCGGAGGCAGGCGCGCGAAGACCCGGTTTTTCAGTTCCGCCCGCTCTGCATCTGCCAGTTTCGCAATGGCACCGGCAGAGCCAAAACTCGACATATTCGACCAGAAACTTTCAAAGTTGGCGTATGTCTGTTCGACAGCAATTTTGCGCACTTCGATGTCACCCAAGCCGGCGTCTGCCCATAAAGCCACGAGAGCGTCGTGCTGAGATGCCTCCACGCTTGGAGGCAATGGTGTTGGCATGTCCATTGCCCGCATTTCTTCCTGAAGCAGCGCGACAGGAAAGCCGCCGCCGAGAATGTCCCAGGAATAGGACGTGACTAAGCCGCCGGGCCGCACCACTCGCGCCATCTCCGTCACGCCTTTGGCGGGCTCGGGCACAAAGAAAATCACCAAGGCCATGACGGCAATATCGAAGCTTGCATCGGCATATGGCAGCGCTAAGGCGTTGCCTTCCTGGTAACGGGCGATCCGACCAGGAGCACGATCACGGGCGTAGGCAATCTGGCCAGCGGACGGATCGATACCCTCCACAGATTGCGGCGCACAGCGGGTGGCGATGAGATCGGTAAATGCGCCGTTCCCACAACCGACGTCTATCCAATCCTGATTCGGTGCCGGTTTCAGCCAGTCCAGAAACGTGTCGCCAGCAAGCCGGGTCCAGACGCCCATGGTTCGCTCGTAGAGCCCACCGTCGCTAAAGCTGATCTTCTGCTCGGCCATCTTGAGCTCCCTTGCGCAAAGTTGTTCCTTGCAGAAGCTTGGCACTTAAAAGCAGATACATCCAGACTCGCGGCCCAGTTTCTACAGCGCCTCCTTCGGCAGCATCGCGTGAATGCCTTTGTGCTGGTTCACAATCTGACTGATGCGCAGGTCACAAGTGATGGAGCAGAGAGCATAGGCTTGCTCGCGGCTGAGGTTCTTCTTCTCGCAGATCAGGTCGATCATGGCCCGCAGCGCCTGTTTCGCTGCATTGTCCAGGTCCGGGTCGATGCCGAAGGTGATGTAGTGCGTCGCGGTCTCGGCCATTGGCATGAACAAGTGCATGTCCTTCCGCACCGTCAGGCGGAAGGTGCCGGTCAGCGAGGTTTCGATGGCCGTCACATTGACCTCCCCATCACCCTGCAGTGCGTGGCCGTCGCCGGTGGAGAACAGCGCGCCCTCCTGAAACACAGGCAGGTAGAACGTGGCGCCTTCGCCCAATTCCTTGCAATCCATATTGCCACCCATCGCCCGCGGAATGATCGACGTGATCATGCCCCATTCGCTGGGTGGTGCGACGCCCATAACGCCAAAGAACGGGCTGAGCTTCAGGTCCGTACCCCAGGGCAGGTTGGCGATGCGCTTTTCTTTGTCCAGGTGGATGTGTAGCAGCGTCGTCTCGTGAAAATCCTCCGGCAGAGCACCGGCCAGTGGGCGGATAATGTTCCAACCCCAATTGGTGCGCAGGTCAATCTTCTCGATATCCACTTGGAGGACATCGCCCGGCTGTGCAGTTTTCACTGCGACCGGCCCGGTGAGGATATGGCCATTGCCGAGGGGCAGGGGACATTCGGCATGAATAGAGGCATGCTCCGGCAACACATCCCACTCCGGGCCTTGTGGCAACACCGCCGGGGCACCGGAGACGGTCTCGATGACCACGGTCTCGCCGGACTCTATTTCTAGCACCGGCTTGCGATCCGGCGTGAAATAGCCCCAATGGCATGTGGTCGGGTTGGATTGGAGGTGGTGAGCCATACCGTTACCCCGCCAACGCCATAGCTCCGACGCCAACTGCAATACCCGCGCCGGCCTTGATCCATCCGGCCATGCGACCAGAGCGCTCTGCAGCCAGTTGCAGGCCCCAGGCGATGGCGATTTGGACAAAGGCGAACCCAATCAGATAGGCGATGATCGGTGATGCTTCGGCGCCGACCACGGCCTCGCCATACGCATAGCCGTGAAAAACGCCAGCCGCGCCGAAGAGAGCGGCAGCTACCAGCGCCGGTAGTTTTGCGCCCATCAGGCCCAGAACGCCGATCAACAGTACGCTGGCGGCGATGACCAGCTCAGCTGCCGGCAGTGTTACCGCCTGCAGGTGCAACAGCGTGCCGACAACTGTCATGCCGACAAACGCCAATGGCATCAGGCGCGGTGCCTTGGTCAGCAGGGCGAGGGCCGCCATACCAATGATAAAAGCCAGATGGTCGAAGCCGATGACCGGATGCCCGACGCCAGATGCAAAGCCTTGCCAAAGCGTTTCTGGCATAGCGCCACCCATCGGGTGGTGGGCCAGTGCCGCGCCGGGCACCAGAACGGCTAGCAGAACAAACAAACGGATCATTGGTTCAACCCTCTCAATTGGTTGGTATAGGACGCTTAGTAGAGCACAACGCTACGGATCGACTCGCCTGAGTGCATCAGGTCGAACGCACTGTTGATGTCTTCCAGCGGCATGGTGTGGGTGATCAGGTCGTCGATATTGACCCGGCCCTCCATGTACATGTCAACGATCTTCGGCACGTCGGTTCGCCCACGCGCGCCGCCGAAGGCTGTGCCGCGCCAGGAACGTCCGGTCACCAGTTGGAATGGCCGGGTGGAGATCTCCGCGCCAGCAGGCGCCACGCCGATGATGATGCTCTCACCCCAGCCGCGATGGCAGGCTTCCAGTGCCTGGCGCATGACGTTGACATTGCCGATGCACTCGAATGTGAAATCAGCGCCGCCGCCGGTCAGCTCGACCAGATGGCCGACCACGTCCGGATGGTCCTTCGGGTTGACGAAGTCGGTCATGCCGAACTTGCGGGCGATATCCGCCTTGGCCGGGTTCAGGTCCACGCCGATGATCTGGCGAGCGCCAGCCATCTTCAGACCCTGAATCACGTTCAGGCCGATGCCGCCGAGGCCGAAGACGACGCAATTGCTGTTCGGTTGCACCTTGGCCGTAAACATCACAGCACCGATGCCGGTGGTGACGCCGCAACCGATGTAGCAAATCTTGTCGAACGGCGCGTCGTTCCGCACTTTCGCCAGCGCGATCTCTGGCAGCACCGTGTAGTTGGCGAAGGTCGAGGTGCCCATATAGTGCAGCACCTTCTGGCCTTTATATGAGAATCGGCTGGTGCCGTCTGGCATCAAGCCCTGGCCCTGGGTCGCGCGGATGGCGGTGCAGAGATTGGTCTTTGGATGCAAGCAGCTTTTGCACTCGCGGCATTCCGGCGTGTAGAGCGGGATCACGTGATCGCCCGGCTTTACCGACGTCACGCCCGGTCCGACCTCACGCACAATGCCTGCGCCCTCATGGCCGAGGATGGCGGGGAAGGCGCCTTCAGGATCGGCGCCGGAGAGTGTGAACTCGTCTGTGTGACAGACGCCGGTGGCCTTAACCTCAACCAGCACTTCGCCGGCCTGAGGGCCGTCCAGTTGAACTTCGACGATTTCAAGCGGCTTACCGGCCTCAAAGGCGACTGCAGCGCGAACATCCATGGCGTTAATGGTCCCTACGTTTCGTGTTTCATACCCGGCGCGTATCATGGCCGCGCCGACAGGATATTGCAAAGCCTCTCATACCAATGGACCCTGTACGCCACAATTTCTCGCAGGAGCCAACCACCATGCCCTACCAGCACATTCTCTACGAAGTCGCCGACGGCATCGCTACTGTCACCCTGAACCGCCCCGACAAACTGAATGCCGTCAACGGAGAGATGATCAACGAGATCATCGCCGCCGCTGATGTGATTGACGCCGACGACAACGTCCGCGCCGTCATCGTCACCGGCGCGGGCCGCGCCTTCTGCGCTGGGGCGGACCTGTCGCGCGGCGCTGCGACCTTCGATCGAAACGCTAACCCGAGAGACGATGGGCCGAACACTGGCCGCGACGGGGGCGGGCGTGTGACTCTGCGCATCTTCGATTCGAAGAAGCCTTGGATCGGGGCCATCAACGGGCCGGCGGTTGGATTTGGCATGACCATGCAACTGGCGTTCGATATCCGCCTGGCCAGCGATAAGGCGCGCTTTGGCATGGTGTTTACCCGCCGCGCCGTGGTGATGGAGGCATGCTCCAGCTGGTTTTTAACCCGTGCCGTCGGTATGGGGCAGGCCCAGGAATGGGTGATGACCGGCCGGGTATTCGATGCAGACGAGGCGCTGCGCGGCGGCCTGGTCCGCTCGCTGCACGCGCCGGACGACCTGCTGCAGGCGGCCCGCGAACTGGCGCGGGAGATCGCGGACAACACCGCCGCAGTTTCCGTCGCCTACAATCGCAACCTGCTGTGGAAGATGGCCGGTGCCGACCACCCGATGGAGGCGCACAAGCTCGATTCGCCCGGCATGCGCGCTTTGGGTGCCGCGGCCGATGCGAAGGAGGGGGTCTCCAGCTTTCTGGAGAAACGCGCGCCGAAATTTACCGATAGCGCCGCGACCGATATGCCGGGCTACTACCCATGGTGGCGCCAACGCGTGTTCGAGTAGTTAGAGTTAGAGAAGCCGGGCAAGATCTGATCCTAACCGATCAGGTTTTGCCCTTACGGCTTCCACTTACGACTTCCCCCGCACCCGCTCGCGGTGGGCGATATACAGGCCCGAGGCCATAATGATACCGGCGCCAATCAAGGTCCATTGATCTGGGAAATGATCGAACAGGAGCAGGCCGAAAATGATGGCGCCGACGATCTGGCCATAGCTAAAGGGCGAGATTACCGCGGCGGGGCCGCGTTGGAACGCCATAGTGAAGAAGTAATGGCCCAGCGCCGCAAACAGACCCAATCCGCACATCAGCACGATATCCAACGGTACAGCTGGCGTCTCCCACACGGGCAGGGCCAACGGCGCACCGACGACCATTCCGACTAGGGTTGCAATGGTGGCGGAGACCTCGGCTCGCTCTTCCCCGGCGTATTTGCGGGTTAGTAGGGCGTAGAACGTGCCGCAACTGGTGCTGGCGACGAAAAACAGAATGTAGATGCTAGTGTCGCCCATCCCTGGGCGGATCACCACTAACGCGCCAATAAAGCCGACGAACACCGCAGCCCAGCGCCGGGGGCCGACCCGCTCCCCCAGAAACGGCACCGACAGTGCCGTGATCAGCAATGGCCCGGTGAGGGTGATTGTTGCTGCCGTCGACAGCTCCATATGAGCTAAGCCCTGGAAATACAGCGCGGACGATCCGAACAGCAGTAGCCCGCGGACGATCTGAATTCCAAGGTGTTTGGGGCGAAACAGCCCGAGGCGATGGCGGGGAAAGAAAATCATCACCATCACGACTACCGACCCAATATACCGGGCCCACACCACCTGGCGCATGTCAAACCCGGCGGCGGACAACATCTTAGCCGACGCGTTCAGGCTGGAGAAGCACAGCACCGCCAGCAGCATATACAGGATGCCTTGCAGCACCCTGTCCTTTGGCGGCGCGGCTATGACCATGTGTTAGTCGTCGCCAGGTGCGGTGGGCTCTGGGTCGGGCAGGCGGTGGGTCTCGAACACTTTGATCTGGCTCATCGCAAAGACAAAGGTCAGGCCCATCAGGCCCCACACCTTGAACAGCACCCACGTATCGGTGTCCTGGGTGCGCCAGACCACCTCGTTCAGCACCGCCATCGCTGCAAAAAATAGGCCAAAGCGGAAGCTTAGCTTAAAGAATCCTGCGTCATCAATCGGCCAGACCTTGCCCAGTACATATTTCAGCATCGGCTTTTTGAATAACAGACCGCCCAACAGGATCACCGCAAACAGGGCTTGCACGATTGTCGGTTTGACCTTGATGAAAGTCTCATCGTTGAACCACAAGGTCAGCCCGCCAAAGACGCCAACGATTACCGCCGTTACCACTGCCATCATCGGAATGGTTCGGCGCACCGTCCAGGAGACCACTAGCGCAATCAGCGTCGCGCCCATCAGCGCACCGGTTGCGGGTATCAATCCCCAGATCAGGTAGACAGCGAAAAACACCACCAGTGGGCCGTAGTCGACTACCGGGCCGGTCCATTTGGGTTCATTGGTGGTCATAGAAAATTCCTAAGCACAATTGTATTGGCCGCATAGGTAGGCGCGTCCAGCCCTTATACCAATGCTGCGGATGGACGCTAGGTATGGCACGTGATGGTCATTCCCTCTTGCCCCCACGGCCAATCTCGCCTTTGATTTCGGCTAAGACCACACGGACACACTCCGCGGAGGAAACAGCCATGGCTAGATTCGACACCGTTATCAAAGGCGGCATGATTTTCGACGGCACTCGTCAGCCGCGCTACAAGGCGGATGTTGGCATCAGCGGCGGTGTAATCGCCGAGATTGGTCATATCGATGCCAGCGATGGCGCTAAGGTCATAGACGCTTCCGGCCTGAACGTCGCCCCCGGCTTCATCGACCTGCACACCCACTACGACGCTCAGCTGTTCTGGGACCCGTATTGCACCATCTCCAGCTGGCACGGCATCACCTCCGTCGTCATCGGCAATTGTGGTTTTGGTTTTGCGCCGGTGCACCCGGAAGCGCGCGATCAGGCGATGCAATCCATGGTGCGGGTGGAGGCTATTCCTCTGGCATCAATGCAGGCCGGCATGCCGTGGGATTGGGTGACCTTCCCGGAATTCCTCGATTCGGTCGAACGCACGCCCAAGGCTATGAACATCCTGCCCTATGTGCCGATCAGCCCAATGCTGATCTGGGTCATGGGTTTCGAGCGCGCCAAGGCCGGCGCGCGCCCCACGGATGCGGAGCACGCCGAACTCTGCCGCCTTGTACACGAGGCAATGGATGCCGGTGCTTGCGGCTGGTCCGCCCAGCGCATGCTGCCCGATGGCCCGGCGGCGGTACAGCGCGACTTTGATGGCTCGCCCATGCCCACGGACGTGATGCATGACGACACCTGCCGCGAGTTGGCCAAGGTGCTGCGCGCGCGCAATGATGGCTTCATGCAAATGCTGCTGGTCTCCGGCGATAATGCCAAGGACCGCGCGTTCTATGAGGAAATGGCCGAGACCTCTGGCCGCCCCATGATCATGAACGTGGTGCAGGCGTTCGACGACCGGCCGCAGGTGCATCGCCGCATCCTGGAATGGCTGAAATCCTGCCGTGAGCGCGGCATCCGGGTTGTCGGGCAAGGCCTGACGACGGATGCGGGTTTCACCTTCAGCTTCATCGATTGGAACCTGTTCGACGACGCCCCTGCCTGGCTCGACGCCACTTTAGGCACGACCGAGGAGCGGCAGGCGAAGCTCGGCGATCCGGCTCGCCGTCAGGCGCTGAAGGATCATTTGCCAAAGGCGGCCACTGGTCCGTTCAACGACATCGTCATCCTCGGGCCGCAGTTGGAGAAAAACAAACAGTGGGAGGATTTCTCGCTGGGGTTGGCTGCGGAGAAGATGGGCAAGCATCCGGTCGATGTGATGCTGGATATGGCGGTGGAGGAGAACCTGGAAACCGTATTCTTCGCTGCTCCACCCAATGGCAAGATTGAACACCTGCGCGAGATCGTGGACGACCCCTATGTGCTGTTCGGCGTCTCTGACGGTGGCGCGCACACGAAATTCCTGACCGCAGGCCGCTACCCAACCGAGACGCTGTGCAAGATCGTGCGCGAGCATGAAATGATCAGCCTGGAGGAGGCACACTGGCGACTGGCGGCTCTGCCGGCGCAGTTCGCGGGCTTCCATGGCCGCGGCGTGCTGCAGGTCGATGCGCCGGCGGACATCGTCTGCTACGACTACGAGAACCTGAAGGTCCTCCCCGGCGAAATCGCTCACGACCTGCCGGGCGGCGAGTGGCGGCGGGTGCAGAAGGCCAGCGGTTATAAGTACGTGCTGATCAATGGCGAGGTGACGATCCAGGATGACGAGCAGACCGGTAATCACTCTGGTCAGTTGCTGCGCCATGGCGGGCGAGTGATGCCGCAAGCGATGGCTGCGGAATAGCTCCGACCCGACACTGCCCTCTATCTTCATCCTGAGCCTGTCGACGGATGAGTACGCTACGATGAATGACACCCTCTGACAGGCTCAGGGTGAAGAGAATTTGGCTAGATCATGACTACTCAAGCCCTCTCAGGCGTCCGTGTTCTGGAACTCGGCGGCGGCGTCGCTGGCGCCTATTGCGGCAAGTTGTTTGCCGACATGGGTGCCCACGTCACCCGGCTAGAGCCCGCCAGTGGCGACCCGCTTCGAACCCACTGCCTGGATGCGGATGAGCCGGCGACGGAAGGGCTCTACTGGCATTACCTGAACGCAGGCAAAGCAGGCAGCGCACCTTCTGGCACGTACGATATCGTCATTCTGGGGGAGGGGGCTGACCCACAGGGCGCCCTGCCAACACCCCGCATCGCCACACTCGATATCACGTGGTTCGGGCGTGAGGGACCATATGCCAAGTGGCATGGCTCTGACCTGACGGTGCAAGCCATAACCGGCATGAACCATCCAATTGGCCCTGTTGAAGGACCGCCATTCTTCCTGGGGGAGCACCAATCGACTCTGGTCGCGGGTGTGGCCGCTTATTCCGCCGGCGTCGCGGCATTAATTGGCGGCGCCACGGCTGAGCCTCAGATCTTTGATATCAGTATTCTTGAGTCGGTGCTCATTATGGCCGAGATGCAGATGTGCCACACGATCACGCTCGACATGGCGTTGGAGCGGAAGGGCATCAACCGGATCATGCCGACCTGTCCACTATCGATCCACAAATGCAAAGAGGGCTGGATCGGCATTACGCCGCTAACGCCCGCCCAGTGGCGCAGTTTTTGCGATATGCTGGATTTGCCGGACTTGCGGGACGACCCAGAGTTGATTGCCTCGCGCACCCGGTACCCGCATGCCGAACGCATCGAGACGGCATTCAACACAAAATTCCCAGCCAAAACCGCTCTGGAATGGGCTGCGCTTGGGCGCGAGCACAAAGTGCCGATGGTCTGGGTTCCGGATGCCGAGGGCATCATCGATCACCCGATCTTCAACGCGCGCGGTTCGCTGGCTGAGTTCACGGTTGATGGCCAAGCCTACAAGGTGCCACGCACGCCCTTCCGCCTGGAACAAACTCCGCCGCGGTTCAACTTGGGCGAGGACGTAGAAGCCGCGCAATCAGAGCCCTTGCCAGCTGCCGCCGACCCGATGGCACCGCTCACCGGCATTCGCGTCATGGACTTCTCGATGGGTTGGGCCGGCCCCCTTGCCACGCGCACGCTCGCCGACCTTGGTGCGGAGGTTATCAAGGTGGAGGCCGGGCGCTACCCGGATTGGTGGCGGGCGGTTGATTGGGCTCCGGAGGCCATTGCCCGTGGCCAGTATGAGGAAAGCCGCCATTTCGCCGCCCTAAACCGCGGCAAGAAAAGCGCCAGCCTCGACCTGACCCAGGAGGATGGACTGGCCCTGGCAAAAAATCTGGTCGCCCAGTCCCACATCGTCATAGAAAATCAGGCTGCTGGCGTCATGCCGCGCCTCGGCCTCGGTTGGGAGCAATTGACTGCTGGGCGGGAGGATCTGATCTATCTGTCCATGTCGGCCTATGGCTCCGGCAATGACTGGTCGGAGACGCGCGCTTACGGCTCCGTGCTGGAGCAGGGCTCTGGCCTGCCCAGTTTCTGCGGGCGCGAGGGCGACCCTCCGGTGATGGGGCATCTGGCCTATGGCGACCCGATTGGCGGCATTTATGGCGGCGCATCGCTGCTGACCGCGATCTATCACCAGCGCCGCACCGGCCAAGGGCAGTGGATCAACAACACGCAGATCGAGGCGATGCTGCCGTTTACTTCCCACAGCGTCCTGATCCGGCAGGCGACAGGGCGCGAGCCCCGGCGATTGGGCAACCGGCACTCGGCGATGGTGCCGCACGGCATCTTCCCAACTATGGGCGAAGACCGCTGGGTCGCGTTGGCCGTGCCGAATGAAAATGCTTGGCAGGGCTTTTGCAAGCTGATGGGCCGACGAGACTGGCTGGCAGATGAGGGGTTGGCCAATGCAGAAGGCCGGCGGGCACGTCAAGAGGAGATCGAGGCTGGCTTAGCCGCCTGGACAGTCCACCAGCCGCGGGACATGATCGCAGCGGCCATGCAAGAAGCGGGCGTGAGCGCCGGGCCGGTGTTGCACGTGCATGAGGTGGACACCAACTTCCACCTGCAGGCGCGCGACTTCTTCTACGACGTGGATCGCCCGCATAGCGGCCAACAAAATCACGCGGGCCTGCCATTCCGGCGCAATGGTCAGCGTTACCCAATGCGTGGGCTAGCCCCGACCCTTGGGGCAGACAGCGAACAGGTGCTGACGGATCTGGCGGCAGTCTCGGACCAGCGTTTTGCCGACCTGCTTGCCGCCGGCGTGGTCAGCCTAGCGCCGACGCAATTGCGGGGCAGTTAAGGCATCCGCTGCAGGTCGATAGTTGGCGAATGAATAGCGGCATTCTATAGTTTGCCCCAAACGCCGTGTTCGGCGACCAAAGATCGGGAATATCTCTATGTCAGGACAGCAACCCAAAGCGTCTTCAGTCGATGTGATCGTAGCGGGGGCAGGGTTTTCCGGCCTCTATCTGCTGCACCGTTTCCGCAAGCAGGGCTTTTCCGTTCGCTGCTTCGAGCGCGGCGATGGTGTCGGCGGCACCTGGTACTGGAACCGCTATCCCGGCGCGCGCTGCGACGTCGAAAGCATGCAGTATTCCTATGGCTTTGACGATGAGTTGCAGCAGGAATGGGATTGGCCGGAGAAATTCTCGGCTCAGCCGGACATTTTGCGCTATGCGAACCATGTCACCGACCGCTTTGGCCTGCGCGATCATATTGAGTTCGAAACCGAAGTCCGCGCTGCACATTTTGATGAGACCCAGCGGCGGTGGACGATCACCGCCCAG
>CALKDI010000256.1 GCA_938084065.1 uncultured Alphaproteobacteria bacterium
ACTTTATGGACTCGATTGTCGGTGGCAAATGGCTGCCGGATCAGGATCTGGCCTGGCGGCTGGTCACCGGTGCGGTCGAGCGTATTCGCGAGCTGGAAAACGAGATCGGCTGCTTTTTCGACCGCAACCCTGACGGAACGCTGCACCAAAAAGCCTTTGCCGGGCAAAGCTTTGACCGCACCGCGCATAAGGGCGATCTGACGGGCATCGAAATCGTCTCGCGCCTGATTGAGCAAATTTGGTCGGGCAACGTCCACAAGCTGGAGGAGCACCGGGCGCTGGCCATCGTGCCGGACAAAGAGGGCAAGTCGTGCGCCGGCATGCTGTTGACCGACATGCGCACCGGCGGCTTCAAGCTGGTAAGGGCCAAAGCGGTGCTGATGGCGGCGGGCGGCGGGCCGACCATGTACAAGTATCACACGCCCAGCGGCGACAAGGCTTGCGACGGCATGGCGATGGCGCTGGCCGCGGGACTCTCGCTGCGGGATATGGAGATGGTGCAATTCCATCCCACCGGCCTGCTGGCGGGCGAGGACACCCGCATGACCGGCACCGTGCTGGAAGAGGGCCTGCGCGGCGCTGGCGGCCATCTGCTTAACAAAGACGGTCACCGCTTCATGCTGGACCGCAACCCGGCAGGCGAGCGCGCGACGCGAGACATTGTTTCACGTGAAATCTACCGTGAGATGCAGGGCGGCAACACCACCCCGCACGGTGGCGTCTATATCGAGATGAAACACCTAGGGCCGGACAAGGTCGCGAAGCAGTTCAAGGGCATGGTCGAGCGCTGCGCCGACTGCGGCTTTGATCTGGCCGGCGGACGGGTCGAGGTGGTGCCAACCGCGCACTACATGATGGGCGGGATTGTGTTCAACGTGGACACAACGACGGCCATGCCGGGCCTGTTCTGCGCTGGCGAGGATTCCGGCGGTGTGCATGGCGCGAACCGTCTGGGCGGCAACGGCGTGGCAAACTCCACCGTGTTTGGCGGCATCGCTGGCGACGAGATGGCAGCGTTCGTGGCGGGAGAGCCCGGCTGGCGCGAGCCGGATATGAACGTGGCTGAGGCCGCAGTTGCTGGGGCTTTGCGGCCGTTTGGATTGCCGAAGGGGGATATGAACGGCCTGCGCAAGCGCCTGTTGGACATGATGTGGGACGAGGCGGGGATTATCCGGACGTCTGAATCACTGGGCCGAGCATTGGTAGAATTGGATCAGTTTGAGGCCGAACTGACCGCCACCGGCATCCCGGACTCCTCCCCGTCGTTCAATCTAACCTGGCACGACTGGCTCAACCTGGAGAGCCAGCTAACCGTCTCCAAAACCATCGTCCACGCAGCATTGGCTAGGGAGAACAGCCGAGGCGCCCACTACCGCGACGACTTCCCGGACGAGGGTGACCTGGCGGCGAGTTATTTCACCAAAGTGCGGTTGGAGGGTGATGGCTCAAAGGCGTCGAATTTTGATGTGACCACCGAGCCGGTGAAGTTCACGATTGTGCAACCAGGTGAGAGCTTAATTGAGGGGGGCGTGGGGGCCCCGGCAGTGGCTGGACTTTAAGCTGTTCTTCAGCGCAAGCGTTCACTAGGTACCCAGCACCAAAGACGATTCAATTAGGGCGGGCGGGCGCGTTGCCGCTGCCCTGACGAGCAGCGGCAACTTCAACGCAACCAAACCCCTGTCAGTCACAAAAAAACGCCGTATTTAATGTTTTACTGCGCACCTGATGCTAGGGACCAAGGCCCCTAGCTAACACCGGCCCGCCTGCTAGTACGACCGCGGCATGCCCAACACGTGCTCGCCGATGAAACCCAGGATTAGGTTGGAGCTGATCGGGGCAGTGCGGTAGAGGCGGGCTTCGCGGAATTTGCGTTCGACGTCGTATTCTTCGGCATAGGCATAGCCGCCGAAGGTTTGCATGCAGACGTCGGCGGCTTTCCAGGAGGCTTCTGCCGCCAGGTATTTGGCGGTGTTCGCCTCTGCACCGCAGGGCAGGCCGGCTTCAAACAGAGCGCAGGCCTTGCGCACCATCAACTCAGCAGCCTGGGTGGCAGCCCAGCACTCGGCAATTGGGAATTGGACGCCTTGGTTCTGGCCGATGGGACGGCCGAAGACGACACGTTCGTTGGCATAATCCGTAGCCTTTTTGATGAACCACTTGGCGTCGCCCAGTGCGTCGGAGGCAACCAGCATGCGTTCGGCGTTCATGCCATCCAGGATATAGCGGAAGCCGCGGCCTTCCTCGCCAATCAGGCTATCGGCTGGGATGCGCATATTGTCGAAAAACAGCTCGGTGGTGTTGTGGTTGACCATGGCGCGGATCGGCCGGATGGTCAGGCCATTGCCCAACACCTTGCGCATATCCACGAGGAATACCGACAGGCCATCGGTGCGTTTGGCGACTTTGTCCTTGGACGTGGTCCGGGCAAGCAGCAACAGGAGGTCGGAATGCTCGGCGCGGCTGGTCCAGACTTTCTGGCCGTTGACCACATACTCATCACCGTCTTTCACCGCGGTGGTGCGGAGTGAGAGCGTGTCAGTGCCGCTGGATGGCTCCGTCACGCCGAAGGCCTGCAGGCGCAGTTCGCCGGTGGCAATTTTCGGCAGGTATTGCTTTTTCTGCTCCTCGGAGCCGTGCCGCAGCACGGTGCCCATGATGTACATCTGGGCGTGACACGCACCAGCGTTGCAGCCGGACGCGTTGATTTCCTCCAGGATGGCGGAGCCCGCGGAGATGGGCAGCCCAGCGCCGCCGAATTCCTCTGGAATCAGCACGGCGAGGAAGCCCGACTGGGTCAGCTCGTTTACGAACTCTGTCGGGTAAGACCGCTCACGGTCTTTTTCCTGCCAATAGGTGCCGGGGAAGCCAGCGCAGAGTTTGCGAACAGCTTCGCGGATTTCAGGGTAGGTCTCGCCAATCGGCATCATCGTCATGGCGTCGTCCAGATCACTGGTGTGGACTGCGTCGGGCATAAGAGGTCTCCGGGCTATATCTGATCAGTTGGGGCTAGGCCTAAGCGACAAAGGCATATGATGGCAAGATGTTTGCCGATTGTTGGCGGTCAAGCGGCTTGATCGAGCGCGAATTCCGAAAAGCTAAGCGTTACGGTCGTACCCTTGCCAGGCAGGCTGTCGATGGCAAACGTTCCACCCATTTCCTCCACCAATTGCCGGGCAAGCGGCAGGCCTAGTCCAGTGCCGGTGCGTCCGCGCGTCCAGGCTTTCTCAATGCGCCCGAACGGCGTCAACGCGATATCCAGGTCGCGGCTTGACATGCCGATGCCCGTGTCGGCAATGGAAACTGAGACCACGCCATTCGCATGCACCTCTGCTGAGATGTTGACGCTGCCGTTAGGAGGCGTGAACTTGATTGCGTTCGATGTGAGGTTCAGCAACGCCTGCTTGAGTTTGCCCTCGTGACCGGTGATGGCGGGCAGGCCCTGCGGCAGGTGATAGGTCAACGTTATTTGCTCTCGCTCTGCCTGGGATTGCAGCAGCCTGAGGATCGCTTCACAGGAATCCTTGAGGCAGACAGGACCAATAGCCACGGAATTGCCGGTATTTCCGTCGTTGGAGAGATCGAGGATGCCGTCGATCAACATAACCAGATGTTCGCTGGCGGTAATGATGTCTGCTGAATATTCTTGCTGTCGGGCAACGAACTTTGGACCGACAGTTTGATCGCGCAGGGCTTCTGCGAAGCCGATAATCGCGGTCAGCGGTGTTCGGATTTCATGGCTCATGCTGGCCAGGAAGTTGGTTTTCGCCTGGTCGGAGGCCTGGGCTTCCTCCAGACTTTCGGTCATGTTCAGCCGCCAGAGATTGAGGTTGCGGGCCAGGCGGTTGATGGTTTGCGACAGGTCTCCCAATTCTGAGGGAACACTGGGGATTGGCTGGACCTGCGCGGTGAGGTCGCCGCGGCCCAGGCATTGGGCGACACGTGCCGCCCGCTCCACCGGCCTAACAATAACACGGGCCATGGCCAGCGCCAGGGCCATCGCGGCTAGCAAACCAATAGCCACAAACGTGATTGATCCGTATGCAAATTCCCAGGCAACCGATTCGATCTCAACCATCGGCCGTACGGTGATTACGCCCCAGCCAGCTCCGTCTGCACGCGCGAATCCGCCCATCGCGTTGTCGCCTGCCGCTGTCTTGAACTCGCTAAACCCGGCGGAACCGGCCTGAAGGGATTGAACCGGAGCCAAAGATGCCAATGACTGGGCGGATTTTTCCCATTCGGCGTTTGGATGGGCAATGACCCGGCCAGTCTGATCCACGATGACGCCATGGCCGTGAATGCCAAATTCGATAGCTTTTCGGATTGCTTGAATGTGCTCAATGCTGAGAGCCGCAGCCAATGTGGAGCCATCAGGATAGGCTTCAACGACGAAGATGGTCGGTTCGCCAGAGCCATCGCGGATGATAGGTAGAATATCTGGCGACTGGGTTGCGTGCTCATTGATGAAGGCGACTGTTTCGGGGGTCAGGCGACCGGGCTGGCCATACTCAAAATCGGTAAACTCCTGAATTGTCGACCCATCGGAAATGAGTGCGATATAGCGAAACCGCAGGTTTTGTGCCAATCGGAACACAGCTTGGCTATCACGCTCTCCGAAATCGAGGCTGGCCATGTGTTCGAATGTTGCACAGATATCGCGGGCATAGCGGTCCAGCCCCAGCGCGACGACCTGTGCGAGGTGTTGTTGCTTTGCGCCTGTAGAGGCCTTTTCCCGTGTCAGGGCCTGCATAGACACCCACAACGTCAACGTCGCCGCCGGCAATACGGCAACGAGGGTGAAGGTGGCGAGAAATAGATAGCGGAGGCGCAGTCTTGGGCGCCAAGCGAGAATACGCTGCACGAGGCCTCTCCAATTGACCGGCATTATACCCCACGGCTCTATTTTGGCAGGTAGGCGGCTGTTTGCCAACGGTAATGGCCGAGCGCGTCCATTTTAATGGCGAGCGATTGACAGGGCGAGCGATTGATAGGGCCAGTGATTGACAGGGCGAGTGCGGACGGAAAGGATGCCAGACGCGCAACCACTATCAACCACCGTCCGATACGCTGTAACCAGGAACCCGCCTCCATGACCAAAACCGCTGCGCCGCCATTGGCGGGCAAGCTTGTGCTCGATTTTACCAGGGTGCTTGCTGGCCCGTGGAGCACGCTGAATCTGGCAGATCTGGGCGCTGATGTGATCAAGATTGAGCACCCTAAGACCGGCGATGACACCCGCCACTATGCGCCAAGCGCCGATCATGGCGGCGAGGCGGGGTATTTCCTGTTCGTCAACCGCAACAAGCGCTCGCTAGCCCTCGATATTGCCAAGCCCGAGGGGCAGGCGGTGGTCAAGCGGTTGATCGCCAAGGCGGATGTGCTGATCGAGAACTTCCGGCCAGATGTGATGGCACGCCAGGGTCTGGACTATGACAGCGTCCGGGACATCAATCCGGGCTTGGTCTATTGCTCGATCTCTGGCTATGGCCATGCCTCTCCGCTGAAGCTGGTGGCGGGCTATGATCCGGTGGCGCAGGCCGAGAGCGGCATGATGTGGATGACCGGCGAGGGTGATGGTGACCCGCTGCGTACCGGCATTAGCTATGCGGATATCCTGACGGGCATGTTCGCCACCCAGGCCATTCTAGGTGCGTTGATCGCCAAGGATCGGGATGGCACTGGCCAGCACATCGACCTGGCGCTGATCGACAGCGCCCTAGCGGCCACCGCGAACTATGCACAGATGGCGCTGATGACGGGGAATAGCCCTAAACGCTACGGCAATGGCCATCCTTTCCTGGAGCCGTTCGGCCTTTGCGAAACATCCGACGGTCAGATTACCTTGGTGATCGGCAACGACCGGCAGTGGGAGCGGTTTTGCGAGGACGTGATTGGCAAGCCGGAATGGTTGACCGACCCGCGCTTTGCCACAAACGCGGCGCGTCTGGAGAACCAGAAGACGTTCAGGCCGCTGCTGAACGCCATCCTGGCGCAGGATACGCGCGAGAACTGGATCGAAAAATTCCGCACGGCAGGCGTGCCAGCTGGTTCTGTCCGCGACCTGAACGAGGCGTTGGCAGCACCGGAAATTCGCGCCCGCGGCATGGTTGGCACGGTCGAGCATCCAAACGCGGGACATCTGGAAGTGGTGACCTCACCGATCCGCTACAGTGAGACGCCCGTTAGCGCGCCAGCGGCGCCGCCGACTTTGGGCCAGCATTCGGCGGAAATCCTCAGTGGTCATGGCTTTTCTGCTGATGAGATTGCGGCTTTGGCGCGAAATGGCATCGTTCGGGGGGTAGGGGCATGAGCGGGCCACTGAAAGGCATCCGCGTTGCCGACTTCTCCCGCGTCATCGCTGGGCCGCTCGCCAGCATGCATTTGGCGGACCTGGGCGCGGATGTGGTGAAGATTGAGCATCCGGTCGGCGGCGATGATACGCGCGGCTATACCCCGCCGGATTATCACGGGCTTTCCGGTGCTTTCCTCAGCTACAACCGCAACAAGCGCTCCATCGCGCTGGACCTGGGCGTTGAAGAGGGCCGCAAGACGGCGCGCGCCTTGATCGATGCGGCGGATGTGGTGATCGAGAATTTCTCTACCGGCGTTATGGCCAAGTTCGGGCTGGACTATGACAGCGTCAAGCGGCCAGACCTGATCTATTGCTCGACCTCAGCCTATGGGCGGACGGGGCCGTTTCTGAAGCGGCTGGGATATGATCCGGTGGTGCAGGCAGAAAGCGGGTTCATGTCGCTAACCGGTCATCCACACCAGGAGCCGTTGCGCACAGCCATCCCCATGGTGGATGTCTCGACCGGCCTGACTGGCGGCGTTGGCGTGCTGGCGGCGCTGTTCCATCGCAAACGCACCGGACAGGGTCAGTTTCTGGAAGCGCCGCTGTTCGACACTGGCTTTGCCCAGACGGGGCTGCACTCCACCGGCTATATGTTGGATGGCAGCGTGCCGGAGCGCGTCGGCAATAACGATTATTTCCAAGCACCGGTGGGGCGCTATCTCTGCGAGGATGGCGAGATCGCGATAGCGGTGGAAACCGACACGCAATTCGTCGGGCTTTGCCTGGCTTTGGGTATGGCCGCGGAGGATCGTTGGGCGACCAATGCTGGGCGGGTCGCGGATCGGGCGGCGTTGGATCGGGCCTTGTCGGCGGCGCTGGCGGTACTGACACAATTGGAGGTGCTGGTGGCGTTGCAGGCGGCTGGCGTGCCCTGCCACGAGGCCAGGGCGATACCGGAGGCTTTTGCGGATAGCGCAGCCGCGGCGATGCTGGATAGCATCCCGCATCCAGATATTGGCGAGGCCCCGAACATGCCCAGCCCGATGATTCTGCATGGCACACCGGCCCGCGATCCGGTGGCCGCTCCCTTCCTGGGCCGGCATGGTACGGAGGTGTTGGCGGAATGGCTCGGCTATTCGGATGAGCAGGCCGCCGCAATCCGCGCTGCTGGCGCCATGGGTGCTGTTGAGGAGGCTGCGTGATGGCTGGCACTTCCAACGGAATTCTGGATGGCATTGTGGTGCTGGACCTCTCCAGCGGCGTTGCTGGACCGGCGGCGACCCAGACGCTGAGCGACCTGGGCGCAGACGTGATCAAGGTGGAGCCAAGCAGCGGTGACCCGGTGCGGCACTGGCCGGGGCCTCGGTTGGAATGCGGAGACTCCGCGGCTTTTCTGGCACTGAACCGCAACAAGCGCTCTGTGGTGCTGGATTTGACGGGAGCGAAGGGACGAGCCGCGGTACGGGCCATGGCTGGCAAGGCCGACGTGGTCGTGGTGGACTCCCCACCGGATGCGCTGGCCGAATTGGGGCTGGATGCCGAGAGCTTGCGCGGCGAGAACCCGCGCCTGATCCATGCGGAGATCGATCCGCGCCTGCCAGATGGCTCCGTCGGGCGCGATGCGCTGCACCAGGCCGCCAGCGGTTGGGGCGCGATGAGTGGCCTGCCGGAGGGTCCGCCAGCAAAGGCCGGGTTGCCGATGATCGAGTTGACGGCAGCCAACAGCCTGGTGCAGGCGGTGCTGGCGGCGCTCTATGCCCGCGAGGATAGCGGCGCGGGTCAGGCGGTCTCTGTCGGGCTGTTCCGCAATGCGCTGGCCATGACCTATTTCTATGGCCTGAACTACCGGATCAGCGGCAATGCACCGGCACGTCACGGCAATGGCAGCCCCGCTGCGGCGCCCTTGGGCGTGTTCCAGGCGGCGGACGGACCGTTGCAGATGACGCTGGCGGGCGAGCGGGTGTGGCGCAAATTCGTCGACAACATCGCCAACCGCCCGGAATGGCTGGCGGATGAGCGCTTTGCCACCAACACCAACCGCGTGCTGAACAAAGACGTTCTGATGGCGGAGATCGATACGATGTTCGCCACTCAGCCTCGCGATCGTTGGGTTGACGCCATGCGGGCGGCAGGCGTACCCGGCGGGCCGATCCGCACCATCGGAGAGGCGGTGGACTCGCCAGAGGTGCAGGAGCGCGGGCTTGTCGGCACCGCACCGCATTCCGCCGCGGGCGAGGTGCCGGTGGTGCTGAACCCCCTCCGCTTTGCCGGAACGCCTGTTCGCGCACCACAAGGCGCGCCGCTGCTGGGCGAACATACGGCGGAGATTGCTGCCGCCTATGGTCTGGCGTTGGCTTAAGGAAGAAGGAGCCTCCGTGATGCGTCTCACCAATGCTCAAAAGGCTGCCTATGACCGGGACGGGTTTCTGGTGCTGCCGAACCTGCTCTCCGCCGACGAGGTGGCACTGCTGCGCGCCGAAATCGACCGCGTAGCGCAAATCCAGGCGGAAGAGGTGAAGCGCGAGTCTGAGGATGGCCGGCCGAAGATCATGCTGGGCCTGCACCAGCCGGGCCGCGCGGTCTCGTCGGAAGCAATGGCGGCTTTGGTGCGGCTGCCGCGCACCTTGGGCGTGGCGCAGCAGGTGTTGGAGGATGATGCGCTCTACATGCACCACTCCAAATGCAATCTGAAGGCCTCAATTGAGGGCTCCGCCTGGCCCTGGCATCAGGATTTTGGGTCGTGGCAGTTGGACGGCATCCGCCGACCCGACATGGCAACGCTGATGATCAGCCTGGATACGGCGGAGGAAATCAACGGCTGCCTGTATTTTTTGCCCGGCAGCCATGTGGAGGGCCGGCACGACGCGGTGTTCGATACGTCTACCGCCTACCACCTCTATGCCGTGCCGCATGACGTCACCCGTAATTACAATGACTTAAACGTGTTACCGGCTTATGACTACCACACAATATACGGTACAGAACATGCAGTCGGAACGCTGGCTGTATAGTACCTTTGTCCTATCCTAGTGCTGTTGGCTATCAATGGCGGTTAGGCTGGTGTTTCATGGGTTGCACGGTTAGCTGGTTGTGCTTCAGCAGTCTTCCATGTGAATCAACATATAGTTGTTTCGTCAACTCTTGTTACTAGATATAGCGTCAGACTAAAGTAGTAATTTTTGTTACTTTTGTGTTAGAGCCAAGGTGTTACGTTAGCTGCACCAGACGCCACTCGATGGAAAGATGTTAGAAATGCGGGTCCATT
>CALKDI010000257.1 GCA_938084065.1 uncultured Alphaproteobacteria bacterium
GCTGCCGCCGATTGGCCAAAGACTGGGAAACGACAATCGAAAGCTCGACCGCTTGGGCCTATGTCGCCAGCATTCGCCTCATGACCAGACGCCTGGCAAGGTATTGCTATTGCAACTGAACTTTTGAGTCAGGCTCTTAGACCAGCGAGTTGTCCACGCATTCGCTGAACGGCACATCACCCTTGATCGTGCCGGTCGTCAGCATAGCCCGTTTGAGCCAGCCAACGCCCTCCTCCGGCAACGCGCCGGTAGGGTTGTAGAGCTTGTGGCGCAGATAGCGAGCGACGGCGGCTTCCAGCAGTTCGGCGGGCTCATCCGGGAAGTATTTTACCAGCGTCGGCACCGCGGCGATCGGGCCCTCGGCATACAACTCCTGCACGGCGCGTTTGCACGCAGCAGCCATGGCGCGGAAGTCGCCCCGACGGCGAGCCATGGCTTCGCGCGTGGTGTAGAAGCAAGTGTAGGCCGCAGGACCACGGTCAGCAGCGGTGTAGATCACCCTGGAGCCATCCTGGCGAGAGCCGCGCTCAGCGAATGGCTGGAAGGCCATGAACGCGTCGATCTCACCTGCAGCCAGTGCCGCCTCGTTCTGGGCCATAGTCCGGCCCTCGATCACAGTGATGTCCGCAACATCGACGCCGGCATCGATCAGATCCTGGCGCAGGCACACCCACGGGGTGGGCACCTCGCTGACCACGGCTAGGCGCTTGCCCTTAAGGTCAGCCAGCGAAAAATCTGCGCCAAAGCCCTTTCCCACCAGGAAGAAGGGGTCGCGCCCGACCACCTCGCCAAAGCAGATCAGGCCACAGCCCGGCTGCTGGTCGTGGGTGCGCATGACGCGCAGCGGCCCGCCCCAGCAGAGGTCGACCTCACCCGACATCAGCCGGGGCAGCGTATCACCGGGGTCGGGCGACTCTACGAACTGCACGTCAACGCCGGCGTCGGCGAAATAGCCCCGGTCCACGGCCATGTAGAACGGCGCGTAGAACACCGCACGCAGGTTTTCCAGGAGGATGATGGGTTCGGGCATGGTGGTTCTCCAAATTTTGTGCCGGTCGGGTCTTTCTAAAAAACCCTTCAGCCTGAGGCGCGAGCGAAGCGAGCCGCGAAGGCGGCGTGTGACATCCCACTCCTGGCCCCTTCGAGGGCGCTCTCCGAGCGCCGCCTCAGGGTGAAGGGCAGAGAATCCTTCAAGCAAATGCCTTCATGATCCGCGCCCAATCCTCAATCGCGTCTTCCGCGCCGGGGATGAGCTGGATGGTGAATTGGCTGTAGCCGGCGTCGCGCATGGCGGCGATGTCGTCTTTGATCTCCGCCTCAGTGCCGGTGAACGAGGTATACTTGATCAGGTCGGCGGTGGCGTAGGCCTTCTCCTCTGGGCGCACAAACATCAGGTGCCCGCGGTGAGTGACCAGATAGCGGTCCGGCTCCTCTGGGTCGAAGCTGGCGGCGGCCTGCACGTAGCGGTCGCGCAAGTCGGACAGCGCCGGCGGCAGCTGCTGCGTGTTCGGCAGGCCCATCACCGCCTCGTCGACGGCCCGGTGCAGCTGCACCATAGCCCGCGGGCCGGCCTGGATGATGGCACGCTCGGAGTTGGCGGGCTCGCCATCCTCCAACACACAGCCAAGGCCGAAATGCACGGAATAGAGGTCGTCCGCGGCGTTGCCCGCCTCGACCCAACTGGCCTGCATATCCGCCAATTGCGCATTGCCCGCCTCCGGCCCGTTGCTGAAGGTCATCCAGTCGGCCTTGAGCTTGGCCGTCAATCGCCGCCCGCGCGGCCCCATGGCGGACAGGGTCAGGCGGATCGCATCATCGGTGTTGATGGCACCCGCCTCTGGGTTCAGGAACTTGATACGGGCCGGTTTACCCTCAAAGGTGGTTTCCACCTTTTCGCCGGCGATCAGGCCATAGACGACGCGGATATACTCTTCCATATCGGAGAGCTTCATGGCACCAAAGCCCATGGCGCGGCGACCAGTAAAGCCGGTGCCGACGCCAAAATCGATACGGCCAGGGGCCAGTTGGTTCAGCGTCGCAAACGCATTCGCCGTTACCGCCGGGATCCGGTTGGAGGGGATCAGTACGCCGGTGCCAAGCCGGATCTTCGACGTGTTCACCGCCGCCGCACCCATGGCGACGAAGCAGTCAGCGCTCAACATCTGGGTGTCGTAGAACCAGGCGTGAGAGAACCCGAGTTCCTCCGCCCGCTTGGCCACTTTCCAACAATCCGCCGTGGTGGCGAGGGCAATGCCGAAATCCATAGTGTTTGCTCTTTCGATTCAGAGGTCAGCCAGCCACCATGCGCACGGTCAATGCGCCGAGAGCAGCAAAATCCAGCCGGATGATCTCACCCGGATGTGTTTGTATAACGCCGGTGCAGGTGCCGGTGGATGCCACCTCCCCTGCCCGAATGCCGATGCCACGCTGGCTCAGATTGTTGGCGAGCCAAACCGCAACATTCAGCGGCGAGCCCAGCGCTCGGGCGCCATTGCCCTCCGCCTTAATCTGATCGTTCACAAAAAGGCGGACGGGTGCCGCGGCCAGGTCGTGGTCGCGCCAATCCTCGATCCATGGGCCATGGGCGAAGGCGATGTTCGCACCGAAATCGGCGTTGACCAGTAACCGCCCCTGCCCGAACAGTCCGCCAACACGGCGCGCGCCAACAATCTCTAGCGCTGGCGCAACAGCATCGATGGCGTCGAGCACTTCTTCTGCCTCGTATGGCACGGTGCGGGCTGGCAGATCACGCGCAAAACGAAGGGCAAACTCGCCCTCCAGGCCGGGCTTGTGAGCGGGGAAGATGGGGATGTCCGCGCCATCGCTATAGCAATAAGGCTCCAGCATCGGCGAAGCACCGGGGCCACTGGTGCCGAGTAGTTTCTGTGCCTCCAGGCTGGTGGACCCAATCTTCCAGCCAATGCGAGAGAGCCCACTGGCAGCGATGGCCGCGGCCTGCACGGCATAGGATTCCGCCTCGTCCGCCGGGATCTCGGCGTCAGCGATTTGGATCGCAACGCCATCACGACGCGCGGCCCAGAGGCGTTCGGCTAAGGACACCGTGCTCATCCGATCGCGACCTCAACCACGCCGAGGCTGCCATATTCCGTCCGTACTTTGTCGCCTGGTTTGATCGGCAACGCGCCGGTGCAGGAGCCTGTGGTGACCCAGCAGCCAGTCTTTATCGTGCGGCCAAGGCGTGCCTGCCTGTTCGCCAGAGCGGCAGCGACATTCAGCGGGTGGCCATCCATGGTCTTGGCCGAACTTCCCTCCGCATGCACCGCGCCGTTAACGTGCTGCACCAGTTTGTGGCCGGACAGGTCGAAGCTCTGCCAATCGGTACGCCATTCGCCCAGCACCATGCCAGCATGGCCATTGGCGTCTGATTGATAGAGCAGCGCTGTCTCCGGTCCGCCCGGGTTGGCGGTGCGGCGCCAGACCAGCTCAATGCCCGGTGCAACGGCGTCGATATAGGCGGCAATGCTGTCGGCGGTGAAGGGTGCTGCGGACGGCTGCACGTCCTTGCCGAAGCGAAGCACGAACTCAGACTCGAGCAACAGCGGCTCGCCGGGACATTTGACTGTAGCGCCGCTGGTAACCGTCCATTCCGCTGCGAGTTCGGCGCAACCGGTATCCTGCATGCCAGCAGGCGGCGGGCCCGCTTTCCAGCCGCCGGGAGTGAGATTGCCGATGCGGAAGGTTTCAGCCTGTGCGGCGATCACGTCGGCCTCGGTCTTGGGGAAGTCGGCAGCGGCGATCTCTACCGCTTTGCCAGCCAGGCGAGCGGCTTTTAAGGTTTCGGCGAGGCTCATTGCACGTTGTCCTTGATCCAGTGTTGTACCATGCGGCCGATCAGATCGCTGTTCTTGTCCATCATTGGGAAGTGCGAGTTGCCGGGGATGCCCATTGCGGGCAGATCCCAGTCGGCCCAGTGGCCGCCGGCAGCGGCAATGCGTTGGCCATAGTCAGCAACCAGACCACGGAAGATCGCCCAGCGGTCGTGGCCCGCGAAGTTATCACCCCAAATAGTAACATGTTTTGTGCCGGCTGTGGCCAACGTCTGAACCTGCTCATCGCTTGCGATAGCCGGGCCTGATGGCTCCAGCGAAACGACGGCTTTGACGAGGTCCGGATTGTTCACCGCCGCCTGGAATGAGAACGCGCCGGACTGGCTGTGGCTGACAATCACGCACGGGCCGACTTTGGCGATCAATTCATCATAGGCAAGTTGAGTGATGGCGTCATGGCCAGCCCAACGGGCGACAACCTGCTTTTGGTATTGGTCCGTCGCGTCGGTCGGCCATTCGGTGTTGGCGAAATAGGTGCGGTCCGCGTGCTCGGTCGCAAATCCGTCCAGCGGACCAAAGCGGAACATGCGCCAGGCGTCCTGCTGTGAGCGGAAGATTGGTTCGCCGGCAAAGACCTCTGGCGATTTGGCGTGACTGGCCCGCCCACGCTCAACGGCGTCGGAGCAATAGACGTCGAATCCGCCTTCCAAGAAGCGCTGTTGCCAGCCGGGACGGCCATCGGGCGTGTCTTCCCAGGTGACGCCAGTTTGACCGCCGCCGTGCCACATCAGGACCGGATAAGGGCAGGAGGGCTCTGCCAGCAGCGTGTATTGCACATACATCTGCTCTACCGCGAAGCGACCATTCGGGTCGATTTCGATCTCCGGTCCGCCTTGGGTAATGCGCGCCTTGCTCAGCGGCAGGCCGGAGAGTTCCACCATGCGGCCACCAATGTGAAAACCGCCAACGGCGCGGACAGAGAAGGTCATCGGGAAGGCTCCCTCGTATATAATCGGCCCACGTACCACCGAACCATGTGCAACCGGCTTTGATCCCGCGGCAGGAGCCTTACGGCCGCGACGCGGGATCGCACTTTAGGGCCTCTACTTCGCCGCAACGCTCTCAAGCGTTGGCATGTTGTAGCGGTCTTCTGGCTTCTCCCAGCCTTTCCAGACCGGCGCTCGCTTCTCAGCAAACGCGGCCCGGCTTTCCATGCGGTCGCTGAGCGCGCCGTGCTCGTGCAGGGCTTTGGCCAGGTCATGGTAGGGCTTGGCCGGGTTCGGGCGCATAGCCTTCATCATGTGCAGGGTGTTGACGCGCGCGGCGGGCGGCAAAGTCAGCAGGTGCTCTGCCATTTTCATGGCTTCTGGCATCAGCTGGTCAGCCTCGACCAGGCGGTTGACGAAGCCCAGTTCGTACATGCGCTCGGACGTGATGCGGAAGGCGAAGGCCATCTCCATCGCGATGGGGAAGGGCAGGTTTGCGACCTCCCCGTGGTTCCAGCCGCCCAGCATCCAGCGCTTGGCCTCCGACATCTCAAACAGCGTGCCTTTGACGGCGACGCGCATGTCGGTCTTTTCCACCAGCATGAAGCCGCCACCCATGGCGAAGCCGTTGATGGCGCCAATCACCGGCTTGGTCAGGGTCTCACGCATAAATGGGTCAGGCTTGGCCGTTGGCTTGGAGAAGCCCGGCTTGCCGGCCTGCAACGCCTCTTTCATATCCTCGCCAGCGCAGAAACCACGGCCAGAGCCGGTGAAGATCGCGACCTCCAGGTCTTTCGAGTCCTCATAGTGGTTCCAGGCTTCGGATAGCAGCCCGCGCGTTTCGTTGTTTAGCGCGTTCAGGGCTTCCGGGCGGTTCATGCGAATGACGAAGATTTCGCCATGGGTCTCGGTTTCGACGACGGCCATGAGATTCGGTTCCTTGTGTCCTGATGTGAGTTTAGCAGCCACTTTAGCTCAGTGGTGGGCAGTTGCCAGTAGGCTTTGCGCCGAGCGGTACAAACTATGCCTCGCAGCACAAAAAAAGCCCTTCACCCTGAGCTTGTCGAAGGGCGAAGGGCTGGAGTTGGTAGCTGCGTTACCCTTCGACAAGCTCAGGGTGAAGCGGTAGGGAGGCTAGGCCGGCGTTAGATCTCGCCAGCCTGAATGGCCGCCCAGGTTTGATCCAGGGTTTGGGAGGTTTTCTCGAGCATCTCGTTGATCTCCGCCGGCTTCATGATCAGCGGCGGAGTGAAGCCGAGGCTGTCACCCATCGCGCGGATAATCATGCCGTTTTCCTTGGCGAGATTGTCGATGTACGGGCCAATCTTGCGCGCCGGATCGAAGGCTTTCTTCGAGGCTTTATCCTCGACCACCTCAATCGCCGCGACCAGGCCAACGCCGCGAACTTCACCCACCAGCGGATGGTCGGCGAACTGGCGCAGACCGTTCTGCATGAGTGGCGCGATGCTCTGAACCTGGCTGACCAAATCGATCTCTTCGTAGATCTTCAGCGTCTCGACCGCGACCGCGGCGGAGACCGGATGGCCGCCATAGGTGTAGCCGTGGCCGAAAGCCGGGCCGCCGTCTGCGGTGCCCTTGGCAATGCCTTGGTAGACGTGGTCGGAGATCAGCACCGCCGAAATTGGCAGGTAGGACGCGCTCAGCGCCTTGGCGCAGACGAGGATGTCCGGCTCGATCCCGAAGGTATCGCAGCCCCACATGTTGCCGGTGCGCCCAAAGCCACAGATGACCTCGTCGGCGATCATGAGGACGTCGTACTTTTTCAGCACGGCCTGCATTTTCTGGAAATAGGTGCGTGGCGGCACAATCACACCGCCGGCACCCATCACCGGCTCGGCGATGAAAGCGGCGACCGTGTCCGGCCCCTCCGCCACGATCATGGCCTCCAGGTTGCCGGCGAGGCGGGTCGCGAAATCCTCCTCCGACTCACCGTCCAGCGCAAAGCGGTAGTGGTGCGGGCAGTCGGTGTGCAGGATGCCGGGCAGCGGCAGGTCGAAGAATTTGTGCATGTTCGGCAGGCCGGTCAGCGAGGCCGCCGTCCGCGTTGTGCCGTGATAGGCCTTCATGCGGGAGATGATCTTTTTCTTCTCCGGCCGGCCGATGGAGTTGTTGTAGTAGTGGACCAGCTTCACCGCCGTATCGTTCGCCTCCGAGCCTGACGACTGGAAGATCACCTTGCTGACCGTCTGCGGCGCCAGCTCCACAAGCCGCTCCGCCAGATCGACAACCGGCGTGTGGGTTTTGTAGCTGAAGGTGTGGTAGTAGGGCAGCTCCAACATCTGCTTATAGGCGGCGTCGGCTAGGCGCTTTTCGCTGAAGCCGAGCGATGCGCACCACAGGCCGGCCATGGCCTCCAGATACTTCTTGCCCTCATCATCATAGACATAAACGCCCTCACCCTTGACCAGGACCAGCGAGCCGGTCTCTTCGTGCTGGCGGAAATTGGTGTGGGGGTGAATGTGGTACTTGATATCGCGGGCGGTGGCTGAGTTGGGCATGAAGTTCATGGGGGAGATCTCCGTGTTCGCGGGCGAGGCTGTGCCGGTGGGTGTTATGTGCGGAGTGTAGCGTTGAATGTTTGGCGGGGATAGGGTGAGTGGAAGGGAGGGATGGGATCAGTAGGAGAAACTCATCATGCCAAACTCCAACCTCCCCATGGTCCTTCCAGCTTGCAGAGCCTGGAACAAGGGTCGGATTGTAGGTCAGAAGCGCGCCCTGCTGCCGAAACACGTTTGGGCTGTGCGAGTGGGCTGTGCGAGTTCGTCTTGAAATTGCCAAAAATACCCGGGATCTCGCATTGTTCAACTTAGCGATCGATAGCAAGCTCCGTGGCTGCGATCTTGTTTGCCTGAAAGTCGCCGACGTGTTTGTGGCCGGCCAAGTAAAGGAACGGACATCAATCCTCCAAAGCAAGACAAATACGCCTGTACGGTTCGAGATTACGGAGGGCACCCGATCGTCTCTTCACCAGTGGATTTCAAGTTCGGAAATGATCAGATCGGAATTCCTGTGGCCAAGCCGTTTCCACGATCGCCTTCATATCTCAACCCGCCAATACGCCCGGTTCCTGAAGGACTGGGTCACATCAATCGGTCTTGAGCCAAGTGGCTATGGAACGCATTCGATGCGTCGGACCAAGGTCGCGCTAATATACAAGAAGACTGGAAATCTTCGCGCCGTGCAACTCCTGCTTGGTCACACTAAGATGGACAATACTGTTAGAGATCTCGGCATTGAACTCGACGATGCGCTGGAGATTTCTGAGCGGATCGAAATTTGATGCTCTTCCAGGGCCGACTGCATTCTCGTCGGCCCAGAGCGGTCATTGGCTTGATCTGTCGCGAAGATTTACTATCCCGTCATTAAACTGCGATAGGTAGCCTTGACCGCTGCACGCACATTTTCTGGTTGTGCATCCACGGCTTTGGCCAGGGATTGCATTTCGCGACGGAGACCATGCACCTGATCCAACAAGGATAGCACCAAGGGCACCGCTTCTTCGGGAACTTCGAGGTCGCCGCGCAGCTCACAAACCAGCCGTACACGCGCCACATCCAACTCATCGAACACCGGTCCACTCTGCCCAATGGCCGGTGCGATCCAGCCTGCCTGCACCCAGCCACGTAGCTCCTGCACACTGATCATTTCCACGACGGTCACGACTTCCGCTTCGCTGAATATCATTGGTTTCCTCCCGAAGTTTCCCGTGGATTGTAGGCATGCTCTTTGCGCCATTCCTCCATGAAGGCCTCCAGTCCATCGTCGATGGTATTCGGCATAACGACCTTCAAAACGACGCGCTGATCACCATGCCTTCCATCGCCTTTTGGTGCCCCCTTGCCGCGCAAGCGCAGGACATCGCCGCTACTTGAGCCCTTCGGCACCGTGACCCGCAATCTGCCACTGGCGCCGGGCACCTCGATCTTGGCGCCGAGGATGGCTTCATCCAGTGAGATCGGCAGCTCTACGATGATGTCGTCGCCCTCGCGTGAGAACTGCGCGTGCGGCGCTACCGTCAGTTCGACCAGTGCATCGCCGGACGGGCCATCGCCCAGGCCTGGATGCCCCTTGCCACGCAGGCGAAGGATGGTGCCGGATTTGCTGCCAGCCGGAATAGTCAGGTCAATGGTGCTACCGTCTGGCAGGTTGAGCTGCTGTTTCGCGCCGTTGATGGCATCCAGGAAGGAAACGACCAGGCGATAGTGCACGTTCTGGCCGCGGGCGCGGAAGCGGGCTTGGCCGTCACTACCTCTGCCGAATAGGTCAGAGAAAATGTCGGAAGCACCCTCAAAATCGCGATAGCCAGCGTCCGAATGATAGCGGCCGCTAGGATCACTATCGGCATAGTGACGATAATAGCGCTGCTGCGGTGTGTCTGCGCCAGACCCATCGATCTCTCCCCGATCAAAGCGGGCCCGTTGTTCCGCATCACTCAGCAGGCTATGCGCAGCGGAGACCTTCTTGAAGCGGTCTTCCGTGGACTTGTCGCCAGGATTGAGGTCCGGGTGCAGTTCCTTCGCCAGTTTCCGATAAGCCTTGCGGATCTCGTCGACTGAGGCCGTTTTGCTGACGCCGAGCAATTCGTATGGGTCGTCACTCATCAGTTAGCTTACCCTGATGTTCAGATAAGGATTGTTGTGATGCAATCTCTGGTGCGGCACTGATACCCGCAGTCAACTCGCGAAGAGCCTCCCCATCCAGCGTCTCGCGCTCGAGCAAGGCAGTCGCGCTCGTTTCCAGGGTCGCTCGGTTGGCCGTTAAAATAGCCAGGGTTCGTGCAAACACATCCGCAATAATCTGTTTGATCGCTTGATCCAGCTTCGCCGCCGTCTCTTCGCTGTACCGGCGCTCCAGATAGGTCGTCTGGCCCTGCTGTTCCAGGTAGGACGTTCGCTCCTCGTCGTAGCTGACGGAACCTAGCTCTGGGTCCATCCCGTAGCGGGCGACCATACTGCGGGCGATGGCCGTTGCTTTGGCTAGATCGTCGGCGGCACCCGTTGAGATATGGCCAAAAATCAGCGTTTCCGCCGCTCGACCGCCGAGCAGTACCGAAATTTTGTTCTCCAGCTCTGCTTGGGTCATCAGAAAACGATCTTCGGTCGGCCGTTGGATTGTATAGCCGAGAGCGCCAATGCCGCGCGGGATGATGGACACCTTGTGGATGACGTCGGAGCCAGGTAGCGACAGGCTCACAATTGCGTGGCCCATCTCGTGATATGCCACGATCTCCCGCTCTTTTTTGTTCAAAAGGCGGTTACGCTTCTCCAAACCTGCCAAAATACGTTCAATCGCCCGTGTGAAGTCGTCCATCTCCACCTTGTTGCTGCGCCGTCGGGTCGCGAGCAAGGCCGCTTCGTTTACCAGATTGGCCAGGTCCGCCCCCGTGAAGCCAGTGGTCAGAGCGGCGACCTGCTCAGGTTTAACATTTTGGCTGAGCGTAACCTTGCGCAAGTGCACTTTAAGAATTTGAGCGCGGCCAATTCTGTCTGGTCGATCAACCAGAATTTGCCGGTCAAAGCGCCCAGCGCGCAGCAGAGCGGGGTCCAGGATTTCTGGCCGGTTTGTGGCAGCCAGTAGCACTAATCCATCACTCGGATCGAAACCATCCATCTCCGCCAGCAATTGGTTGAGCGTCTGTTCGCGCTCGTCATTGCCACCCACAATCGGACCGGCGCCGCGGGCGCGGCCAAGGGCGTCCAACTCGTCAATGAAGATGATGGCCGGGGCCTGTTTTCTTGCGGTCTCGAACAAGTCCCGCACCCGGGCGGCACCGACGCCGACAAACAATTCTACGAACTCAGACCCGGAAATCGAGAAGAACGGCACGCCGGACTCACCTGCAACAGCACGGGCCAGCAAGGTCTTGCCGGTCCCGGGCGGGCCAACCAGCAACACGCCCTTGGGCACGTGTGCGCCGAGCTTTCCGTATTCCTGCGGCGCTTTCATGAACTCGATGACTTCGACCAATTCCTCCTTGGCCTCATCAACGCCGGCCACATCTTCGAATGTCACACTGGTTTCAGTCTCCGCATAGATTTTGGCCCGGCTTTTGCCGACAGACATCATGCCACCCATACCACCGCCGGCAAAGCGGCGGATGACGAACATCCAGACCCCGAAAAACAACAGCATCGGCAATACCCAAGACAGCAGGGCAGTCAGCCAGGTCCGCTCCACTGCGCCTGAGTATTCCACGCCGTATGTATTGAGGTCTTGTGCCAGATCTGGCGCGACACGGTTCGTGATAAAGCCGGTCTTGTTGTCCTGCGCCTCTTTGAACGTTCCCCGGATCGAATATTCACCGATGGTCACGTCTTTCACCAATCCCTGCTCGAGGTATTGCTCGAACTGGCTGTAGGGAATTGTGTCCACATACTGGCTCTCAACCCAAAGATCGCGCAGCAGCACGATGCCCATGATGGCCAGCACAACATACCAGAAATTGATATGTGCTTTTGGATCGATCTTTTCTTTTTCCGCCATAGTTTTTCTGGTTACTTCCCGGCGTTTAATAGACTTTGGACCGCAGTTATGAGCGCTCCTTCATTTAGGTCTCGGTAATTATACCGTGCCCGAATGATCGGCGTATTGATCGAGCGCAAATGGGCAATCCGTTCCGCCAGATCGATGGGCGTGCCCGCGATCACCAAGTCTGCACCACTAGCAGCGATCGTGTCCGCCAGTGCCTTTTGCTGCGCTTGGCTGTATCCCACAGCTGGGAGAACGGGACCGATATGCGGGTATTGTGCAAAGACTGCCGCAATTTCAGGAACCGCAAAGGGGCGCGGGTCGATAATTTCCCCCGCTCCCGCAACTTTGGCCGCAGCGTAGCCCGCTCTGGTTTTCATCCCGCCATGGGTGATCGTCGGACCATCTTCGACTACCAAAACCCGCCGACCTTTGACAGCACTTGGGTCATCGAGTTCAACCGGAGAGCCGCCGAAGATCAGCTCTGCCTTCGGGTTAATCGCGCGAGCCTTTGCCGCTACAAGTTCGGCGGCTTCAGTTCCAGCTGCGTCCGACTTGGCGACGATAACGATATCAGCCATTCTCAGATTGGCTTCGCCTGGCCAGTAAGCGGTTTCGTGCCCTGGTCGCAGCGCATCGGTCAGGGTCAGGAGGACGTCTGGCCTGACAAAAGAAAGGTCATTGTTACCACCATCCCACAGCACCAAATCGGCTTCCGCCTCAGCCGCAGCAAGGATGCGGGCATAATCAGCGCCGGCAAAAATGGTGAGCCCGCGCTCTACATAGGGCTCATATTCTTCGCGCTCTTCAATCGTGCACTCGCCAAGTTCCAAATCCTCCATGGTCGCAAAGCGTTGCACC
>CALKDI010000258.1 GCA_938084065.1 uncultured Alphaproteobacteria bacterium
CAACATTGTGGTGTCCTCGTTTTGTGGTTGGTGTGCACCACCATCAAAACCGGCAACCATCATCTCGTTCAAGAGATGAACCGTTCCCTTTCCAGCGCGCTGGAAAGGGAACGGTGTCAGATAACATCGAAACTAATTCAGATGATGTTGGGTTTGGGGCAGCCTTGCGAGAGGCGCAACGCTCTCTGCGGCGCAATCCAGCAACCTCTCACCCCACGTTCTGGGCGGCATTCGTGTTGATAGGGGATGGCGCAACGCAGCTCTATCCGGCCGGCAGTCAGACGGCGGCGTTGCAGCAGTAGGCTTAAAGTGCGATCACCACATATTGGTCCTCGACGATGACGTCGAACACCTCGGCTTTGTACGGGCCTTCCTTTACGGCCGCGCCATCAGCGACTTCCACTGAATAGGGGCGGACACGGATCGAACTAGGGTCCACCCGTGATTGCCCGGTGCGCAGGTCGAACTCCCAGCCATGCCAGGGGCAGCGCACGATCTGTTGTGGGCGGGAATAGCGGTATTCGCCGGGGCCATCGGATTCCACCAACCCGATCAGCTTGCCGTTGCACAAGCTGCCCTTCTGGTGTGGACAGCGATCCAGCACTGCGAAGAACTCTCCGTCAATATTGAACAGCGCAATCTCCCGCGTGCCAATGGTGACGAGCTTGCGTGCGCCCGGCGGCATCTCCGCCAAGGTCGCAACCACGTGTTTCTCACGCGCGCGTGCAGGCTCCGCCATAGGTCAGATGACCGGCTGTGGCTTGTAGAGGTCCATGGCGTTCTGCAGGAAGAACTTGGTTTGCTGCTCTTCCGTTATGCGCACTTGCAATGCATGGTCTGGATGGTCGAAATCCCAGTGGGGGTAGTCCGTTGCGAACAGCAGGCGGTCCCATCCGATCCATTTCACCAGATCCAGCATATGCGGCTTGAACTCCGGCTCTTCCATGGGCTGCGTGGTGAGCCAGACTTGCTCTCGCACATATTCCGACGGTGGGCGTTTGACGTGTGGAATCTCATCGCGCATCCGTTCCCACAGTTTGTCCATGCGCCAGCAAAGCGATGGCAGCCAGCCGAAACCGGCCTCGACCAAGACGATCTTAAGGTCCGGGCAGCGCTCGAACACGCCCTCCATGCAGAGGCTCATCAGCAGCGCCTGTTGGCATTGGGCGTGGCCGATCATTTCCTCCAGATAGTAGGAGGGCCAGCCACCGCCGGACACTGGCGCGCCGCCATAGCCAAAGGCGTGGATACCGACCGGGAAGCCGTTCGCCGCCGCGGCCTCAAAAATCGGCCAATAGCGTTTTTGGCCAAACGGCTCCGCACTGCGCGAGAGTAGCAGCACTTGCACGAAATTTGGGTCGCCAGCGCGGGCTTCAATCTCCGCAACCGCGGCAGGCGTGTCCTCATAGGCGACGACGACTGAGGCTTTGACGCGCGGCTCTTTCGAGGTCCACTCAGCAATCTGCCAGTCATTCATCGCTCGACAAAATGCAGAGCCGAACTCCAGGTTCTGCATGCCTTGCCCGGTACGCAGCGGGTTCAGCACCGCCATCTGAATGTTCAGCGGGTCTAGGTGATGCTCGCGCATGAAAGAGAGCGAGGAGCCAGGCTTGCCGCCTGGCGGATAGGCATCACGGCGAGCTGCATCTGGCTGGCCTTTGGGGTAGGCCGGACCACTGGCGAAACCTTGGCGCGGGCGCAGACCGTACGTGGACATGTAATCCTGCCAGCGCTTCTCCAGGAAGGGAAACAGCTCCTTCTTCTGGTCGCCGGGCACGACATGCACGTCGCAATCGGCGATGGCGAGCGTATTCGCTGCCGGCTTGTCAGTGGCATTGCGGTCGAGAACTTGGGCGGTCGGAGGCGTCATGGTGCAAACACTCCTATAGGCGCGAATACGTGGCGCGCGGATTATCGATCATCATCTTACGAATCAGGCCGTCAGACAAGCCGGATGGTAATGCTGCCAGACCATCATACTGCCAATGAGGATAATCAGTGGCAAACAACAGCATGTCTTCGCTGCGCAAATGCTCGATGATTGTCTCTATGGTCTCCGCATCGCCCGGTCCGTCCAGGGGTTGGGCAGATAGGCGGATGTGCCGGCGGGCGATCTCCCACGGCGGCTCGGTCACCCACGGAATTTCGGAGCGCATGCCGCGCCAGAACTTGGTCAGGCGCCAAAGGTGGGCTGGCAGCCAGGTTACACCGGATTCGAGGAAGACCACTTTTAGGTCCCGAAATTTCTGGAAGACGCCCTCGCAGATCAGGCTGGTGGTCATCGACTGGAAGGCCAGCGACTGCGCGCAGTAATCCTCCACCAGATACGAGGGCCAACCGACCGGCGTCACTGGGTTCTTATAGGCGCTGCCGGCGTGAATGCCGACGGGCAGACCGTGCCGCTGCGCGGCCTCATAAATCGGCCAGTAATTGCGACGGCCTAGAGGCATCTCGTCCATGACGATCATCAGCACCTGGACGAAGCGCTTGTCCTGCGCCCAGTAGTCAATTTCCTCCGCCGCGAACTCTGGCGACTGGGTTGGCACGACGATGGAGGCGCGAAGCCGCGGCTCCTTCGCCAACCACTCCGCCGCCATCCACGAGTTGATGGCGCGAGCAAACGCCTTGGCCATATCCTCGCTGAACAAGAGCTGAACGCCATAAATACAGTTCGCGATGCCATACGAGAGCCCAAACGCATCCAGAGCGTCTGTCTGCAACCGCTCCAGGCTGGTGCCGGGCTTCTGCCCCTCCACGCGCCAGTCGGGCCGGCAGGTGAGGGGAGCGTTGACCGGATAGCCGATAGTGTCGAGCGGGTGCACACCGCGTTGCTGCACCGTATCGGCCCAATAATCCTCCAGATACGGCAGCAACACTGCATTGCTCTCCACACCGGGATGCAGGTCGCAACAAATGCCGCCGGTCGGCAGCGGCGAGGCGGAGGGCTTGGTGGCGAGGGGGGCTGCAGTGGTCAAAGGACAATCGCGTTCGTGTTCTGGCAGGGATTGCCGCCAGTCTACTACCCGCGAAAGCAAAGTTGAAGCCGTTTGCGGTGGGCGGCTACTTCTGAGCACGTCACGGTATTGGGAGGTCTGTCGCCGTCGCGATAGTCTGAAAGAAACTGTCGAGTGGTTTGACAACGCGGGTTCGACAACGCCACAGTGTTTTGCCAAAAGTCGGAAGACTGCAATCCGAAGCCAGCAACCAATGGATACCCCAATGCGCATTCTCATCACCGACCGCCATATCGCCGACGACTCGCTGGAGCGGGAAGCTGCAGGGCCAGATATTGAGATTGAGGCCTTTGAACGGCCAGAAGACGTGACAGACGACGCCTGGGCCAGGGCTGACGGAATCATCACCTACCGCGGCGCAGGAGCCGTCATGGCGGCGCTGCCAAAGTTGCAGCGGGCACGGATTGTTGTGCGTGGCGGCGTAGGCTTTGACGGGCTCGACCTAAAGCCTTTGGGCGAGCGGGGGATCGCGGTTTGCACTGTGCCGGACTATGGCACGACTGAGGTGGCCGACCATGCCATTGCACTTATGTTGGCGCTGCGCCGCGGGCTCAACCATTATGAACAGCGGATGCGGCAGGACCCGAACGGTCTCTGGCGTTATGTGGAGAGCCCGTGCATCGACCGGCTCCGCGGGCGGACCTTTGGCGTGTTTGGTATGGGGCGCATCGGCCTTGCAGCAGCGCGGCGTGCGGCGGCGTTTGATATGAACGTAGTTTTCTATGACCCCAATCAGCCAGACGGTTATGACCTGGCCACTGGGTATCGTCGCCTGACCTCGGCGGAAGAGTTGTTTGAGACGGCTGACACCGTATCCATCCATTCGCCGCTGAACGATGATACCCGTGGCGCTATCGGCGCGGAGCTGTTGGGCCGTATGCACGACTGGGCCATAGTGATCAACACAGCGCGCGGTCCGATCGTCGATCTGGATGCAATGTATGATGCCCTGAAAGCCGGCAAGCCCGCAGGTGCCGGGCTCGACGTATTGCCGACAGAGCCTGCCGACGCGAGTCACCCGCTGATCAAAGCATTTATGGCAGGGGAGGAGTGGCTGGCAGGCCGGCTGATGCTCTCACCGCACGACGCGTTCTACAGCCCTCCAGGCCTGCACGACCTGCGGTCCAAAGCGGTCGCGACCGCCGCCCAACGCATCCGTGACGGCTCTCTCCGCAACTGCCAGAACCTGGAATTCCTCACGGATTGAACGGGGGCGGTAGCGCAGTTAGACGGCGACGCCAAACGAAAACCCCCGGTCTCTTGCAAGGCCGGGGGTTTTTCTAGCAGCTGATATCGCGTTAGGGCTCTACCGCAGCGATGCGTTAATCCGGTCCAGCACAGCATTGCCAGGGCAGAGGTCTTCTTCGGCCATCTGGTTCAGCGGGCGTTGGCTGGTGTTCATGCTGGCATGCAGATCTTGTGGCAGCGGATCGAGGTAGAGCAGGCCGGTGGCGACTTCGCCTGCCTGGTTCTTCTGCTCGATAAAGGCCAGCGCGCCGGCCTTATCCGCCGGGTCATAGTCTGGGGTGATCTTACGCAGGCGCAGGGTAGAGCCTGCCTGGGGCACGTCCACGCTCTCGCCGGGCTCATAGGCAGCCGTCAGAGGGGCACTGCCGGTGATGAAGTCCAGGCGGTTCACTGCCTCGTTGTGGTCGCGCACGAAATCATAGCTCTTGGTGGAGCCAGCGTGGTTGTTGAAGGCTACGCAGGGGCTGACCACGTCCAGGATTGCGGCGCCCGGATGGCTGATCGCTGCTTTGATCAACGGCACCAGCTGAGTCTTGTCACCGGAGAACGAGCGCGCCACGAAGGTTGCGCCCATGATGATGGCCATCGACGCCAAATCGATACCGGCTTCGCGGTTGACCGCACCCTTTTTCGCGACGGAGCCCTTGTCTGCCGTTGCCGAGAACTGACCTTTGGTCAGGCCATAAACGCCATTGTTCATGACGATATAGCTCATGTTCACGCCGCGGCGCATCAGGTGGGCAAACTGGCCGAGACCGATGGAGGCGCTGTCGCCGTCGCCGGAAACGCCCATGTAGATCAGATCGCGGTTCGCCAGGTTCGCACCGGTCAGCACACTGGGCATGCGGCCATGCACGGTATTGAAGCCGTGGCTGTTGCCGAGGAAGTAGGTCGGGGCCTTCGATGAGCAGCCAATGCCCGAAAGCTTGGCCACACGGTGCGGCTCAATCGATAGCTCGAAACAGGCCTGTACGATTGCGGCGCTGATCGAGTCGTGACCGCAACCGGCGCAGAGTGTCGAGATCGCGCCGTCATAGTCGCGGCGGGTATAGCCGACATCGTTCTTGCGCAGCGACGGATGGTGCAGTTTTGGCTTGGTGATATAGGTCATGATACCGCCCTCTCGAGAGAAACGACTTTTAACTCTTCCATTTTGGTGCCAATCGCGCCGGCGATGAAGCGTCCGGTGATCGGCGTGCCATCATAGTGCAATATCGGTACAACCCGTGCCGGATCGACGCCCAATTCGCTGATCATCATGGTGTGCATCTGGCCATCGCGATTCTGCTCCACCAGGAACACCATGTCGTGCTCTAGGATGAAATTGCGCACGCTTTCCGGGAACGGGAAGGCGCGCAGCCGCATCGCGTTGAGGTGCCTACCGTCCTCGCCCAGCAGGTCCAGCGCTTCGTCCATCGCGGGGCTGGTTGAGCCGAAATACAGCACACCGATTTTGGTCGATTGGCTGGCATCGCGGCGGATCGGCTGTGGCACGATTGTTTTGGCGGTGTCGAACTTGCGCTCTAACCGTTCCATGTTGTCGACGTAGACGTCGCCCTCTTCCGAGTAGCGAGCGTAGCGATCTTTGGTTGTGCCGCGGGTGAAGTAGGCGCCGCGGGTCTCGTGTGTGCCGGGATATGTGCGGAACGGAATACCGTCGCCATCCACATCCAGATACCGACCAAAATCCTTGCCGTCCTCTAGCTCCTCAGCCGTCATCACCTTGCCGCGGTCATAGCGGCGCGCCTCATCCCACTCCAGTGGCTCGCACAGGCGTTGGTTCATGCCTATATCGAGGTCAGTCATCAGGAAGATCGGCGTTTGCAGACGCTCTGCCAGGTCCAGCGCATCAGCGGACATGGAGAAGCACTCGCGCGGGTCTTCCGGGAACAACATCACGTGCTTTGTGTCACCGTTCGAGGCATAGGCGCAGCTCAGCAAATCTGCTTGCTGGGTCCGCGTCGGCATGCCGGTGGATGGGCCGCCGCGCTGCACGTTGACGATCACCGCTGGCACTTCGGCGAAATACGCCAGGCCGATGAACTCTGTCATCAGGCTGATGCCGGGGCCAGAGGTGGAGGTGAAGGCGCGGGCACCGTTCCAGCCAGCGCCGATGACCATACCGATGGAGGCCAGCTCATCCTCAGCCTGAACGACGGCGTATTTGGCCTCGCCAGTCTCTTTGTCGTGGCGGAATTGCTTACAATAGGCCTGGAACGCCTCTGCCATCGACGATGACGGGGTGATTGGATACCAGGCACACACGGTGGCACCGCCATAGACGCAGCCCAGCGCAGCCGCGGCGTTGCCTTCCATGAAGATGCGGTCGCCAACGTTGTTGGAGGCCTTCACCTTCAGGCGGCACACGTCAGGGTCGAGGTTATCCGTGACCCAATCGCGACCCAGGGCAAGCGCCTGCTTGTTGGCGCCGATCAGGGCTTCCTTGCCCTTGAACTGCTCGGCAAACAGAACCTCGATCACGGTGGGGTCTATATCCAGCAGGATCGAGAGCGCGCCGACATAAATGATGTTCTTGAACAACTGCCGCTGGCGCGCATCCGTATAGGTTGCGTTGGTGATCGCCGTCAGCGGCACGCCGATGATGGTGATGTCATCGCGAAACATGCTGGCAGGCATCGGGCGGGTCGAATCGTAGAACAGATAGCCACCTGGCGACAGCTCGGCCAGATCCTGTTTCCAGGTCTGTGGGTTCATGGCGACCAGCATATCGGTGCCGCCGCGACGACCCAGATAACCCTTTTCGCTCACCCGCACCTCGTACCAGGTCGGCAGACCTTGGATGTTCGAGGGGAAGATGTTGCGTGGGCTGACCGGCACGCCCATGCGCAGGATAGACCGGGCGAACAACTCATTCGCACTGGCCGAGCCTGAGCCGTTGACGTTCGCGAACTTGACGACGAACTCGTTCGTGGCCTGGATCGCGTTGGTTTGAATCGTATCTGTTTCGATAGTGTTTATTTGGATGTCGTTTGGCATCACAACCCCCGGCAGCCGTCACCGGCGTGTGTCATCTCGATGAAATACTTGTTCATATCCCAGGCACCGGTCGGGCAACGCTCGGCACAGAGACCGCAGTGCAGGCACACGTCCTCGTCTTTGACCATCACCCGCTTGGTCGGCAGGATGTCAGACACGTAGAGGTCCTGATCCAGGTTCTCAGCGGGGGCCATCAAACGGCCGCGCAGGTCTGCTTCCTCGCCATTGTCGACGAAGGAGATGCTGTCCATCGGGCAGATATCGACACAGGCGTCGCACTCAATGCACAGATCGGTCGCGAAGACGGTCTGGATATCGCAGTTCAGGCAGCGCTGCGCCTCTTTCCACGCTAGCTGCAGATCAAAGCCCAGTTCGACCTCAGCGTTGATGTCCGAGAGCGCCTTGACCTTGTCCAGATGCGGAACCTTGAAGCGTGGGTCTATGGCAATGTCGTTGTCATAGCTCCACTCATGGATGCCCATCTTCTGGCTAGCAACATCCTGCAGCGGGGCTGGACGATCATTGATATCTTCGCCTTCCAGCATCTTGTGGATGCTGATGGAGGCGTCATGGCCGTGTGCGGCTGCCCAAATGATGTTTTCCGGGCCGAAGGCTGCGTCGCCACCGAAGAACACCCGCGGATGGCTGGACTGGAAGGTGATGCGGTCGACCTTGGGCATATCCCAACGCTCGTCCCACTCCAGGCCGATGTCGCGCTCGATCCAGGGGAAGGAGTTTTCCTGGCCGATGGCGCAGAGCACGTCGTCGCACTCATGGAACTCGTCGGGCTCGCCTGTCGCTACCAGCCGGCGGCGGCCGGTGTCGTCATACTGGGCTTCGACCTTCTCGAAGGTCATGCCGACCAGCTTGCCGGCTTCCAGCACAAAGGCTTTCGGCACCAGCATGTTGAGGATCGGAATATCCTCGCTCTGGGCGTCTTCCTTTTCCCACGGCGAGGCCTTCATTTCCTCAAAGCCGGAACGCACGATGACCTTGACGCTCTCGCCACCCAGGCGGCGGGCGGTGCGGCAGCAATCCATGGCGGTGTTGCCGCCACCAAGTACGATAACGCGCTTGCCGACAGTCGTGATGTGCCCGAACGAGACGGAGGACAGCCATTCTATGCCGATGTGGAAGTTAGGCGTCGCTTCTTCGCGGCCTGGAATATCCAGGTCGCGGCCACGGGGCGCGCCTGTGCCGACGAACACGGCATCCCAGTCCTCATCCAACACCTCTTTCAAGGAGTCGATGCGCTTGTGCACGAAGTTGATGTTGCCGATGTCGGTGATGTAATCCATCTCCTCATCGATCACTTCAACCGGCAGGCGGAAGTGTGGGATCTGCGTCCGCATCATGCCGCCAAGCTGCGGGTCCTGATCGAACAGCGTGATCTCATAACCCAGCACGGCCAGATCGCGCGCGACAGTCAGCGAGGCCGGACCGGCACCGAGGCACGCAATCTTGCGGCCATTGGTGACCTCCGGTGCTTTTGGCATGCGCGAGGTGACGCCGTCGCTGTCTTTATAGTCGGCGGCGACGCGCTTTAGCCGGCAAATCGCCACCGGCTCCTTGCGGCTACCGGAAAGGTCTTCATCCTCGACTCGGCCGCGGCGACAAGCCGGCTCGCACGGACGGTCGCAGGTGCGGCCCAAAATGCCGGGAAAGACGTTCGACTTCCAGTTGAGCATATAGGCATCTTCAAAGCGCCCATGTGCAATCATGCGAATGTATTCTGGAACCGGCGTGTGCGCCGGGCAGGCCCATTGGCAATCGACAACTTTGTGGAAGTAGTTCGGGTCGGTAATATCAGTGGCCTGCAAGGCCTATCCTCCTGCCGTGGGACGGGGGCATTCAATTTCGCATGCGGATCGTTGGCGGTTGTTTAGCAGACGACCGCGCTCATGCGTCAAGGGCAAAGTCAGTATCATCGCCTACTGAGCGGCGCAGGTAGCGCATAAGTGCTTTCGGAAAATGATGCAATTGGTCCGAAAGGCCACTATCGGTTCAGCGGCAATTGGGTCGATGGGCATTCAGCTGGCTTCGAAAAAGCACATCAGTCATCCTTGATCCAACCCACAGGGTTTCCCAGGCTTTCTGTTGCTGTAACCTGCTCAGAAAGCCGATTGAAGTTTAGGCAAGGCCAGAACGGTCCAGACCGTGTGAAAACTCGGCGAGGGTTGGTGAGGTATCCAAATTTTCTTAAAATCATCGACTTTCGCCTGGATATGCCGATTAGGCACGGGATTGGGGTTCAGACCGCTCTCTGAGTGTCTCTGAAGGC
>CALKDI010000259.1 GCA_938084065.1 uncultured Alphaproteobacteria bacterium
ATGGCATCATCACTTTCCACCGCCGGTCACTTCGGCGTTCAACGCGGTTCGATATCCTGAGTCTACCGACCTTTGAGCACTTGGGCGAGGTCTGCGATATTATCGAGTTGGTCGAACCGCCGGACCATATCCAGAACATGATCCGTGTGTGCGCCTAGCGTCGGCCGGGCCAAGTCACGGAACTTGGCCGCGAGTTCGTCGGGGCTGAGGGCATTACCAGGATGCCCGCGCGACAGGGCCGTCTCGCCGCTAAATTCTGTTCCGTCAGCGAATGTGACTGTAACTCGGGAATTCAACATCTTCCGCCCGTCTTCCGGCACGACCTCAATCAATCGGCACAAACGTCGAATTTCCGGGTCGGCTAGGGTGTCTGCCGAATAATCAGAAGCCGCGCACGCCTTCCCCGCCAAGGCCATCGCAGCACAGAATGCGACGCTAAACTTGGCCTCCAATGGAGTGTGCGGATCAGTAAAATGCCCAACTTGCTTGACGCTAGGCGCGACGAAGACCTGTGCTGATACGATATCAGCTGCCGCTGTTTGCGCTGCCACTGCCCGTGCTGCATCAATGCTGGGGTGGATGCCGTGTAGACACGCATAGGGCTTGACCGAGGTCCGGAGGACCGCCCAGTCCTCGCCGAGGCCGCCGTCGGACAAAACGGCCAAGTCGGCATATCCATCCTGGACGAAGGCTCTGGCAAACCCGCCACCAGGCTCCAGCAATGCTAGAGATCCTGTAACGCCAGCATTGGCGAGCCGCACAGCCGCTACTCCGTCCCGCGCTGCACAGCCAGCCTGTAACGGCTTGCCCATGCCGCCAGACGATGCGCGCAAACCTCCGGCCATCGTCATCGAAAGCGCGACCGCGTGGGCTGCTGGTTCATCGCCCAGTTCTGCCAACGCTGCCGAAGCGGCGGCGGCGGCAATCCGCCACAATACTGCAGTGGGGTGGAACCAGCGAAATTGCAGCGAGAAACCCATCCTGCGCCCGGCAAGCATTGCCGCCACCTCGTATCCAGCAACAAATGCTTTCAGCAAATGCATGCCGCTGTGTTGCCCCGGCTCGGCTTGAGCCAGCAGCGCCGCCCATATTACGGCGCTCAGATGCGAATCTGTTGGGATGTGAGTGTCGTCAAAGTCCAGGGCATGAGCCGCTGCACCGTTGATCAGCGCTGCTTGCTCTGCCGCCGGCCCAGCGCCAATCCAGGGTGCTGGATGCTCGCCCGCCCCGGCATATATTGCGGCAGCACGGGCGACGGGTTCAGCGCTGCCAGCAATGGTGACGCCCAGCCAATCGAGCAGACAGTTTGACGCCGCGCTCTGCACCTCGGGCGGCTGGTATGCGGCTGGTGTCCCCGCCAGAAAAGTGCCTATTGCAGCCGCGTTACCGCTCAGCACCGTCATTGCGGAAGCAGCGCTCTAAAGCGCCACCACCTTGCCGGGGTTCATGATGTTATCTGGGTCGAACGCCAGCTTGATGCGGCGCATGTATTCGTACGCCTCACCGGTTTCCTTTTGCAGCGACGAGATTTTGCCGATGCCTACGCCGTGCTCACCCGTGCAGGTCCCACCCATCTCCAGCGCCCGGTCCACCAACCTCTTGGTGAAGTCATAGGCCGCGGTCTTCTCCGCCTCGACGTCGGGGTCCAGCATGATACAGCAATGGAAGTTGCCATCGCCGACATGGCCACAAATCGGCGCGATCATGCCGTTGGCCTCAATGTCTTTCTTGGTGTCTAGAATACACTCAGTTAGGCGGCTGACCGGCACAGCAACGTCGGTGGCCCAGCCTCGCTTACCAGGCGTCAACGCCAGGCAGGCGTAGTAGGCGTCATGCCGAGCCTGCCAGAGCTTGGCGCGGTCTTCTTCTTTGGTTGCCCATGCGAACTGGCTGCCACCCAGTTCCTCAGCAATGGCCTGCGCGGCCTCAGCCTGCTCCTGGACGCTAGCTTCGGAGCCGTGGAATTCGAAGAACAGGGTGGTCTTGTCGCGCACAAGCCCTTCCAGGCTGGAATAATCGATGCAGGCGCTGGTTTGCACGTCGTCGAGCAATTCCATGCGCGCGACCGGGATGCCGTATTGCAGCACGCCAACGGTTGTATCGACCGCGCTTTGCAAGTCGTCGAACTGACAGACCGCGGCGGACATCGCCTCTGGCACTCCATAGAGGCGCAATTGCACCTCTGTGATGATGCCCAGCGTGCCTTCGGAACCGACATAGACATGGGTCAGGTCATAGCCGGCGCTGGTCTTGCGCGAACGGCCGCCGGTTTTGATGATATTGCCCTCGGATGTGACCACGGTCAGGCCGATGACGTTCTCCTTCATCGTGCCGTAACGCACCGCATTAGTGCCGCTAGCGCCAGTTGCCGCCATGCCGCCCAGGGAGGCATTTGCGCCCGGATCGACAGGGAACATCAGGCCAGTTGCGCGAATATCCTCGTTCAGCGCCTTGCGGGTTACGCCCGCCTGCACTCGGCAATCGAAATCCTCCGGATGCACGCCCAGCACCTTGTCCATGCCCGACAGGTCAATGGTAATACCGCCGTGCGGTGCCGTGACGTGACCCTCTAGCGAGGTGCCGGTGCCCCAGGCGATGACCGGAACTTTGTGCTCGGCGCAGATCTTGACGACCGCGGCGACTTCTTCTGTCGATTGGACGTAGGCGACGGCGTCCGGCGGAGCGGGCGTGAAATAATCTTCGCCCCGGGCGTGCTGGTCCCGCACGGCCTGGCTGGTAGAGAGGCGCTCGCCCAGCAATGCCTTGGCCTGCTCAATCGCCATGGCGACGCCGGTGTCGTTGCGCAGATAGGGAGTGGTGGAGTCTGGCATGGGGAGGGTCCTTTCAAATCGCGAACGCCAGTCTTACTGGGTTTGGGTCAAGCATGAAAGAGCCGGGCGACTACAGAGCCGGCTTTCTCCGGCTTCAACCACACATCTACGGTGCAACGGCCACAACAGCTGGGAGCTCCGCCCGCGTCCTGAGAATGCTGGCGATCACCACGAAGCCTGAAAACGCCCCAATCCCTATTAACGTTGCGGGCGCAAAGACTATGCGCTCATCGGCAAATTGAACCGCGAAGACCAGCGCCGGCCCCAGGGCACGGATGGGGTTAACTGTCAGGGCTGAGGTTCGGGCGACGCCCATTTGCAGACAGAAATTTGGTAGCACAATGAAGGCCAGCGCCGTCAAACCGATCTGCCAAAGTGTCAACGCCCTCTCTCCGCCGCTGGTGTCTGGTAGGTCTTGCGTGATCAGCAACCCCACCCCCATGGCAAAGGCGCCTAGAAATCGTGCGCTGAAGACGGCCTCCGGCGCAATTCCCTCATCATTCAAACGTCGCGCTAGCATGTGACCCTAGGCCATCAAAACACCGCCAATGAGGACACCAATCAACGCCGCATCCGCCGGCCAACCATGGCTGACTACGCCGCCCACACCGGCTATCGCGACCACCACCAACCAAAGCAAAGCCAGTCCGATCCCTACCTGCACAACCGGTTCTGCGGTAGCCAGCCGAGGTCCGCGTTGAACTGCCAACACCGCCAGCGGCCCGATCCCCGCGAACGCGGTGTTCACCAAAGCAGGCTCTAAATAGCGAAGCGCAATCAAATAGCTGATCCATGGCACGCCGGTCGCGATGTTGAGAAACAGCAAATCCTTTGGCCGGTGCAACAACCGCACCAATCCGCTCTGCCGCCAAAGGGCTATGCCGGCGAACACCAGCACAGTCAGACCAAAGGCTATAGCTGCGACGAGCGCCACGCTCACGCTTTGGAGGGCATTGCTGAAAAAGACGTCACGCAACGCTTGGCTCGCGGAGAAAACCAGGAGGAACGTAAGGCCGATAGTGGCGGTTGGCATGGCGGGTCTCCTTTGCATGCGTCTGCCGGACACTGGACCCCAATCGCGGCCTAATCGACCCGGATCATGCGTCGCTGCTGGACAGTCTTTGCCGAACGGGGTTAGCCTTTCGTCGAGTCACAACTCCACACACCTCAGAAGGAAACGCCAATCATGGGTATGTTAGACGGCAAAGTAGCGATCATCACTGGCGGCGGCCGCGGCGTCGGCGCCGAAATTGCCAAGCACATGGCAGCGGCAGGTGCCAAAATCCTGGTCAATGACCCAGGCGTCGGCGGCGGCGGCGAGGGCGGCGGCGATGCCGCGCCAGCGCAAGACATCGTCAATCAGATCAAAGCTGCCGGCGGCGAAGCGTCTGCCAACTTCGGCTCCGTCACCAGCTATGAGGATTGCCTCGGCATGGTCGAGCAGGCGCGGGACGAGTTGGGCGGTTGCCACATCGTCTGCAACCCTGCTGGTATCTTGCGTGATCGCATGTTCCACAAGATGGACCCGCAGGACTGGCAGGACGTGATCGATGTTCACCTGACCGGCCACTACAATATCAACCGCGCCGCCATCAACCTGTTCCGCGAGCAGGAATATGGCCGGATGATCATGGTCTCCTCCACCTCCGGCGTGCTGGGCAATATCGGTCAGGCGAACTATGGCGCTGCCAAGATGGGCATCGTTGCGCTCTGCAAGATCGTGGCGATGGAGAATGGCAACAAAGGCATCACTGCCAACGCATTGCTGCCCTCTGCCGACACCCGCATGACCCGCAGCGTGCCGACGCCGAAAGACCCGGATGCTGCGGCTATTCGGGATGAGCGTCTGACCCGCTCCCGCGCCGATGCGATTGCGCCGCTGGCAGTGTTCCTCGCCAGCGAAGGTGCCAGCTATGTCAACGGCCAGGTGTTCCACCAGCGCGCGGCAGAGCTGACGCTCTACGGCTCAATGCAGCCGGTGCGGATGGTGCACAAAGAGGGCGGTTGGACGCCGGAAAGCATCGCTGAAATCGCGATGCCCAGCCTCTCCAACGGCTTCCCGAAACTGGGCGACAGCCGCAACATGCATGCGGGTATGCCAATGGTCTGATGCTGATGGTGGGCCGGATTTCCGGCCCACCATCTATCGACCACCTTTACCGCTTGTGGGCGGTCGGGCCCGTACTCTGTGAGTACGCTCTCAGGAATGGGGCCCAAACAAGTTCGCGACAGGGCGATAGCTGCCGTTAATGGAACAGGCAGCTATCGCCCTGTAGTTGATTAGGCGATGGCCGGCAGCGTCGCGCGCCAGGAGCCGCGCATGACCATGCCGTGCGCGCGGAAATGCTGGCCGTGCTGACGCTCTAGCCCTTTGACATCACGCAGGGTGAAGTCGCCCTCTTCCAGGCTCAACACTGAAGCATCACCGGGCGTGCCGATGGCGAGAGAGCCCAGTTCTGGGCGGCTGATGGCGTTGGCCGGGCCTTGGGTTGAGGCACGGATCACTTCTGCCTCGCTCATGCCCAAGCGCAGGAATTTCGACATGGTCACCAGCTGATCATATGCCGGCCCTTCAATGCTGAGGGAGTGCACGTCGGACGAGATGCAATCCGGCGCAAAGTTATTCTCCAGCATCGCCTCGGCTGTTTTCCAGCCGAACGAGCCGCCGCCATGGCCAACGTCAAAGATGATGCCACGCTCGCGCGCATCCAGCACCTCTTCGCGCACGCGGCCATCATAATGGCTGGGCGCACCGGGGAAGGGGCGGAAGCAGTGAGTGAGCACATCGCCCTTGCGCAGGCGGGCCAACGTCTCCGAGCGAGACGGCGGCGGGTAATCCAGGTGGCACATGACGGGCAGGCCGGCGGCATCCGCCACCTCCAGCGCGATGTCCAGCGGAGCTGCGCCCTTGCCGCCGCTGGCGGTCATGCCGATGCGCACTTTAACGCCACAAATGATGTCCCGATGGCGCTCGATGGCCTCCAGGCAGGATTCGGAGTGCAGCAGACGGAAATCATCGCACTCGCCGACCATGACGGTCTTGGAGAACGCGAATATGCCAGCAAAGGAGATGTTGATGAAGCTGACGATGTTCACGTCTGCAGGCTCAACAATGTGCCGGCGATAGCCATCAAAATTCGCTGGACCGGCCGTGCCAGCGTCCACCAGCGTCGTGCAGGCGGTCGCCAGAGCGTAGGGATCGGGCTCAATACCAATGGACGTATGTCCGGCGTAGACATGGGTGTGCAGGTCGATCAGGCCCGAGGTCACGATCTTGCCGCTGCAATCACGCGTATCGCGGCCTTCCAGCCCATCGCCGATAGCCGCGACCTTGCCGTCAGCGAACGCAACGTCTGTCACGCGGTCAATATTCTGGGCCGGGTCAATAACGCGACCGCCCTTCAACACCAAGTCATGCATAGAACCAGTTTCCTATTCGTTAGAGACGTGAAGGGCCAAACGAGCCAGCCGGCCATAAGCCCAACCGGATAGCACGACCGCCGCCGCAAACAAAGCAATGCCGAGACCCAGGCTTGCTGCCGTCAAAAGCGAGCCTTCCAGGGCCAGGATGATGACGGCGACGATAAACACATCCAGCATCGACCATTTTGAGATGGTGGAGAGCCAATGCAGCCAGCGTCGGGCGGGCAGGGCATCAGTATTTGCAGCATAAAACACCCAAAGGCCCGCCAACACTTTGAGGATTGGCATCACCACCGTAAATCCGAACAGCAGTGCGAACAGGCTGTAATGCTGCTTGTCCCAGAACGTCCATGTGGCCAGCCAGAGCGAATATTCCTGGTTCAGCACCCAGAGATTCTGGAAATGCAGGCTCGGCAGCATCAGCCCCGCCGCCAGTAATGGCAGGCAAAGCAGGAGTGCAGGGCCGATCAGACGGTCGACTCCGTTTGCTTTGCTGGCAATAGCCGCGCTCATTTCGCCTTCGCAGCCGCCTTTGGGTCCGCATGTGGGATGGGAATGGAGCCCCCGCGGGTTTTGTCGATGAAAGCGCCGCCGGTGGGATCAACCTCACCGGACTCGATCTTGCGTTTGCCGGCGGCTTTGACCACCGGGATTTGGCCTTTTGAGAGCTCCGGCAGTCGGTCTTTCCGTGCCAGGGCGGCTTCGATATAGGGTGCGAGCTCTGCCATTTTCGCAGCCTGGCGCTTCTCCTCCCGCTCCTTAAAGCTGGGCAGCAGGGTTTGGCCGAACAGCTCCAGAGTCTCGCAGATGTGCTCGTGCTGGTTGCGGCCGACCTGTTGGACAAAGATGATCTGGTCCAGCCCAATATCCTCATAGCCCTTCAGGTGCTTTTCCACCTGGTTCGGCGTGCCGATGCCGCCGCGCCCGGCATTGTCCGGCAGCGAGTCTGCCACCTCATCGAAGTTTCGGGCGACGTCTGTGACGCTTGGGATGTGCTCTCCGAAATTGGCGTAGTGGGCCAGGGAATAGCCGAAATAGCGGAAACCGGGAAGGCCACGCCGGGCGGCCTCATCCTCATCCTTGTGCAAGGAAAAGCCGCTGACCGCCGCCATGTTCGGATTGACTGTATGGCCAAGCGGCACGCATTCTCCCGACTTGATAATGGCGTAGTATTCCCGCACCCATTCGGCCGCCTGATCCGGCTCAACGAAGCCAAATATCAGTGCGCCCATGCCGTAACGGGCCGCCCGCAGAATCGACTCCCGGCGGGAGCAAGCCAGCCAAAGCGGCGGGTGTGGCTTTTGGTAAGGCTTTGGCAATACGTTGCGCGGCGGCATGGTGAAATATTGGCCCTGAAAGCCCGGATAGGGCTCCATCACCATCATATTCGCCGCCTGCTCCGCACCTTCTTTCCACTGGGCGTGCTTCTCTTCCGGAACGATGTTGAAGCCTTCCATCTCCATTAAAGACGCACTTTCACCTGTGCCCCAATCGAGCCGTCCATTGGACAGCAGGTCCAGTGTCGCCACACGTTCCGCCACCCGCGCCGGGTGGTTGTAGAGCGGCGAGGTCAGGTTGATGCCGTGGCCGAGGCGGATGTTCTTGGTGCGCTGGCTGGCAGCAGCCAGAAATACCTCTGGTGCGGAGGAATGGGAGTATTCCTCCAGAAAATGATGCTCCACCTCCCACACATGATCGAGGCCGATGCGGTCTGCGACCTCAATCTGCTCCAGCGCTTCATGGAAAATGCGATGCTCTGACCGATCATCCCAGGGGCGGGGGACTTGGTGCTCGTATAAAATGCCGAATTTCATGTTGGGGCTAGTCCTCTTTTGTGGGGTAGCGTTGTCAACAAAACTAACGGCACCTACCGCGCAGGTCGAGATTGGGCTGGGCACAAACGGCATCTCATTTGGGCTGCCGTATTGAAACCTCGTGCTTCCCTGCTTACGTCAATATAGAGATTGGAAATCCACTCTGACTGATGAAGGCCGATTGCCAGTCGAGGCATTCGCTAAACGTGCAGGCGGAAACAAAGGCGAAAGCTGTCGCAAGTGGGAACAATTAGGAGATATCATGCATAGACGTAGTTTCTTAAAAGCGATGGCAGGTAGCAGCGTAATCTTGGCAGGTGCCGGCCTTACCGGTTGTGTTGTTCAATCAAAGCCGCAGCCGAGCAGGCGGCCCGTTTATGATGATGCGAACTACGATTATTATTATTATCCGGATGTGAATGTGTATTTTCACATTAGCACTGGGTATTACTACTATTGGGATAGAAAGGTTTGGGTTCGCGCGCGTCGCTTGCCACGACACTATCACCTGAACCACCGTTACAGGCGGCGCTTACTGATCAGGGATCGCCACCCATATGAACGAAACCGCGAGCATCGGCGTGAATACCGCGAAGGCCGCCGCGATGACCGTCGCAACCGACGCAAAGATTGGCGTGAGGATCGGCGCTAGGGTTTGCTATCCTCCCCAAGTTAGCGCCATCGGCTCCAGTATCCCAGCCAGTTCTAGCAGGCCGGCCCGCGTCGCCTCCGGCAACGGCCGCAGCGGGTGGCGTACCCGGTCGCTCTTAATCACGCCGCCGGCCTGCATCACCGTTTTGCAAGCTCGGAGGCCGCATTGGCGGTTCTCGAAATTGATCAGCGGCAAAATCCGGTTGTATTGCGCCATCGCTGCCGCACGGTCGCCGGCGGCGTAGGCCGTCAGAACTGGCTTGATCAGGTCCGGCAGTGTCGCGCTCGGCATGGTGCCGGTGGCGCCGGCGTCGAGATCGGCCATCAGCGTGATCGACTCCTCACCGTCGAAGGGGCCGTCAATATGCTTACCAGCCGCGGCAATGACCGCCCGCAGCTTGTCTGCTGTCTGCGGCGTTTCAATCTTCAGGTAGGAAACATTCGGAATCTCGCGGGCCATTCGCGCCAGAAAATCCACAGACAGCGCCACGCCGGACAGTGGCGCATCCTGCACCATGATTGGCAGGCCTATATCGGCGGCGCGCTGGAACTGGTCGTAGGTGTCGGCCTCGGAGCCTTTCAGCAGCGCGCCATGATAGGGTGGCATCAGCATGATCATCGCTGCGCCCAGATCCTTCGCCATGCGCACGCGCGCCTCGACAATTCCAGTCGAGTAGTGCGAGCAGGTAGCGATCACCGGTACGCGGCCGGCAATGTGTTCCAGCGACAGGCGCAGCAGAGCCTCGCGCTCTTCATCCGACAGCAGGAATTGTTCTGAGTAGTTCGCCAGGATGCAGATGCCATCGACGCCCTGGTCGATCATGCAATCCAGCACCCGCCGCATGCCATCAAGGTCGAGGCTTTCGTCGTCATGGAACGGCACGGGAGCGATGGGATAGACGCCGGTGTAGGGCTTCGAAGTCGGCATGGAGCGAAAAATCCTAGGTCCTGGGAGCGGCCAAAGAAAAAAAAGGCCACGCCTGACCCTAGCAAAGGAAAGACGTGGCCGGTAGCCGAGCGTTGTTTAGAGCGCTAGAAAAATACGTAGGCGCGCACCACCACATTTCGCCGGAACGGTGCATTCTCAGGCGCCGTCGGGTCGAAACATGCAGAATGGAACGACCAGCGTGAGACCGAGCCATCCGTCACCGAATCATAACATTTCAGCATGGAGACTTCGGTCGAGGTCTGCTGCGGGAACCAATACCATTCGTGCTCGGCCCGATGGGTGAAGCGCGTGGTCTCGCCAACCCGGTCGTCATAGACACGGTAGTTGGTGATGTAGGATTGGTCGGCAAATGATGGCCAGGCGCAGAGCACAAACGGCCATTGCTGCACGGTCTCCATCGGCTTCGCCAGATTGATGGACATGAAGCGGCGGGACATTTTTTCCTCGACCTCCGCTTCGGTATAGTTCTGCTCGCGACCAAAATTGCGCAGGTTGTTGAGCAGCAGTTCGCGCACGCGCACACGGCCTGAATTGTCGTTGAGGTCGTTGTGAACCATGTTGACGTAATTCTCGTTCACGCCGGGGTTCTTGTTGTCCTGATCCTCAGTGCGGTCGCCGGTGTATTGCTTGTCGAACACATCATGGTTGTAAACCAGGGCGTCCGTAGCGCCGGGGAAGAAGTCGAGCAGAAGCTTCTCCATCTCCGGATAGAACACCCGCTCAACCTCCTGCGAATCATAGAAATTCTGGCAGGCAGACTCGCAATGAGCGAGAGAAACGCCGAGCTTATCCATGGATTCCGGGCTGTCCGGGCGGAGACCCGGGTAGTATTCAGCAATCCGGCGCGCGTCGCGTAGCACCTGCGGGAAGTAGAGCGCCCGAGCCCGGTTGTCCTGCTCTTCCTTGGCCAACGCCTCTGCCTCAGCCTTGCGGGCCGGATCGCGCCAAAGCGCGTTCGACGGCACGATGGAATAGGAAGGGCTCTGGTTGATTGAATAGCGCAGCGGCAGCACAACGCCGCCCTCTGGCGCGGTCATGCCCTGGGCACGGATATAATCTACGCACTCGTCATACTCGCGGAAACCAATGCCCCATTCGGTCTCAATCGGGCCGGCTGGTGCGGCCTCCAGCATACGGGTGATGCTGTGGCCCTTGCCCTCGGCCACCGTCTTCAGCGCAGCTTCGGTTGCAGCACCAGTGCCGGCATCGCCATTCTGGCTGAATGATGCGTAGGAAAGACCGCCATTGGCCGCGGTCGGCGCGGGCTGGCCTTTGGTCAACTCCAACGGCGGAACATAGAGTTTGCGTTCGCCTGCGGTGGCGAGGCCTTTGAGGCCAGTGGCATCGTTCATTATTTGTCTCCGACAGAGGGACGGGCAGCCAAATAGAGACTTCCGTCACGTGTAATCTTCCCATGAACGTAGTTGCAGACACTCTGCCGCGCAATACTGTGTGGCCCAGCAATGCGGCAACACACCTTTGCGGGGGGCAAATATTGGGGTCGGCTTCGTTGTTTTGCCTAAGGTGCTATAGTGGCGGCAGACCGACCCGCTCGCGCAGGCTGGCATCTTGGATAGCCAGTTCTTCGCCGGCGAGGTCGGCCGCTGCATTCGAACACAGGTAGGCGATGCAGGCCGCCGGCGCTGCAACGCCGCCCAGGTTCTCGCGCGGGATCTTGCTGACCGGATTCATACCGCTCGCTCGGATTTTCACCTGCATATCGGTGTCGACCGTTCCGGGCGCAAAGCCGTAGTTACGAACGCCTGCCGCACCGGTCTCCAGATGCGAAGCGCGGGTGAACATGACCATGCCGGCTTTGGCGCTGCAATAGGCGCTCCACCCCTCCAGCGGGCGGTGGGCAGCGCCGCTGGAGACATTGACGATAACGCCATTGCCAGCGGCTATCATGCCAGGCAAGGCGTATCGGGCCATGTGATAGGCGCCGGTCAGGTTGATGGTGATGTTCTGCGCCCAGGCTGCCGGGTCGCTCTCCGCCAGCGGACCAATCGGATCAATCACGCCGGCATTGTTAATCAATAGCGAAACCTTGCCAAAGCGCTTTGTGACGGCTGCGACAGTCGCCTCAGCTTGCGCGGCATCAGCCACGTCACATACCAGCCCCAGCACATCCAGCCCCAGTGCCGCTGCGGCTTCACTAACGCCTGTGCGCGCCGTAATCGCCACCTTTGCACCGGCGGCGATCAAAGCCTCCGCCGCTGCATAGCCGATGCCACGGGAGCCGCCGGTGACGAGTGCCACCTGGCCAGATAGATCAACAGCCATTGTTTGAGTTTCCTCGGATAGTGGGGTGTTAATAGTTGGTCGGTCGGAACTGAAACATCTCTGAATCGATTGGAATTCCCAACTGCTGGTTTTGCAGCCGGACCTGAATTTTGCGACCGGAGGAGTCCACAAGCCACCAGCCCAATAGCTTAATCGGCGTGTGATCGAACACCAGCGTTACCGCGCCTTGCTCTGGTGCGCTGCGACGTGTTGCCGAGACTTCAATAATTGGGCCGGTGTGTTTGACCCCGGTGACGGTGAAATCATCGTCCCAGGTCACCTCGTCCGCCAACAGGAACCAAGCCGGCGTATCCTTTTGATCCAGATAGTTCGCCTCTTTCAGCTCTTTATCGTAATGGACCAGAAAATCCGCACGGGCAATCACTAGGATCGGCACTGGCGGGTCGTATTCAAAGCGCAGGCGGCCTGGCCGATGCAGCCAGAATGTGCCCTGTGCGGTACCGCCTTTGCCATCGCCCTGCACGAACCGGGTCTGCATGGTGGTGATGTCATTCAGATAGACGCGCAGCCGCTCCACCTCAACGCGATCTTGGTCGGTCAGGGCTTGAGCGGTGCCGGAAAGCAGCACAAAACTTATAAAAACAGCAACGAGCCGCAACATGGACGGGCCTTTCAAGAACGGGTACGTCGCTTCAAATGGGGATTAATCGTCGTAATCGCCAGTGTTGGATGTCACCAACACCTCCCGCTTGCCCACATGGTTGGCCTGGCTGATCAACCGTTCCGCCTCCATCCGGTCGATCAAGGAGGCCGCTCGGTTGTAGCCGATTTTCAAATGCCGCTGCAGGAAGCTGGTCGACGCCTTGCGCTCACGCAGCACGATGCTGACGGCCTGATCATAGAGGTCATCGCTACTCTCACCGGTGAAGCCCGGAATGCCGGCAGCGATATCATCGTCTTCAGTGACGCTATCGACATAGTCTGGCTCACCGGTGTTGCGCAGGTATTCGGTGATTTCCTGCACCTCTTCGTCCGAGACGAACGGTCCGTGCACGCGAGAGATACGGCCACCGCCAGCCATGTAGAGCATGTCACCCTGGCCCAGCAACTGCTCTGCTCCGCCTTCACTGAGGATCGTGCGCGCATCGACCTTACTGGTCACCTGAAACGAGATGCGAGTCGGGAAGTTGGCTTTGATGGTGCCGGTGATCACGTCCACTGACGGGCGCTGCGTCGCCATGATCAGATGGATACCGGCAGCCCGTGCCATCTGCGCCAGCCGCTGAATGGCCGCTTCAATATCCTTGCCGGCGACCAGCATCAGGTCGGCCATCTCGTCCACAACGATGACGATATAGGGCAGCGGGCGCATATCCAGCGCTTGTTCTTCGATGATGGGCTGGCCGGTGTTGGGGTCAAAGCCAGTTTGCACACGACGTGTCATTGGATCGCCGCGCTTGATCGCTTCCTCCACCCGTTCGTTGTAGCCACGGATGTTGCGCACACCCAGGGTGGACATGGCCCGATAGCGGTTTTCCATCTCCCGCACGGCCCATTTCAACGCCACCACCGCCTTGCGCGGGTCAGTAACGACGGGGGTCAACAGGTGCGGAATGTCGTCATAGACGCTGAGCTCCAGCATCTTGGGATCGACCATGATGAAGCGGCAGCGTTCTGGCGGCAGCGCATAGATCAACGACAAGATCATGACGTTGATTGCCACAGACTTGCCTGAGCCCGTAGTACCAGCGATCAGCAGATGCGGCATGCGCTCCAGATTGACGACGATGGGCTGGCCGCCGATATCCTTGCCTAAAACCAGTGGCAGGCCGTTTTGCTCTTTATCATAGGCCTTGGAGCCCAGCAATTCGCGCAGGTAGACGATTTCCCGCCTGGCGTTTGGCAGCTCTATGCCAATGGCATTCTTGCCGCGAATGGTGGCGATACGAACCGATACCGCGCTCATATTCCGGGCAATATCGTCGGCCAAGCCGATGACACGGCTGGCCTTGGTGCCGGGCGCAGGCTGGAATTCGTAAAGCGTGACCACCGGGCCAGGGCGCACCGTCATGATCTCGCCGCGTACACCGAAATCTTCCAGCACGCTTTCCAGCATGCGGGCGTTCTCGGTCAGCAGGTCAGCATCGACTGCGTCGCCGATCGTTGGACCCGATTCCTGCAACAGGTTGAGCGGCGGCAATTGCGAGACATCGCCCAGCGGCAAAGGTGCCTGCGATGCCGTCTCCCGGCGGCTTCCAGCGGGTGTTCCGGGGTTCGTACGGACATCAATCGCTGCAACAGTTGCGGCGGGAGCGGTAACTGCGGCAGCAACCGGTGCCATCGACGGCGGTTGTTCTGGGAATAACGGCGGCTCTGACGACGGTGCGGGTGGCGCCGTTCGTGCGGTGGAGGCGGTTGGCCCGGCCCAAGACGTGCCTGCGTGCTGCACCCGCACTGGTGCCAGTGCAACAGCCTTACGCGAGAACAGAGATGGCATACGCGGCAGCGACGGCCGCGGCACGCGACTCAAGCCGCTTGCCAGCCCAATACGGGCATATCGGACGCTAAAGCCAGCCGCCCGGCGCAGCAATTGGCCTAGAAGTGACAGCTCTGCAATATCCAGGGCCAATGCCCAAAGCCCCAGCAAAGTCGCTAAGCCCGCAGTGACGCTGAACGTCAGGCCCGCCGCGAAGCCGATAGGCGCCAAATTTTCAATCAAATGCCCGAGGGTCACCGCACCGACAGCGCCGCCAGCACCTTCGGGCAGTTGAAATGGCCCGGATAGAGCCGTGCCACCCAGTGCCATCGCCAACAACAACCAGGCCACCGGTGCTGCCAGAAACCGCAGGCGCGGGCGTGGCAATCGATGGTCAACCACCAGCCGCCAACCCCAGGCGAGCCCGAGCAATGGCACATAGAGACTGGCCCAGCCGAAAGCGCGATAAGCCAAATCGGCAAAGGCGGCGCCTGGCGCACCCATGACGTTGTGTACGGCGCCGCCGGTAGCAAAATTCAAACTGGGATCGCCGGGCGTAAAACTTGCCAGCGCCAATCCTGCTATGGCAGCGGCAGCCCATAGCCCGAGGCCTGCCATCTCGGCTAGCCGGCGAATCACCTGGGCTACAAACTGGGGTGAGGCCAGATTGTAGGGCGCGTTGTATTGGGTGGTCAGGCCTTTATCCCCTTGGCTTTAGGGCGTTTTCATCCGCTTAGGGCACTTAGTCTGCCGGTCGGACTGTTATGGCCAAGTTATAGCAAAAAAAGAGGCGGCGTGCACGAAGCACGCCGCCCAGTTAGCTCAGGAGGAAACACTGCCGGTTACATAACCTGTGCCCGCGGGCCGAACTCCGGATAGGCTTCCAGGCCCAATTCCGCTTGGTCGAGGCCGCGGAATTCGTCCTCTTCATCCACCCGCAAGCCCATCGTGAACTTGAGCGCGAACCAGACAACAGCACTGACAATCACGGTGAAGGCGCCGATGGCGACAATGCCGACGACCTGGGTGACGATCGCGCCGCCTCCGAAGATACCAACCGCCAGCGTGCCCCAGATGCCACACACCAGGTGGACAGAGATTGCACCGACCACATCATCAATCTTCAGCTTATCGATCATCGGGATCGCAAAGACGACCAGTGCACCACCAACTCCGCCGATGACAAGTGACAGGTAGTGGCTTTGCAAGTCAGGGCCCGCGGTGATCGACACAAGGCCGGCCAACGCGCCGTTCAGCGCCATGGTGAGGTCGATCTTGCCGTACAGCATCTGGCTGACAGCCATGGCGGCCACTACGCCCGCGGCTGCGCCCAAGTTGGTGTTGACGTAGACGATGGCAATCGCTGCGGCATCGGCAGCACTGCCCAATGCCAGCTGAGACCCACCGTTGAAGCCGAACCAGCCGAACCACAGGATGAACGTGCCCATGGTTGCCAGCGGCAGGTTGGCGCCGGGGATTGGCTGCACCTGACCGTTGGCTCCAAACTTGCCCTTGCGGGGGCCCAGGATAATAGCGCCGACCAGAGCCGCCCAGCCGCCGACCGAGTGCACGATGGTTGAGCCAGCGAAATCGCTAAAGCCCATCTCGCTCAACCAGCCACCGCCCCATGTCCAGGAGCCCTGGATCGGGTAGATAACGGCGGTCAGAACGACAACGAAGATCATGAAGGGCCAGAATTTGATCCGCTCGGCCACAGTGCCAGAGACGATGCTGGCGGCGGTGGCGACGAATACCATCTGGAAGAACCAGTCGCTCATCACCGAATAGCCATTGCCAGTGACAGCCGCAATCTGCTCCGCGGTTTTCTCGTCCGCACCCTGCAAAGCCAATTCCTCTGCGGAGGTGTCATAGAACAGCGATAGCGAGCCGATATAGCCGCTCACGTCTGTGTACATCAGGCTGTAGCCGACGACGTAGTACATGATGCCGGCGATGGAATAGAGCGCGATGTTC
>CALKDI010000260.1 GCA_938084065.1 uncultured Alphaproteobacteria bacterium
GCCTTCGAAAACTTGGATCATACCACCCCAATCGGCGACGTGATCTCCCTTTTGGCGAACGAAGGGGTGGCGATTATCTCTGGGCCGGGCCGGCGGTCGGGAGCCAGGTCAGACCTGACCAGCGTTTATTTCTACGACCCGGATGAGAACCTGATCGAGGTTGCGAACGAGCATCAAAGCAAAGGCTGACAATCCTTTCGGGACTGTCAGCCTTTGCGCTTGGCAGGTGAGCCTAGCGAATCCGTTGGACGCATCGTTTCGACAAACGAAAAACGGGACCCGAAGGTCCCGCTCACGAAGAAGTCGGCGCTACTTGGCTGACCTGCGGCGGCGCATCCATGCCACGCCCAGTAGCCCCGCTGCTGCTAATGCGATAGCGGCGGGCTCATCCGCATCTGTTGGGTTTGGGCCGCCCGGGGGACCATCTGGCAATGGCCCTGTCCAGATTGATACGTGCGAAATTTTCAACGCTTCGGTTCCTGGGTTATTGAAAATCAGCGTGTTGGCACCAGAGCCACTCGTTAACCCTTCGATGTCCAAAATGATGACGGCCGTTCCAGCTTTCATAGTCAGCAATGACAGCGTCTCTAGGCCAGAGTATTCCCAGTTGAACGTCGTAAAACCACCGAGCATTGGTGAGCCGTTGGTCGGTGTTATGGTAAGGTCGCCGCCGCTCAACCCACTGTCGAGCCTCACCAACCGCTCCACATCAACGAACTGGTTGAAAATGTGATCTAGTGCCGCTTCGACGTGATCTTCGTCATCGTTGATGTTGTCAGGAACGGTGTGGGTTGTCCCTGACCATAGAATTGCCGCATCCGACGCGCTGTCTGTCAGGTTAGTAAAGTTGCTTTCGGTACCGCCGATAGAACAACCTTCAGCCGGAATACCGCCAGCATTGGGCGAACCTAAGCTTATGCAAGCCGCTGCGTTCGCTGTTGACCCAATGGCCATCAGGCACAGGGCGCTAACCGCCCCAAAAGGCATAGTTTCGAATTTTTCATAGACCTCTCCATCGTGTCATCCGCAGGCAGCAGAATTTTTAGATGTCACCCAGCGGGTTATAAACTTGTTAACGAACTGGGACACACTACACGACAGCGGTAGCTGAGGACGGCAAATCATGGTTTTCTGACGGATTCTTCCTCGGGAAAGGGATGATCCTGTGCTCAGAAAAGCATGTGCCGCCCTCAGTCAACAACTACGTCCGGTTGTCTCGTTGAGCAAGAGCCGGGTTGAGACGCTCAGCCTGTTGATCGTAGGAATGGCGAGCGCTCGCACGGTCAACCTGACCCACATCGCCAGCGAACGTCCGAGCGACGCCAAAGTGGCGTCAAGCTATCGCCGGTTGCAGCGGTTCTTTCAGCACGTCCGTCCGGGCCAAGATTGGACTGCGAATGTGGTGATCGGCTTGCTGGGCATCAAAGGCCCCTGGGTGCTGTGCCTGGACCGGACCAACTGGAAAGTCGGCAGCCGCGACGTCAATATTCTGCTGCTGGCAGTGGTGACCCGACGCCATCGCGTGCCTCTGCTGTGGACGGTTCTGGACAAGGCCGGCACCAGCGACACGGCGGAACGGACAGCCCTGATGCGCCGGTATCTGGCGATCTTCGGCGCCTCCAGCATCAAATTTTTGCTCGCTGATCGTGAGTTTATAGGTGCCGAATGGTTCAATTTTCTCAATGATAACAACATTCCTTTCGCCATTCGGATCAAGGAAAGGTTCCGGGTAACCGGCGAAGATGGCCGTGACCTGCCGATCGCATTGTTGCTGCGCAAAACGCACAGAGCCCAACAATTTTCCGGCCGATTGAACGGCACCGGGACCCACCCAGCCATCCGGTTGAACTTCGCTGCCAAGCGCCTGGCGAACGGCGAATGGCTGGTGGTCGCGTCGAACCGTGATGGCGCTGCAGCACTCAAGGCCTATCGCAAACGCTGGGCTATCGAGTGCCTGTTCGGCGATGCCAAAACCCGCGGCTTCAACCTGGAGGACACACGCCTCATCAACCCCGAGAAAATCGACCTGCTGCTAGGCGTACTAGCGCTGGCTATGGCTTGGGCCAGCAAGACCGCGGCACGCCTCATAGGCACCAAAAAGAACCCGCGGAAATCCCATGGCTACTATGCCAAATCATGGTTCCGCATCGGCTTCGACCATCTCAGACACATGCTCACAAACAACCCCGAAAACGCACTTGCCTGCTGGAACGCTTTGAAACCGCAAAAAATGAGAGTCGTGTAGTATGCTCGGGAAGCAAGATAATCTTGTAACATATTGATCTTCAAATATTATTTCCGCCACTCTGATCAAACACAGCTACGAACCGAATGATTGACCACACAGCCCTTACACCCTGTTGTAAGGCAGTCTTTACGATACGCGCGCAAATTTTACAGGTGGTGCACCATCGAGGTTAGCGCCGATGGGAGATTGGGCATCTGGCGTAGGATCAGTTACTATCTGGACCGAACCTCACAATCGCCCACAGGACCAACCCGATGTTAAAAAGCGATGGCCGCATTCTCACCACCCACGCCGGCAGCCTGCCGCGCCCCTTGGACCTGACCCGGCTCTATGCCGAGCGTGCCGGCGGTCAGGCGGTCGATGAAGCCCAGATCGCGGAGATGGGCGAGCATGCAACCCGCGCCAATGTCCGCCAACAGATCGCGGCCGGCCTGGACTTCGTCAACAATGGTGAGCAGCCGCGGGAGGCCTTCTTCCTCTATCTGCAACGCCGGATGAGCGGTTTCGGCCCCGGTGGCTATCGCGGTGTATTCAAGGACATCCGCAACCACCCGGATTTCGCACCCATCCGCGAGGCAATCTTTGACGGCAAGCCCGTCGTCTCCAACATGACACCGCCGAAAGTCGTGGGCGCGCTGCGATACCTGGACCCGGACGCCGTCGCCGCCGAATGCCGCCAGTTCCAACGCGCGCTGGAGGGCCAAAACCCAACCGGCACCTTCTTCACCGCGCCATCGCCCGGCATCGTCGCCACCGCCATTCCAAACGAGTATTATGACACGTTCGACGCCTATCTGCGCGCCATCACCGACGCCGTCGCTATCGAATACCGTACTATTATAGAGCACGGCTTCGACTTACAAATAGATGCGCCTGATCTGGCGCTTGAGGGCCACGGCCACTTCGCCGACCGCCCCCGCAGCGAATTCCTGGCCTTTGTTGAGCAGGTGATCGACGAAATCCGCCGCGTCACCGCCGACCTGCCGCAGGACCGCATCCGTCTGCACGCCTGCTGGGGCAATTACGAGGGCCCACATGACGCCGACGTGCCAATCGCCGAGATGCTGCCAATCCTGACCCAGGCCCACGCTGGCTCCCTCCTGCTGCCCATGGGCAATCCGCGCCACCAACACGAATACCGCGCCTTCACGCCAAAGAATATCCCGGACGATATGAGCGTCATCGTCGGCTGCATCGACACCACCACCAACTATGTGGAGCACCCGGAAACCGTCGCCGACCGGCTGGAGCGCGTGGCCCAAACCCTGGGCGACCCCACCCGCATCCTGGCCGCCACCGACTGCGGCTTTGATACCTCCGCCGGCGCTGGCCGCGTGGCCCCTAGCGTGGTCTGGTCCAAGCTGGGCGCAATGGTCGAAGGCGCAAAAATCGCAAGCGGGAGGCTGTTTTAGGCGAGCGCCTGCCGCCGCGCCTTTGGCTTCTTCAGGATCATCCAAAGGAACGTCACCACCGCCAGGCCCAACACAAAGCCAAACGCAGTCGCATAGGCTTCTGGCGGATAGCCGCCGTCGCTCGGCCATCGATCGAGCACGGCGCCGATACCGTATTGGATAGAGAATGCTGTACCGAAGACCAACAGATTGACCGCCGTCCCGGCACGCCCGGCCAGAGCCGTGCCAAAATGCTCCGCCACGTGCGGATAGCCCAGAATGCCCAGTTGCCCGGTCATGGCGAACAGCAGCCATAGCGGAGTCGTCCAGCCCTCTGGTGCCAGGATCAGGCCGGCCACGCTGATCAGAAACAGCACAGTCATCACCGACATGACACTCAGCGGGCCATAGCCGAACCGGCGAACCCAATCCGCCAGGGCACCACTGCCCAGAATGCCAACGGTGAAGGCCGCCGCCATTAGCGTGAGCGTCAGCGCCACCGCATCCCGATCCAGCCCCGCCACGTCCGCCAGCCAGGGACCAGCCCACAGCGTTTGAATTGCAACGTGCGAGCCACACATCACCGTAATGATCGGCACGACGCGCCAGAACTCCGCGTCGGAATAGATCGTGCGCAGCGCCCTTAACTGCTGGCCCAAACCTTCCCGCGGCGCATCACTCGCCTCACCCCGACGCGGCACCACCACCCAGATCACCAGCGCCACCACAGCCGTAACGCAGGCCAGCGCGATGAAGACAGCCCGCCAGCCGAACTCCTGCACGGCCATATCGGCCGGCGTGCTGGCCGCCATAATGCCGATGCCGCCAAACGCCATCACCCAGGAGTTGAGCAAAGGCATCCGCCCCGGTGGAGCCCACAGCGCGACGGCTTTGAAACTCGCCATCAATCCGCCGGCAAAGCCCAAGCCGATCATGGCGCGGGCGGCGATCAGAGCCGTTTCGCTCTCCGCAATACCGAATAGCGCAGCGCCTGTTGCAGCCACCAGCAACAGCACTGTCTGCACCCGTCTGGGCCCGAACCGATCCAGCAAAATGCCCAGCGGCAATTGGAACGCCGCGAACGCAAACAGATAAGCTGCCGTCAACAGCCCCAAACTGCTGGCCGACAAGCCAATTTCGTCAACCAGATCCGGAGCCACGACGGCATTCACCGCCCGAAACAGATAGGAGAGGAAATAGCCGCTACCAAACGGAACCAACACCATCAACATGATGCGGCCGAGGGTCGGGCTTGGGGCGATTGGAGCTGCGGCGGTCATACTTAAACTTTCACTCTCACGTCATCGCGGCCCGTCGTCCGACTGGCTCAGGATGAAGCGCATAAAACTGGGCTGCAGAGTAGTTTCACTCCTCTGGAGGCGGCGTGGCACCTGCCTGGGCAGTGATAATGCCATACGCCTCAGG
>CALKDI010000261.1 GCA_938084065.1 uncultured Alphaproteobacteria bacterium
CTGACAGACGTGTTGAGCCGCATCGCCGATCACAAGATTAATCGGATCGACGAACTGCTGCCTTGGTGTTACGCTGTCAAGGCAGCGTAACTGACCACCCAGACGATCCGCCAGAGCGGCTTCACCGGACGGTCACGTAACACTTGCCCTCCAATCTGGAACTACCGGGTGTTCTCGCTAGATGGCTACCGTATTGCCGTTCATTTTAAGCCGAAGCTACAGATGGAAACCAAAGATGGCAGAGATCGCGGTCCAACCAAGCCTCTTTGACCGTACCCTCGACCAGGTGCGCCGCGCTGTTCGCGGACTAGGGTCCCGACGGGGCGTCTCGCTGCTCGATCTCAAACCCGATTTGCCGAATAGCGATCGGGAGCGGCTGCTACAGCAAATGCGCGATTGCCTGGACAGCCGCGGCGGTGAGGTCACAGCCCGCGCACGTGCTGCAAACCTGGGCCGCGCCTACATGCGCCTCAACCCAGAAGGCCGGCATCGCTTTTTGTCGTTGATGGCCGACGAGTTTGGGACTGATCTGGTTGAAGTCGATGCCGGCATGGAAGCCGTTCGTAACGCAGCAGATCCCATCGCCCGCCGCGCCGCAGAGATGCATTTGCGGGACGTGCTGCGTCCGCCGCGGGTCACCCTGTTAATGCAATTCAATGGCCTGCCCGAGGGTGTCAAATTCCTGGTCGATCTGCGCGCTGAGCTAATGAATTGGACCAAAAAAGAACCCAACCTTGAGGCACTTTCACAAGACGCCCGACGACTGCTGGCCACTTGGTTCGATATCGGCTTTCTCGAAATGCGCCGCCTGACCTGGGAAGCCCCAGCAGCGCTGCTGGAAAAACTTATCGCCTATGAAGCCGTGCATGCGATCCAAAGCTGGGAAGACCTGAAAAACCGGCTAGACTCGGACCGCCGCATCTACGCCTTCTTCCATCCTCGTATGCCCGACGAACCATTGATCTTTGTTGAGGTAGCACTGGTCCACGGCATGGCCGACAGCGTGCAAGAATTGTTGGACCAGGAGCAGGAACGCGTTCCGCCAGAGACGGCAGACACTGCCATTTTCTATTCCATCTCGAACGCCCAGCGCGGCCTGGACGGCATCAGCTTTGGCGATTTCCTGATCAAGCGGGTGGTTGGCTCCCTGTCTGACGAGTTCTCCAACCTCAAGACTTTTGCCACGCTGTCGCCAATGCCCGGGTTCAGCCGCTGGTATGAGCGCGAGATCGAAAAACTGGGCGACACTATTCTGCTTGCCGACGAACAGGAAGCGTTGGCAGCGGTACTGCCCGACGGGACCGATGTGGAGGCGATGCTTCGGCAGGTGTTGGTGCGTGCCGATTGGGCAGCTAACGAACCTCTATCCGAGGCCTTGAAGCCTATCATGACCCGACTGGCGGCAACTTACCTGTACACCGTCAAACGCAGCGGCACACGGGCCATGGACCCAGTTGCTCACTTCCACCTATCGAATGGCGCCCGCATGGAACGGCTCAACTGGCTGGCTGACAGCTCGCCACGCGGCATGCAGCAGTCGGCCGGCATGATGATCAATTACCTCTACAAGTTGGATGAGATCGACACCAACCACGAGGGCTATAAGGGTGAGGGCTCAATCGCAGTATCCACGGCGATTCGCAATCTGGCCCGCAAGACCGTCGCTGGATAGACCGCATGCGCATAGGCGCATGCGTTGCCCGGTCATGCTGCAGCCGCAGCCGTTGAATCCGCTGCTAGCAATTCCATCAGGTGGGCGGCCAACCGGGCCGGACCAGGCGTTACGCCTGCGGCCTGTTCCGCTGTAGGGTTGTAGTTGGTGTTGGTGTTGATGTCATAGGTCAGCAATCGTCCATCATCCAGCCTGGCGAATTCTATCCCAGCGACTGCGATAGCGTTCATTGCCAGAAACGCCTCAAACCCTTGGACGAGGTCCGCCGGCACATCCCGCGTCACGAGAAACCGCGGCGTCTCATCGATATCGCAGGCTTCGGCCGGGCAGAGTTCGAAACTGCCGCCGGTTGCCACCCGAACCGCATAATGCAGCTTGCCACCAATGAACTCAGCCCGGGTGATCGTACCGTCAGTGGTCTCGAAGTATTCTTGCAATAACCAGATACCATCAACGCTGTCGGCCATTGCCGCAGCATCTGCTGCAAAGGCTTTGAGCCCGTCCAAAGTGTCGAATTTCTGCACACCCAGCCCCTTGCCGCCGCGGTTCGGCTTCACGATAACCGGCCATTGGTCCAGTTGCTGCGCTGCCGCCACCAGGGCCTGAGCGCCAACGGTGGCGATTGTCGCCGGCGTGGCAATGCCGGCAGCGGTTAAGGCCGTATACTGGGCCACCTTGCTTGTCTCAAAATATAGCGCCCGGCTGCCATTCAGGGTGGTGCGGCCATGGCTTTCCAACCAGTTCAACACAGCCTGGCAAAGCGCCGGTGCCTCAGCATGACCACGGGTGTGGGCGGAGGCGCTCATCCGGCTGTAAAAGATGGCATCAGGCGGCACCGCGGCCAGATCCACCTGGCCTTCGCGCAAATGCCACTCCGAAAATGTGAGGCCGGCAGCACCAAACGCTTGCCGAAAAGGCGGCAGCCACTCGTCGTTTTCGTGCAGAATGATGACTTCGGTCATGGGGCTTCCTTGTCCCGCGCGATGAGGCTTCGCAATTGTATCTTGGGTCGCATTTGCAGCAAGTGAGCCCACGATGCAACGTACAACTCACGCAAAACAGAACTGCGATTGCTGACCGAAACCGCTTGATGTAGACTTTCGACGAACAACCACTGGAGGACTATCCCATGCCTGATTCCGTCATGAACGGCCCTGCCGCCGGCCAGAAGCTGGTGCACGCCACCCCCGAGACAGCCCCTAGCGTGCCAGGGCGCCGCTCGTTCTTCGAGTACCGCGACCTCGGCGTGACCGAGGGCAGCAATGGGGCCCTACGCGCTCAGATGATGATATCCGGCCAGGGCCTGACAGAGCCAACCGGCTGGCATTACCATGCCTGCGAAGGCCAGTTCATTTATATCGTCAAGGGCTGGGTTGATCTGGAATTCGAGACCGGTGAGAAAAAGCGCGTGAACCAGGGTGACAGCATGTTCATCCCCGGCGGCATGCGCCACAACGAAACTGCGACCTCGGGCGATTTGGAGATCCTGGAGCTCTCCATTCCAGCCGACATGGGCACGGTTCCGACAGACCCACCGGCCTGAGCGTAAGCACAGTCAGGTTCCTACCTGAAGCTGCCAGCAACGCCCGGTCTGGATAGACCGGGCGTTGCTATTTGCGGCTACTCAAACTCGACGATGACCTGATCTGCTGTCATGCTATCGCCTTGCTCAGCGTTGACAGATTTGACCACGCCACGGCGCTCGGCTCGCAGGATGTTTTCCATCTTCATCGCCTCAACCACAGCGATTTCCTGGCCTTCCTGCACCTCTTCACCCACTTCGACGCTAATGCGCAGCAGCAGGCCCGGCATCGGCGACATGGTGAATTTCGAGAGATCCGGCGGCTCTTTGATCGGCATAAGTGCCGCCAGTTCAGCCTGACGGGGCGTCAGCACTTCCAAAGCAACAGCCGCACCGTTGTGGCTGACGCGATAGCCGGCACCGGTGGATACCACCTGTGCCGTCACCGGTCGGCCATCGACATGACCCTGGAACACCCGATCGCCCGGCGCCCAATCGGTCGTAACCCGCAGGCTGGCACCGTTCCAGCCGATGGTGCAGCCATTGTCCCCTGGAATGACATCGACCGCATAGTCTTTGCGGTCGATCCGCACCACCCATTCGCGCGATGGCCGCCAAGACTGGCCAGGCATTTGCCCACTGAGGCAAGCATCCCGCAATGATCGGATGGTGTGGGCTGCAGCTATGATCGGCACCAAAGTTTCGACCACTGCGTCTGTGCGCTCCGGCCCGAAATAACCTTCGGCAAACTCTTCCTCGATGAACGCGGTGGAGAAGGTACCGGACCGGAATGTGTCGTTGGCCAGCGCAGCGTTGAGGAAGACGAGATTGTTGCCAATGCCGTCGACAACAAAACCATCCAGCGCCTGCTGCAACCGCGCAATGGCCTCCGCCCGGTCGCGACCATGCGCGACCAGCTTGGCGATCATCGGATCGTAGTACATGGAGATCTCGTCGCCCTCGCGCACGCCGCTATCAACGCGCACGCCCTCAACCAAAGGTGGCTCAACATACCGACGCAAGCGGCCAATGGAGGGCAAGAAATTGCGGGAGGGGTCTTCGGCATAAAGCCGGGCTTCAACAGCCCAGCCGTCGATGGTTACGTCTTCCTGGGACCAGCGCAGCTTTTCGCCATAGGCGACGCGCAGCATTTCCTCCACCAGATCAAAGCCGGTGATTTCCTCCGTCACCGGATGCTCCACCTGCAGGCGGGTGTTCATCTCCAGGAAGAAGAACTCCTTGTCCTGGCTAACAATGAACTCGACGGTGCCGGCACTTTGATAGCCAACAGCCTTGGCAAGGCCAACAGCCTGCGCGCCCATGTGCGCTCGCATTTCCGGGTCGACCAACGGGCTTGGCGCTTCCTCCAGCACCTTTTGATGGCGGCGCTGAACGGAGCATTCTCGCTCGCCCAAATGGATAACATTGCCGTGGCTATCGCCCAGCACCTGAACCTCAATATGCCGGCCGCGGTGGATGTATTTCTCGATGAATACCCGATCATCGCCAAAGCTGGAGCGCGCCTCGCTGGCTGCTGATACCAAGCCTTCTTTCAGCCCATCGTCATCCCAGGCGATGCGCATGCCCTTGCCGCCGCCGCCAGCTGACGCCTTGATCATCACCGGATAGCCGATGTCGTGGGCGACCTTCAGCGCGTCCTCGTCGTTGGAGAGCGCACCGTCATATCCCGGAGCGACCGAAACGCCGGCTTTCTGCGCCAGCAACTTCGATTCGATCTTATCGCCCATGGCCTGGATGGCGTGCGGCGTCGGGCCAATGAAGACCAAGCCGGCCTCGGCAACAGCTTCCGCAAAGCCGGCATTCTCCGACAGAAAGCCAAAGCCCGGGTGAATAGCCTCCGCGCCCGTATCCTTGGCCGCCTTCAGAATTCGCTCCTGAACCAGATAGCTTTCCGCCGCGGTCGGGCCACCAATTGCCACCACCTCATCCGCCATTTCCACGGCAAGCGAGGTCTTATCCGCCTCCGAATAGACAACCACTGTCTTGATACCCAACCGCTTGCAGGTGCGGATGATGCGGACGGCGATCTCGCCACGGTTGGCGATCAGGATTTTCTGAAACATTGGCTTACCACCGAACAATTGTAGCGGCATTCGCTACCCAGGATGAGGAGAACAGAACGTGCTGCATCGCTGCTACAGCGGGATATTGCCGTGCTTCTTCCACGGATTTTCGAGCTGTTTGTTGCGCAGCATGCCCAGCGCCTTAATCAAACGCCGCCGCGTGTTATGGGGCCGGATCACCTCATCCACATAGCCGCGGCTTGATGCGACGAACGGGTTCGCAAACTTGTCGGCGTATTCTTGCGTGCGTGCCTCGATCTTTTCGGCATTGCCGATATCCTGGCGGAAGATGATCTCCACCGCGCCCTTGGCACCCATCACCGCAATCTCGGCCTGCGGCCAGGCATAGTTCACGTCGCCGCGCAGATGCTTGGACGCCATGACGTCATAAGCACCGCCATAGGCCTTGCGGGTGATCAGCGTGACCTTCGGCACGGTCGCCTCAGCATAGGCATACAGCAGCTTGGCGCCGTGTTTGATGATGCCGCCATATTCCTGCGTGGTGCCGGGCAAGAAGCCAGGCACATCGACAAACGTCACAATCGGAATATTGAACGCATCGCAGAACCGGACGAACCGCGCCGCTTTACGGGAGGAGTCAATATCCAGGCAACCAGCCAACACCATTGGCTGATTGGCAACAAAACCAACGGGTGAGCCATTCATGCGGCCAAACCCGATAACGATATTGCCGGCATAGTCGGGCTGGATCTCAAAGAAATCACCCTCGTCGACGACCTTGTGGATCAATTCCTTGATGTCGTAGGGCTTATTTGGATTTTCTGGCACCAAGCTATCCAGAGACATTTCTGGACGGTCGGCCGGGTCGGCGGTCGGGCGGCTTGGCGGCTTCTCGCGATTGGACGACGGAATGAAATCCATCATCCTGCGCACCTGCAACAGCGCGTCGATATCGTTCTCAAACGCCATGTCAGCGACGCCGGAGCGGGTGGAGTGGGTTCTGGCTCCGCCCAATTCCTCCTGCGTCACCTCTTCATGGGTGACGGTCTTCACCACATCCGGGCCCGTCACAAACATGTAGGAGGTATCTTTGACCATGAAGATGAAGTCGGTGATGGCTGGCGAATACACCGCGCCGCCAGCACAAGGCCCCATGATCAACGAGAGCTGCGGTATGACACCGGAGGCCATCACATTGCGTTGAAATACTTCGGCGTAACCGCCTAGGGCCGCGACGCCCTCCTGAATACGAGCTCCGCCCGAATCGTTCATGCCGATCACAGGCGCGCCGACCTTCATGGCTTGATCCATGATCTTGCAGATCTTCTCCGCATGCGCTTCGGACAGCGAACCACCGAATACGGTGAAATCCTGGCTGTAAACGAACACCAGACGCCCGTTGATCGTGCCATGCCCGGTTACGACGCCATCGCCTGGGATTTTCTGGTTGGCCATGCCGAAATCGGTAGACCGGTGCTCGACGAACATGTCGAATTCTTCGAACGAATCCTCGTCCAACAGCACTTCCAGCCGCTCCCGCGCGGTCAGCTTGCCTTTGGCGTGTTGGGCATCGATGCGTTTTTGTCCGCCACCAAGGCGGGCGTGCGCACGCTTTTCTTCCAACATCTTGACGATATCGAGCATGGAAACTCCCAAGGCAAATGGCCCGGACGGGCGCGTATTGGCTACATGGCCTCGCAGCCAGTTCGCTGAATAACCCGGACCACATCAACTGTTCGATCCAGGCGAGATAAGATGAAGGATTGGTTACAGCAAGGCGAGAAAGCGTTCAACCGCTAGAAGCTCAGCTCGTCGCAGCAGCATATGGGCCTCTGCATCCTGCTCCCGACCCCAGCGTTCCATTTGGTGCATTTCATCCACATGCGCCGCATCAGCAGCCTCTGCGCCGGTGATACGGCTGTGCGCAAGTGCCAGACCAATAACCACCGAACCGGAAACCGCTGTCGCACTGGACAAAGCAGCCAGCCGCATCGCATCGAGCCCAGCTATTTCCGCCCTGATCTTGGCAAGAGATTCGGCTGATTGTGGGATTGGCTGGATGCCAGACGTTACCGCCAAACGCGCGTCTAGGGCCTCTTCCAGCCACGACACTAGCGGAGACCAAGCGGCGTGCTCAGCCAGCACCAATGATTCGGGTGTTTCTGCGCGGTAGCAAACCAGATCCGTCTCGGCAAACCGCGCGACCTCGGTCACCACCGCATCCATTTGCGGCGCAATTCTATCCAGCGCGGTAGACACCAATTGCGTCAGTGGCATGGAGGTCGGCACGATCTCATCGACCTGGTCGCGCCACTCCCCTGCCACAGCCTCCGCCAGACCGGCGGTTGGCATAGCTAGCAACGTTCGCTTTGGCGTGCGTACGGGCCGCCCGTCCAGTAACACCGTTAATGCGCCCTCATGGGTGCCTGCACTGGCGTCTTTGTAGAACCGTTTCATCGCCGCCGCTTCTTCTCCCGAGACTTGATCGCCTCGCGGTATTCCTCACGCATGTTCGGAATGGCCTCATCGGCCAGCGGGTTATCCAGGTTGAACTCCAGCGCTTTCAGCGTAGCGGCGAAATTCTCCGGTGGAGGCGCCGTAATCTGCGTTTCGCGGCGGCGCGTACCGAATGCCGGCAGCCACAGCGCGCGGGCATGCAAGTGCAAACCAGCCGCAACGTCGAGCGCTTCAACCAGGCCATCGGCCATGCCGTCCGCCTGCTCGCCATATTTTGTGTCGCCCAGGATGGGCTTGCCTTTGGCTGCCATGTGCGCCCGCAACTGGTGGGTGCGACCGGTGCGCGGCGCCAGCGCCATCCAGGCCAACCGGCGGCCAGCCTGCTCTATCGTACGATAATCGGTGATGGCCCGTTGACCATCGTTATCCTCACTCATTTTCTCATAGACATCGCCCTGCTTGGAGAGCGGCATATCAACAAAGCCGTCGGCCGGTTTCAGAATGCCGATGGTGATGGCCCAATAGAGCTTGTTCATCTCCCGCAACCGGAAGGCATCGTTCAGCGCCCGCGTCGCCTTGAGCGTTCGCGCCACCACCAACACACCGGAGGTATCCCGGTCGAGGCGATGCACCAGGCGCGGCTTCTCACCATTCTTATCGGCCAAAGTGACCAACATGCCATCCACATGCCGTCTGGTGTTGGTACCACCCTGCACGGCCAAGCCTGCCGGCTTATTCAGGCCGATGATGTCTGCATCCTCATAGATGATCATGTCGCGGATCAGGCGCGCGTCGGCATCGCTAACCCGTGCTGGTGGCGCTTTTTCCGGCACATAGGCACCGTCTGCCGCCCCCATAGCCGCTGCGACAGCCATTGGCGGGATGCGCACCGCGACCCCCTCCACCAGCCGGTCAGACGACTTGGCTCGCTTACCATCCAACCGGATTTGGCCGGAGCGCAGCAGCTTCTGCAACTGCCCATGCGAGAGGTCGGGGTAGTGTTTCTTAAACCAGCGATCCAGCCGTTGATCGGCATCTTGATCGCCTATGGTCAGTGTTTGAACGCCGGCACTCATGCCAACAACCTCCAGGCCCGCAGGCCTACAAAAAATAAGGCGATGCCGGCAACTACCGACCCCGCAACATAGCCAAACGCCGGCCACCAGGAGCCGCGCTCCAGCAACGTGACTGTATCCAGCGAGAATGTCGAAAACGTCGTGAACGCGCCCAGAAAGCCAATCACGATCAGCCCACGCATTTCCTGGCTAAGGCTAAGACCATGGGCCAGCGCGCCGATTAAAAAACCCAGTGCCAACGAACCCACCAGAT
>CALKDI010000262.1 GCA_938084065.1 uncultured Alphaproteobacteria bacterium
CACCCCGGCGATCGTGGACCGCGATCCGGTAACCGTCGCCATCGGTACCGAGGGCTGCGCGCCTGTGCTGGCGCGGCAGATCAAGGCGGATTTTGAGGCCAGCCTTACACCGAACCTGGGCATTTTGGCCCGCCTTGCCGAGCGCTTTCGTCCGCAGGCTGCGGCATTGCCCAGCGGTGCCTCGCGCCGTCGCTTCTGGTCGCGCTTCTTTGGTAAGGCTGGCCCACGCGCCCTGGAGGGCGGCGGCGAACAAGCCGCCTGGAGGGCGCTGGAAGCACTGGCTGCCGAAGCGCAGTCGGAAGAAAAGCTCGCCGGCCACGTGCATTTGGTCGGCGCTGGCCCTGGCGACCCCGAATTGCTGACTCTCAAAGCCCGTCGGCTGCTGCACGAGGCCGACGTGGTCATCTATGACAGGCTGGTATCGGCGCAAGTGCTGGAGTTGGCCCGGCGGGAGGCCCGGCTGATTTCAGTCGGCAAGACGCCCGGCGGCCCCAGTTGGAAGCAGCCCGATATCTGCGCCCTGATCGTCTCAGAGGCCCAAACCGGCGCACAAGTGGTCCGGCTGAAATCCGGCGACCCTGGCGTTTATGGCCGGCTTGACGAAGAAATGGATGCGCTGGATGCCGCCGGCATCGGCTTCTCCATCGTGCCCGGCATCACCGCGGCGACGGCAGCGGCGGCCTCCGCCAAAGTCTCGCTGACCCGGCGCGGGCGCAACACGGCGCTGCGCATTCTAACTGGCCACGACATTAACGGCTTTGTTGAGCACGACTGGCGCGCGTTGGCGGCCCCCGGCTCTACCGCCGCGATCTACATGGGCGTAGCCGCAGCCAAGTTCCTGCAAGGCCGGCTGCTAATGCATGGCGCGTCAACGGATACGCCGATGTGTGTGGTCGAGAACGCGTCTGCCCCGAACCAAACCATTGCAGCAGCCACGCTTAGCGATCTGACCGTGCGTATGACGGCAGCGGACATTACCGGCCCGGCGATCCTGTTCCTCGGCCTGGCGCCGCGTAGTGCGCTGGCTGCTATTTCCACTCTGTCCCCTTCTCCATCAACGGCCCTAGTGGCTGGAGGTATCCGATGAGCAAAACCCCTGCGCTTCAAGTCGTAACCGCAAATGATCTGCTGAGCGGCGACGTGGTTTTCCTATCCTCCGGTGGCTGCTGGCGGCGCGAGCTTCAGCACGCAACACTGGTCCGGACAGCAGGCGATGCCGCCTTCCTGATGGCCCAGGCAGAACAGCATGAGGCGTATGTCGTTGGCCCCTATCTGGCAGAGGTAATGCAAGACGATGCTGGCCGGCTGGAGCCGGTGCATTACCGTGAGCGCATCCGCACCCTCGGTCCCAGCAATCGCCCAGACCTTGGCCGGCAGGCAGAAGGCCTGGCAGAGGTGACCCATGTATCGGTATGACGAGTTCGACGACCGGTTCGTTCGCGAGCGGGTCGCGTCTTTCCGCAGCCAGGTGGAACGCCGCCTGTCTGGCGCGCTGACAGAGGATGAGTTCAAGCCGCTACGGCTGCAGAACGGACTCTACCTGCAATTGCATGCCTATATGCTGCGCGTCGCCATCCCCTATGGCACGCTTGATGCACCGCAAATGCGCCAGTTGGCGATGATTGCCGAGCGCTGGGACAAGGGCTATGGCCACTTCACTACGCGCCAGAACATCCAGTTCAATTGGCCGACATTGCAAGACGTGCCAGCAATCCTAGATGCATTAGCCGATGTCGGGATGCACGCGATCCAGACCTCCGGTAATTGCATCCGCAATGTGACCGCGGACCACTTTGCAGGCGCTGCGGCGGACGAGATCGAGGATCCGCGGCCAACAGCGGAAATCCTGCGGCAATGGTCCGGTGGCCACCCGGAGTTCGCCTTCCTGCCGCGAAAATTCAAGATCGCCGTCACCGGCTCCCCCAACGACCGCGCGGTGACCAAGGCACATGATATTGGCCTACGTATGCTGCGCAATGCGGCTGGTGAACCGGGCTATGAGGTGATTGTCGGCGGCGGTTTGGGTCGCACGCCGATGATCGGCAAAGTCATCCGCGAATTCCTGCCCAAGAACGACTTGCTGGCGTATCTGGAATCGGTACTGCGGGTCTACAACCTGCACGGTCGCCGCGATAACAAGTACAAAGCCCGCATCAAGATCCTGGTGCACGAATCGAAGCTGGAGAATATTCGGGCTGAAGTCGAGGCCGAGTTCGAACGGCTGATGGCCGAGGAAGCCGGGCCGACCCACGCTCTTTCCGCCAAGGAAGTCGCACGGATCGAGGCTTGTTTTGCGCCGCCGGCGTTCGATGACGCGCCGGATCGCGCCCTTGACCTGGATGCTGCCCTTGCTGCCGACACCGATTTCCGCGCCTGGGTGAAGACCAACGTCACCGGCCACCGGCAGAGCGGCTATCGTATCGTCACCGTATCGCTGAAGCTGATAGGCGAGGCGCCGGGCGATGCCAGCGCCGACCAGATGCGGGCGCTGGCCGACATCGCCGAGCGCTACAGCGTCAACGAGTTGCGCGTCAGCCACGAGCAGAACATCGTGCTGCCGCATGTTCGGGCGGTTGACTTGCCAGAGGTGTTTGCCTGCTTGCAACAGGCCGGGCTTGCCACAGCCAATATCGGCCAGATCACCGACATTATCGCCTGCCCCGGCATGGATTATTGCGCGCTGGCCACAGCTCGCTCCATCCCTGTTGCGCAGGATATTGCCAACCATTTCAGCAGTCCCGCGCAGGCAGCAGAAATTGGCAAGCTGCAGATCAAGATCTCTGGCTGCATCAACGCCTGCGGTCACCACCATGTCGGCCATATCGGCATTCTGGGGTTGGAGAAGGCGGGGATTGAAAGCTACCAGATCACCCTTGGCGGCGACGCGACCGAGACAACAGCCATCGGCGAGTACGCCGGCCCCGGCTTTGCCTATGATGACGTGGTGCCGGCCATTCAGAGGCTGATGGATGCCTATCTGGCCCTGCGAGCCAACCCGGACGAGATCTTTCTGCAGGTCTATCGCCGCCTGGGTGCTGCGCCGTTCAAAGCAGCGCTCTACCCGGCAAGCAATGGCTCAACCGGCTCTGGATCGGGTGGCAGCGGCAAACGACCGCCGGAGCCCAAACCGCACCTGATTGCCAGCGCTCAAGCACATCAGGCCACGCAAGCGCAGTTTGTCTTCTACCATTTTTAGCGGGAGCTCTAGCTATGCCTATCGTGACCGATTCCGGCTTTGATTTCGAAACCCAGGCCGATGCCATGCTGTCGCTGGAGGCCCTGCTCAGCGGCGGCGGCGATCCGGCAAGCGGATTGGAAGTCGCCAACGATACCGACCCGAGGGATCTGGTGCCGCATTTTGATGGTATCGGGCTGATCGCCGTGACCTTTCCCAACTTTGCGGATGGCCGCGGCTTCTCACTGGCCCGACGGCTGCGTGCGCTTGGCTATGAAGGTCGGTTGCGTGCCAAAGGACATGTGATCTCTGACCAGTATCCGATGGCCCGAGCCTGCGGCTTCGATGAGGTGGAGATCGACGAAGCTCTGGCAACACGACAACCCGAAGAACATTGGTTGGCTGTCACGAGCTTATCCGGCCACGCCCTCCGAGCGCGGGGATAGCAGCACATTCCGCTGGCAAACGGGCGGTGCCGGTCCTAGACTTGCTCGCAAATCCATCCAGCGAGGCATACCCCCATGAAACTCTGCTATTTTGACGATTTCCGCCTGGGCGCCGTTAAGGGCGACAATGTCGTTGATATCACCGGCCTGGTCTCGCACCTGCCGCACCGCGACACGCCCGACCTGATCATATGCCTGATCGAGAATTTCGACGAACTTCGCCCAAAGATCGAGGCGGCGCTTGCCTCTGGCACCGGAACGCCGCTCAGCAAAGTTCGGTTGCGTGCGCCAGTGCCGATGCCACAGAAGGTTGACTGCATGGCGGTCAACTACATGGAAAATGGCCTGCTGGAGAAAGCAGCGCCGATCAACGCCTTCCACAAAACCCCGGCCTCCCTGATTGGCCAGGGCGACACGATGATGATCCCCGATATCCCGGCGGGTATCTTTGAAGGTGAGGCCGAGCTCGGCATGGTCATCGGCAAGCGGGGGACGAATGTCAGCCAGGCCGACGCGATGGACTATATTTTTGGCTACATGAACTTTATTGACGGCTCCGCCCGCGATATGCCGCCGCCGAACAATGTGTTTTTCCAGGCAAAGAGCCGGGACACGTTCGCGCCGACCGGGCCATTCTTGGTCACAGCAGATGAGGTGCCAAACCCGCAGAACCTGCCGGTCAAGCTCACCAACAACGGTGTGGTCTACCAAGACTTTAACACTGACGACATGGCCCACCAGATCCCGCGGATCATCGAGTGGCTGTCGTCGATCCATACGCTGGAGCCAGGCGATATCGTTGCCACTGGCACCAACCACCAGGGCCTGAACCCGTTCCAGGACGGTGATAAAGTCACGCTGGAAGTCGGCCCGTTGGGCAAGCTAGAGTTCAACGTCTCTGATCCGCTGAAGCGCACGTGGGCTCGTGTTACCCGCGCCGGCCATCGCGAATCGGGCGATCCCGGCAACTACACGCCACAACTCACTGGCAAGTACGCGAAATAAGCCAGGCAAAGGTAAGCCCATGACCAAGGTCGCCCCCGAGCACAAAATCGCCTCCATCGAACAGTTAGAGGCGATATATGGCTTTGCAAAAGGCGGCGCGGTGGCAAAGGAGATAGACCATATCTCCGATCATTACCGGGCCTTTATCGAGGCCTCACCGTTCGCCATGCTAGCGTCAGTGGCCGAAGAAGGCACGGATTGCACGCCGCGCGGCGACCCGAAAGGTCAGTTCTGCCGTGTAGTCGACGAAAAAACGGTGATGATGCCAGATCGCAACGGCAACAACCGGGTCGATACTCTCCGCAATATCGTGCGCGATGGTCGCTGCTCGCTGCTGTTCCTTGTTCCGGGTGTGGGAGAAACGCTGCGGATCAACGGCCGGGCCGAACTCTCGATCGATCCAGAGCTGCTCGCATCGTTCGAGATGCAGGGTAAGCTGCCGCGTTCCATTATGGTCCTGCATGTGGAGCGAGTGTACTTCCAATGCCAAAAGGCATTAGTGCGCTCGCAGTTGTGGGATGTCGAGGCCCAGGTTCCGCGCTCTGCCCTGCCGACTACCGGCCAGATGATCAAGGCGTTGACCAAGGACGAGTTCGACGCAGCGGAATACGATCGTAATTACCCCCAGCACATGGCTAAGACGATCTACTAGTTCAGCGACGCAGCGGGGCGGTCGGGCAATCCAGCACAAGGCCCGTGCCGTTCCTGCGGTTGCTGACCAAGCGCTGTTTGCATCCATGAGCGGCGGCTAATTCCGCAGCGATAGCCAGGCCCAAGCCGTTGCCTTCGGCGGTCGTCAAATCTCTCTCGAGTCGTGCGTCGCGCGCTAGTGCGGTTTGAAACTCCTCTAGGGTCAGGCCGGGCCCGGTGTCGTGCACTTCAATCCAGAGTCGGCCCTCATGCCGCCTGACACCCAGCAAAACCTTGCCGTTTGCAGTGTATTTGATGGCATTACCGACCAGATTGCTGATGATCCGCATTAAGGCCAAAGGTTCGATATCTGCCTTGCGCGAGGTCTTGACAAACCGGAACTCCAGGCCTTTGGCCACCGCGTCCGCCTCAAACATTTCATAAATGCTGCGGAGCACCACCGGCGTATCCAAGGGCATGCTCGATGCCCCATCGGCGTTATCATCGTGATGTTGGCTATGATCCGCAGCCGCTGCGTCGTCGCTCAAATGCGAGGCGACGAGGGTCTCCAGATAAGCGTTCGATCCATGCGGCCGCGGCTCTCATCGGTTTCCGCCTCGCCGCCGAGAATGTTGCGGACCTTTGTGACAGCGCGCTCGATACGCGAGGCTGTATTGGTCTTCCAACTGTGCCAGCCGGTTGTTCAGCATCAGGTTACGCTCGGCTTGGTGCAGGCTAGCCTGCAACGCTCGCTGCCGGGACTGGCGCAGCTGGCTGAAACGGTCGGCGATGGCCAACCCCATCATGGTCGCGTCGAACACCATGACGATGCGCATAGAATCGAATTGGATGTCCTGTGGAATATCGATCCCCAGCCAGTGCCGCATCGTCATAATTGCGGCGGAGAGTGCTGCACCGAGCCACGCAAGCACATAAAAGCGGACTTCACGAAAGCGCGTACGAGCGGCGATCAGACCCGCGAGCACAAATACCAACACCGCCGCAGTTGCCACCAATACCAATAGTTTTTTTAGGGGCTGCAAATCGAGGAAGAAGCATGAGATATCAACGGCAAGGGTCACGGCAATCACCGCCCACAGAACCTTATCGAGAACCGGATGCAACTGCCTGGTTCGCAAAAAGACGCGAGCATAGATGCTGCCGCTAATAATAATAGCAGAGCCCGTCACGATGGAGGCAACGCTGTTGAAGTGTGGTGAATTTGGCCAAAGGTACTGGAATGCAACCCCATCAGCATGCATCAAGAACAATAATGAACTGGCGGCATAGGCCGCGTAGGCCAGAAAAACCGGGTGCCTAAATACAGGCAACGCCCCCAATGCGATGATGATTAGCAGCATCGTCATGCCGTAATAGACAAAATTCTTGGCTATGCGCGCAGCAGCCGTTATCGCAAAACTTTCCGCGGTTTCGATCGAAAAGCCAAGCCCGGAGGAGCCCTCTGACCAATAGCGGATTAGCACGGTTACGGTCTGGCCCGGTGCTATTGTTATTGGGGCGACAAGCTCTGGAAACTGCACCGAGCGGGAGCCGAAACCACGCTCCAGATCTTGCGATAGAGTGTTAACGATCTCGCCGTTTGGATAGGCAACGAAGACGTCGAACAACTGCTTAAAATTCTCACGGAAATGGATCCGCCACGCGTGCTGCTCCGCCGTTGCATTGTGAAGGCGCAGGCGCAGCCAAATCCGAGATTTGGTATAGCCGAAGTCAGGAGCTCGTCCGACGACTGGCTGGAAAATATCGGCGCTGGCGTTGATCATTGCAGCGGTCGAACGTGACCAGTCGGCATCCAGATGATACTCAATCTTACCGCGCAATGCCTCCGTCGGTACCGGGCCAGTCAATACAATTGTATTGCTATCGGCGGCGGTCGCCGTTGCAGATTGGTGCCCTAAAAGGTACAATAAGCCCAACAGAACAAGCGCGAACACCGCGACCCGTTTTGCCACCCCGGTCAGGATTCTCTGCAGCCTATGAAGTCCATTGTGATCGCCGACGACCATGCGATTTTTGCGGCTGGCATGGCCAACGCGCTTGCCGCCTATTCCGATCTCACCATCGCTGGGCAAGCCAACAACGGCATTGAAGCCATTGCTATGATCAAGCGCTTGCGCCCCGACTGCGCAGTGCTCGACCTGCGGATGGCCGGCGCCAACGGGCTGGAAACCTTTGTCGAGGCCAAACGCTGGTCGCCCGACACCCGGTATGCCGTGCTGACTGGCAATGCATCGGCAGCGATCCTGCATGAACTTTTGAATGCCGGTATCGATGGTCTTTTCCTCAAAACTGGGGCACCGGAGGCGATCTGCGACGGTATCAGGCAAATCGCGCTGCACAACCGCCGTATTGTGGCACCTGACGTTCAGGCGATCCTCGATCAGCACGCCGCCGCGGAAACATTGACCGCGCGGGAGATTGAGGTGTTGCACGGCATTGCCCGCGGTCAATCCAACGGCCAAATCGCTGCGCGGCTGGGTGTGAGCGCAAAGACAGTTGATAGCCATCGCACCAACCTGATGCGCAAGATGAAGGTTCACTCGACCGCGACTTTGTTGGTGCGGGCGATGCGCGAGGGGCAGATCGACATCGTCGATCTCGAATAGGCACCTGGGAATACCGCATAGCCTAACCTGACCCGCCTTCTGTACCAGCAATCCTCATCCACGCGAATGGGGTAATCACCTGATACCGCCGCCCTAGCGAACCGGGCAAGTTTTCCCGGCCTGCGCAATTGCAGGCTCCACAGGAAAAGGGTCGCCGAGCCGAAAATAACGCGGGCCACCGCGAATAGGCTCCCCATCAGATTGGTGATAGCGCGCAGAAGTTTCAGGCTGCGCGCGTTTGGAGACACAAATGCCCGCGCGATATTATTACAGCCAGCTGTTACACGCCGGACTGGCAGGCGCAGCTCTGCTATTGAGCCCTGCAGCCCTGGCTGTCGAAAGAACCTACGACGTTGATTTCAGCCTGACTGACGTACCGATCTATGATCCAGGCGCATCTGGGCCAATTTTTAAGGCCGTGCTGGCAGAAGCCCCAATTGGGCCGCAACTCAATCTGGGCGCGATCACCAATGTACCGCTGTTCGGCGACTTCGGCTTAGCTGCCAACTTTTTCGCCGGCGTCAAAATTGGGCTGGAAACCAAGGTCACCGACTTCCAAATCGGCACGGCCATGGTCGATTACCCCATTCGCGTGAAGCTGGACACACCGTCTTCAATTGCGCCGGGCAAAGAGTTCACGATTGGCTCCTCGTTTGAAATTCTGCCGGGCGCTAATTTCTTGACGACGGCAAACCAGGCCACGGTAGAGATCGGCGCAAAAGTTGCTCTCGCTGCCGAACTCAGTGTCAAAGCCTGCGCTTTTGGCTGTTTTCTAGATGAGAAACCCATCGACGTGAACGTCGATCTCGGCACCATTCCGCTGATCAAACAGACGGTCGAGAGCACCGAGGTTCAGATCAATATTCCAGGCTATGGCAAGCCGACTTTCGCCGGCCCCGGCCTGGATATCGACCCGGACAACACCGACGATGACCGCCCCCTTACCGACCCGGATTTTCTGCTGGACCTGGCACTCTCAACCGCCACCAATATCGACGGCATGATTCGCGCGCCTAGCGTGGAGGTAGAGGGTAAGCTGGAAGGCAACACCCTGATCGGCACCAAGCGGGACGTGTTTACGGACATCGACGTGAACCTGACCGGCTACATCCCTGGTGCCGCCCTACTCAACTTTGGCCCGATTGATATCGGCGGCGGTTTGCAACTGGGATACGATCTGTTCAGCGGCGTACTGAGTACCCAGCTAATCGGCGAGCAGCAGATAGAGTTCTCCGGCACGCCGATGATCACACTGGACCTCGGCCCTGAACTGGGCACTCACACCTTTGCCGCCGGCGAATCACTCACGCTAATGGCGCCGGAGGAGTTAGGCGCGCTGGTGTTCGACCCAGAGATCACACTGGAAAGCATGCTGACCACCAATTTGGCACTAGCCGCCACTCAGGATTTTACCGTCACGATCGGCGAACTGTTCGTTAAATTCCCAAAGATAGAGGTCGTCAAAGCCACCGCACCCGTGATTGTCGATCCACCCCGATTCTGCCTGATTCCAGGATTTAAGGGTTGTATCAAATACGTCGACCCAAAACCGTTTACGTTAGTCCCCGGAACCAACGGCATCAGCGTACCTGGCTTCACCTTTGACGAGCATATTCTGAAATACTCCTTCAAAGATGAGGCGCTAACGTCTGGGTTCGGCGAAACGCCGTCTGTAAGCGCAGCGTCGAGTGAGAGTTTTGGAATTGGCGGCGTTGAAAAGTCGGAGACCTACCTCAACAGCCAGTCGGTGACTTTCGCATCGATGAACCTGGGCGCGACTCGAATCCAAGTACCGGTTCCGGCTGGTTTGGCCTTCTTGCTCATGCCTGCCGCTTTGATGATTGTACGGCGGCGGCGCAGCTAACGGGCCGGAATAAGCGGCAGCCGCATTTTTTGTGCGATGCCGCCTCCTAATCCGTGGCGAGCGGTGCTATCTAAGGCAGTATGTCAGAGCCTAGCACCGCCCCCCTCCCCGCTGCCTTCTCCGGCAGCGCCCCGCCTTACCTCGCCAACCTCAATGAACCGCAGCGCGCGGCTGTGGAGGCGTTGGACGGGCCTGTCCTGGTGCTGGCTGGCGCCGGCACTGGCAAGACGCGGGTGCTCACGACGCGGCTGGCCCATATCCTGCACTTGAATAAGGCGTGGCCCAGCCAGATCCTGGCGGTGACCTTCACCAACAGAGCTGCACGCGAGATGAAGGAGCGGGTGGCCGCCATCGCCGGCGACATGACGGAGGCGCTGTGGCTCGGCACGTTCCATGCGCTCGGCTTGCGGATTATTCGGCGGCATACGGAGCTAGCTGGCCTGAAAAGTGGCTTTACGATTCTCAACCCGGACGACCAACAACGGCTGCTGAAACAGGTCATTGAGGCAGCAGGCCTCGACCCCAGCCGCTGGTCACCGAAAATGCTGATGCCGGCGATCCAACGCTGGAAAGACCGCGGCCTAACTCCGGACAAAGTCTCCAAGGCTGAGGCTGGAGAGGCAGCGGGCGGGCGACTTGTGGAACTCTATAAGGGCTATCAGGAGCGATTGCGGGCGGTGAACGCGGTCGATTTTGGCGACCTGCTGCTGCTCTGCCTGCAATTGTTCCAGCAAAACCCGGACATCCTGGCAGAATATCAGCGCAAGTTTCGCTATATCTTGGTGGACGAGTATCAGGACACCAACGTCGCGCAATATCTCTGGCTGCGCATGTTGGCGGCGGGGCACAAGAACCTGTGTTGTGTGGGCGACGATGACCAGTCGATCTATGGTTGGCGCGGGGCCGAGGTCGGCAACATCCTGCGCTTTGAGCAGGATTTTCCCGGCGCTGGTATCATCCGCCTGGAGCAGAACTATCGCTCTACCGGCCCGATTTTGGCGGCGGCGGGCGGCATCATTGCCCACAATTCTCAGCGTCTCGGCAAAACCTTATGGACGGACGCGAAAGAGGGTGAGCCGGTCACGGTGCGCCAAGTCTGGGATGGCGATGAGGAGGCCCGGATTGTTGGTGAGCAAATCCAAACGCTGGCTGGCAACGGCCATAAGCTCAACGAAATCGCCATTCTGATGCGCGCTGGCTTTCAGAGCCGCAGCTTTGAGGAGCGCTTCCTGACTATCGGCCTGCCCTACCGCGTGTTCGGTGGCCTGCGGTTTTACGAGCGATTGGAGGTTCGCGACACCATCGCCTACCTACGCCTCGCCGCCCAACCGGCGGATGATCTGGCGTTTGAGCGGGTGCTGAACAAGCCTCGTCGCGGTATTGGCAACGCCACGTTGCAGGCGATCCATGTGGCCGCTCGCGAGACCGGAACGCCGCTCTACCCTGCCGCTTTGCGGTTGCTGGAGGGCGACTCGCTGCCAACTCGTGCTCGCAATGCCCTGCGCAAAGCGATGGTCGATTTCGAGCGCTGGCGGGCGATGGCTCAGGCGGAAAATGCCGACCCGGTGGAGATGGCCGAGACTATTTTGGACGAAAGCGGCTACACCGCCATGCTCCAGGCCGACAAAACACCGGAGGCTCCGGGCCGACTGGAAAACCTGAAAGAGTTGGTGCGCGCGCTGGAGGAATTCGAGAACCTGCAAGGCTTCCTGGAACATATCTCCCTGGTCATGGACAACGATCAGGCCGCGACGGAGGATCAGGTGACGATCATGACCTTGCATGCCGCCAAGGGGCTGGAGTTCGACACCGTTTTCTTGCCCGGCTGGGAGGAAGGCCTGTTTCCGCACCAGCGCGCGCTCGACGAAAGCGGCGAAGCTGGCCTGGAAGAAGAACGCCGCCTTGCCTATGTCGGCCTGACCCGAGCGCGTAAGCGTGCACTGATCTCCTGTGCCGCCAACCGTCGGGTGCACGGCCAATGGCTCACCGCCCTGCCCTCTCGCTTTCTGACAGAGTTGCCAGAGGACCAGATCGTCTTCGCCAGCGAGCCAGGGTTGATGGGCAACACGGCGGGTGGCTCGTCCGGGTCATGGCAGGGCAGCGGCTATGACTGGGGCTCTGGCGCATGGCGTAGGCCGTCTGCGGCCAGTGGCGGCAAGGTGGTGGATGCGGCGTGGGAGGTTGTCTCGCGGCCAGCTAAGACTGGCACGTTTGAAGTCGGAGAGCGAGTATTTCACCAGAAATTTGGCTATGGCAAAATCGTGGAGATTGACGCCAACAAGCTGCACATCGCGTTCGAGAAGACGTCGGACAGGGTTGTGGTCGATAGCTTCGTGGAGAAGGTGTGATGTGGCGCCTAGCCGTAACCGCCGATGCCAGCGTCGCCGAGGCCTACGCCGAGGCGCTGGAGTCGATGGCAGCTGTGGTTTCAATCTATGAGGTCGCACCGGGCCCCAATCCCGGCGTCGCCGGTCAGCCAGAGGATTGGGCGACCGACATCCTCATGAGCGGACAATGCGTGATTGAAGCACTGTTCGAAGCCCCGCCAGCGACCGAAGACCTGACCTCCGCCATCGCGGAGACCGCGGCAACCCTGCGCCAGCGTCTGCCGCCGCTCGCGTGGGGTGAACTCAGCAGTGACACAGACTGGGTTACGGAGAGCCAAGCACACAATCCGGCAATTCGTGCCGGTGCGATGTTGGTTAAGCCCAGCCATGTGGAACAGGCCCCTCCTGCCCCGCATGTGATACATCTGGACGCTGGGCGGGCGTTTGGCACTGGCGGTCATGCAACCACCCATGGATGTCTCATGCTGATGCAGCGGCTTGGCCAAGAGGCTCAACCCCGCCGTATTGCCGACATTGGCACGGGCAGCGGCCTGCTGGCCATCGCCGCGGCCAAGCTGTATCGCCGGGCCCACATCGTTGCCAGCGAGATCGATGCGCAAGCCTTGGAGGTCGCAGCCTACAACGCCCGAGCCAATGGCGCGCGGATGGAGTGTGTGGTTGCCAATGGTTGGCGGCATCGTACGCTGGCTCACGGCGCGCCATTCGATCTGATCCTAGCCAACCTGCTTTATCGCCCACTCATGCGCTTTTCGCGGCAGATGGCCAAGCGGTTGGCGCCCGGCGGAGCATTGATCATAGCAGGTCTGTTGTCCGGCCAGGAGCGTCCGCTGGTGCAGCGCTTCCGCAGCTACGGACTTATCCTTGAAGCCAGAGCGGGCGACAAAGATTGGCCCAGCCTGCTGCTGCGCAAACCTGCGGGTGGCCTCGGCCGCTTTCAAGCCTTTCCGTCCTACCCGAGTGAAAACGCCCGATGAGCAAAGAAATTTCCGCCGCCGACGCGATCGCCTGCATTCAGGATGGCATGACCCTGGCCGTTGACGGGTTCGTCGGCAGCGCCGCGCCGGAAGAGTTGCTAATCGCCCTGGAACAGCGCTTTCTCGATACGCAGAGCCCCAAAGGCTTAACGGTCTGGGCCTCCACCGGCAGTGGCGACACTCGCGGTAAGGGACTAGATCGGCTGCACCATTCCGGGATTATTGATCGGTTGGTGGTCAGCTATTTAAACCTAAATCGTAAGCTGCAAAAACGGCTGGTAGACAATGAAATCGAAGGATTTTTGCTGCCTCTTGGTGTGATGGTTCAGATGTATCGGGAGATCGCAGCGGGCCGCCCAGGCGTGATTACCCATGTGGGCCTTGGCACGTTTGTCGATCCGCGCCACGGTGGTGGACGGGTCAACGCGATTACCAAAGGCGACATCGTCAAGGTGCTGGAGATTGAGGGGAAAGAGTGGCTGCTCTACCCCACCTTCAAGCCCGACGCCGGCCTTCTGCGCGGCTCAACAGCGGATGAGGACGGCAATATCTCGATGGAACGGGAGATCGCGACATTCCAGGGCCCGAGCTTCGCCCAGGCGGTGCATAACAGCGGCGGCAAAGTGATTGCGCAGGTTGAGAAGATCGTGCCGCGTGGGTTTCTGCACCCACGACGGGTGACGATCCCTGGCCATCTGGTGGATCATCTGGTCGTCAGTAAGCCGGAGAACCATAAGCAGACCTTCCAGGTGGCCTACAATCCCGTGTTCTCAGGCGATGAGCGGGTTGATGTCAGCACGATCGAGCCGATGCCGCTGGATATACGCAAGCTGGTCGGCCGGCGTGCGGCGATGGAATTGCGCCGCGGCGACGTCGTCAACCTGGGGGTCGGCTATCCCGAATTTGTCGCCACCGTTGCGCGCGAAGAAGGCGTTGGTGAGTTGTTCACGCTGACGGTCGAGAGCGGCTCTACCGGCGGCTTCCCCGCCTATGGCCTTTCATTTGGGGCGGCGACCAACGCCACCAGCGTCATCGACCACACCTATCAGTTCGATTTCTATGACGGCGGCGGGCTGGATATTACCTTTGTCGGGCTGGCAGAGATGGACCAGCTTGGCAACGTCAACGTCTCACGCCTAGCCAATCGCGTGCCGGGCATTGGCGGCTTCTTCAATGTCACCCAGAGTGCTGACCGCGTCGTGTTCTGCGGCCAGTTCACTGCGGGCGACAGCGACGTCGTGATTGAGGATGGCCGGTTGGTAATCCGCAAAGATGGTGACGTCACCAAGTTTGTCGAAGCGGTTGAGCAGATCACCTTCAACGCCAAAGTCGCCCTGGGCCGTGGGCAAAGCGTGATGGTGGTGACAGAGCGTGCTGTGTTCCGGGTGGACGAAAACGGGCCGTTGCTGATCGAGATCGCACCCGGCGTAGACCTAGAACGGGACGTCCTCGCCAAGATGGCTTTCCGCCCGCGGGTTGCCGATGATCTGCGGGAAATGGCAGCGGAACTGTTCCGAGCGGAATCAATTCACCTGTCGACAAAACTTGGCGCGCTGTAAGGTTGGCAAACCAGAAAATTTGGTTAGAAAGGATTTTCCTCAAATGAAAACTATAAATTGTCTTAACATACTTCCTCAAATGATAGAAAAGTCATGAATTTTAACCTCTCCAAATGCCCCAGCCGCTTGGCTCTTCTAGTTGCATCAACAGCCGCACTCTTGCTCGTCGCAGGTTGTAGCGATGAGGAGGATTACAGCGACCTCTCCTATATAGAAAAATACACAAAAGATGGTTGGATTCCGTTGTTCAATGGGAAAAATTTGGATGGCTGGACCGTAAAATTCAGGAACCATGAAGTCGGTGACAACGTGCTAGATACGTTCCGAGTTGAGAACGGGATGTTGACCGCGTCCTACGACAATTGGGAGAAATTTGGCGATGAGCCCTACGGGCATATATTCACCAACGCCTCTTACTCAGGTTATAAAATTCGGGTTGAATATCGTTTTGTCGGCGAACAGGTCAGCGTCCCACCAAAACTTGACTGGGCTTTCCGCAACAATGGCGTAATGGTTCATAGCCAGAGCCCCCAATCGATGGGCAAGGATCAGCGCTGGCCCTTGTCTGGTGAGGCACAATTGTTGGGCGGTGAGGTAACACCCCAAACATCTTCCCTGAAAGACAAAGCCCTAGCCATTTTTGGATACCGAGGTCGGAACACTGCAAATTCGTGTTCAAACAGCACCAATATTGTCAAAGATGGCACCGCAATCACTCGCAATTGCAACAATTCGTCGTCACCGTTTTTAACTGGTGATCAGTGGGTAACATTCGAGGGCATTGTATCCAAAGATGGCTCCATCAAACACATCATCAACGACAAAATAGTGTTTGAATATGCCGAGTTACAGGTCGATCCTAAAGACAAATGGGGGAAGTTGTGGCTGGACAATGGTGGGCCGTTAAAGTTGACGTCCGGCCATATCGGCCTCCAGGCGGAAACCCATCCAACTCAATTCCGGTATATCGGTATTAAGCCATTGGATGACTGATTTGGGTTCCAGCACCACACTACACGACAGCGGTAGCTGAGGACGGCAAATCATGGTTTTCTGACGGATTCTTCCTCGGGAAAGGGATGATCCTGTGCTCAGAAAAGCATGTGCCGCCCTCAGTCAAAAACTAAGTTCGGTTGTCTCGTTGAGC
>CALKDI010000263.1 GCA_938084065.1 uncultured Alphaproteobacteria bacterium
AAGCTGTTTGCCGACGCAATCCTCGCCTTCATGCGGGAAACCATCCCGCGTGAATGGAAAAACTTCCGCGACACGGTGTCAGACAACTTCCGCGTCATCACACACGAGAAATTTCGGGTTTTGGAGTGAGGGCAGTATAAAGTAAAAAAAATCCAACGTGACGCCGCTGATCGAAACCGTCGCGGGCACGACTACCGGATCTCCTGGTATTAAGCCCGAAACGAAAACATCGGTCACTGACAGAAAGCCCGACACGGCGCCCAGCGCAGGCGCCACGCCATTAAACGTCGGAGTTCCGGCAAGGAAATTCACCACGATTGTGTCGAGGTCGCCCTGCAAGGTGCCGTCGAATGTCATTTCGACCACATCACCGCCAATGAGCATGTAGGACGCATTATACAAAAGCGCGTGCGCCGGCGCACTTGCCGCTACAATCATCGCCGCTGTACCCAGCAGTACATTCCGAAAAGTCTTTGCCAAAGTTCTCTCCCCAGGCCAGCAATTATTTGCAATCGTCGGCAATTTAGAGGCGTCTCAGGACGCAGTTCAACCAGCATTATGGATGCAGCGGTAAATTGTGGGGGGATTGCGGCAGGAGTTTGAAAACAGGCGGGCACTTATGTTGCATTGCAAAAGGAATTTTCGGCCATAGTCTCGGGGCATCCCGTGCTCCGCCTCCTGGCGCCAGCCGCTTTGTCCGCCAGTTCCATTGGAGCCGTATCTTGACCTCCGACATTTTTTACGGCCTCCGCACGGAATGGCTGGGGAATATTCGTGGTGATGTTCTGTCCGGGCTGGTGGTGGCGCTAGCGCTGATCCCAGAGGCCATTGCATTCTCTATCATCGCCGGCGTCGATCCGAAGATCGGGCTCTACGCCTCGTTTTCCATTGCTGTCATCACCGCCATCGTCGGCGGCAGGCCCGGCATGATCTCCGCCGCAACCGCTGCCACGGCGGTGCTAATGGTGACGCTGGTGCGAGACCACGGTCTGCAATACCTGCTGGCCGCGACCGTTCTGGCGGGGCTGTTGCAGATCATTGCGGGCGCACTGCGCCTCGGCAATGTGATGCGGTTTGTCTCCAAGTCGGTGATGACCGGGTTTGTGAACGCGCTGGCCATCCTGATCTTTTTGGCGCAATTGCCAGAGCTAATCGACGTGCCCTGGCTGACCTATGTGATGGTGGCCGGCGGGTTGGGCATTATCTACCTGTTCCCCTACGTCACCAAAGCCATCCCCTCCCCCCTGATCTGCATTCTGGTGCTGACAGCGCTGGCGATGGGCCTGGGGCTGGACCTGCGCACCGTCGGCGATATGGGCGAGTTGCCGTCGACCCTGCCGGTGTTCCTGTTGCCGGATATTCCACTGACCCTGGAAACCTTTTTGATCGTACTGCCCTATTCCGTGGCTGTCGCTGCTGTGGGCTTGCTTGAATCGTTGATGACCGCCTCCATCGTCGATGACCTGACCGACACGCCCAGCAACAAGAACCGCGAGTGCATCGGCCAGGGTATCGCCAACACCGCCACCGGCTTTATCGGCGGCATGGCCGGTTGTGCGATGATCGGGCAGTCGATGATCAATGTGAAGTCCGGTGGCCGCGGACGTCTTTCGACCTTTTGCGCCGGTATTTTTCTGCTGTTCCTGATCGTCGTAACCGGCGAGTGGGTTAAGTCCATCCCGATGGCGGCGTTGGTGGCGATCATGATCATGGTATCCGTCGGCACGTTCAGCTGGTCGTCGATCAAGGCCCTGCGCACCCATCCGCGCAGCTCCAGCGTGGTGATGATCGCGACCGTGGTTGGCGTCCTGGCAACGCACAACCTGGCCATTGGCGTGCTGATTGGCGTGCTGCTGTCTGGCCTGTTCTTCGCCTGGAAGATCGCGCAAATTTTCCGCGTGACCTCCACGCTGTCCGAGGATGGCAAGGCCAGACAATACCTAGTCGAAGGCCAGTTGTTCTTTGCCTCGGTCGAGCAATTCAATCAGGCGTTCGATTTCCGGGAGGCGCTGGAATCAGTCACCATCGACGTCACCCGCGCCCACATCTGGGATATCTCCAGTGTTGCCGCACTCGACATGGTCGTGCTGAAATTCCGCAGGGAGGGTGCTGACGTAGAGATTGTCGGCCTCAACCGCGCCAGCGAAACCATTGTCGATAAGCTGGGCGTTCACGACCAACCGGGCGCTCTCGATCGCCTGATGGGTCATTAAGGAATATGAAGATGACCAGCCTAACCGCCCTGATCGATGGCTCCATCTACTCACAGAGTGTCTGCGACCATGCCGCCTGGGCGGCACAACGCCTGAGCGCGACCGTGCGGCTGGTTCATGTTATTGGCCGGCGCGACACTTCCAGCGAACCCGCCAATCTCAGTGGCAGTATTAGCCTGGGCGCACGCACAGCCCTACTGGAAGAGTTGGCAGAATTGGACGCGCAGCGTTCCAAACTCTCGCAGCGACGCGGCAGGTTGATCCTGGAGGACGCCCGCGAGCGGTTGGTGCAGGCCGGCATTACCGATCCCGCCGCAGCCCTGCGTCTCGGCGATGTGGTCGAGGCTGTGCAGGATACGGAGCACGACGCCGACCTGATCATCATCGGCAAGCGCGGCGAGGCCGCGGACTTCGCCAAACTGCATTTGGGCTCGAACCTGGAGCGCGTCGTTCGCTCCAGCCACCGCCCGGTGCTGGTCGCCGCCCGCGCTTTCAAACCGATCAGTCGCTTTCTGATCGCCTTCGACGGCGGCACCAGCGCGATGAAGGCTGTGGACCACGTCGCCCGCAGCCTGCTGTTCGCCGGGTTGGAATGCCACCTGCTAACCGCCGGTGCCGACACACCAGAGGCGCGCAAACGGCTGGAGGATGCGGCGATCCTGTTGCGTGCGGCTGGCTATACAGTGCAAACCGATATCGAAGCCGGTGCCGCTGACGCCGCCATTGCCAAACGGGTAGAGGCTGATGGCATCGACCTGTTGGTGATGGGCGCCTATGGCCATTCTCGCATCCGCAGCCTGATCATCGGGTCCACCACAACGGAGATGATCCGGTCCTGCATGATCCCGGTGCTGCTGTTTCGCTAGTAAAATTCGATAAATTTCCGCCCCCAGCACACGGCCAAAAATGCTTTCCGCGTTGGGGCAAATTGAAAAAGTTGTCTGGCTGAACATCACCATATAGGGACCACAAAACGCTGTGATGTTACCTTCGGCACATTAGACATTCATGGGCTTTCTGGCGCCCTGCATCTGCCAGGTTTGCGTTTAACCAATTTTCAATCTACGGTTCTAGCTATTATAGTGCAGGGACACTGCATTAAAGCGCCGACGCCTATCGGCTCAGAGCAGTCCACACAGAGCCGCTACTCAAGAGATTTGTTGGAGAAATTATGGGAAGCCCGGACGGCCAAAACGGCCTAGTCGCAACAAAAGGCCCGATGAAGGGACTGCATGCTGGCATGGGGATCGCGGCGAAAGCCATGATCGTCGTCTTTGTGGTTTTTACGGTTCTGAATGTTGATTTTGCGAACGGGATCTACTCCGCCGTGCGCGGCTGGATCGAGGCGACACTCAGCTGGTATTATATCAGCGCCGCGCTGATTCTGCTGTTCGTCTGCTTCTACCTGATGTTCTCCAAGTTCGGCGCTATCCGATTGGGCGACGACGATTCCAGACCGGAATTCAAGAATTTCTCTTGGTTCGCGATGCTGTTCTCGGCTGGAGTTGGCATCGGCATCCTGTTCTTTGGGGTGGCCGAACCGATCTTCTACTTCGACAATTCTGGCGGCTTTGGTTATCCGAACAACCCCCATGCGGATACTATGGGCGTAACGGAAATGACTATGCAGCGGGCGGTCTCCGCCATGCGCGTGACCTATTTCCATTGGGGTTTCCACGGCTGGGCGATCTACGTAATGGTCGGCCTTTGTCTCGCCTATTTCGGGTTCCGCAAAAAGCTGCCCCTCACCATGCGCTCCGCGCTGTATCCGGTGATCGGTGAGAGAATTTATGGCCCAATCGGCCATGCGGTCGATCTGCTGGCAGTGTTTGGCACGGTGTTCGGTGTCGCGACCTCGTTGGGTCTCGGTGTCACTCAGATGGCAACCGGCCTGAACGTGTTGTTTGGCGTTGACCCTGGGATCACCACGCAAATCATCCTCATCGCCGTGATTTCCGTTGTCGCGACCCTTTCCGCAGTTTCCGGCGTCGGCAATGGCATTCGCATCATCTCCGAATGGAATATCTGGCTTTCCATCGCACTGCTGGCATTCTTCCTGTTTGCTGGCCCGACTAAGTGGCTGATGGGCTTCTTCGTGACGTCTCTGGGTGATTACCTCTGGAATGTCATTCCGATGGGCTTCTGGACTGCAGGGACCGAGGAAAACACCAAGTGGCAGGGCAGCTGGACCATCTTCTACTGGGGTTGGTGGATTTCCTGGGCACCATTCGTCGGCATGTTCATCGCCCGCATCAGCCGTGGACGCACCATTCGTGAGTTCATGGTTGGCGTTCTGTTTGTGCCAACAACCATCGCGTTCTTCTGGCTCTGCATGTTTGGCGGTAATGCCATCTTTATGGAGTTAAACGCGGCAGGTGGCACCGGCACTGCCGGCATCTCGGACATCGTTATGGCCTGGAACCTTCCCGGTGCGCTTTATGGCACCATTGAGCGGTTGACGGATATTGGGACCCTGCAATGGGTAGCGTCAGCGCTGGCGACCTTCCTGCTGGCGACGTGGTTCATCACCTCGTCCGACAGCGGGACACTGGTCATCACCACCATGCTGTCGATGGGTGATGACAACCCACCCATACGGTTCCGCATCATCTGGGGCATGGGTGAAGGTGTCGTGGCGGCAGCGTTGTTGCTGGCCGGCGGCCTCAAGGCGCTGCAAACCGCGTCTATCGCGGCGGCATTGCCGATCTCGGTGATTATGATGCTCATGACCTACGGCCTGCTAAAATCCTTGCATGAGGACAGCGCCGCTGTGGTTGACCCGGACGTTGATAAAGCTCCCGATGGCACCTCGTTGGCACGCGAACTACGCGCGTAAACTAACGGCCGGCGGCCCGCTGTTTGTTCCCCATAAGGGACAGGCGGCGGGCCGTTGGCACGTCTTGGGGTTGCCTCAGCTCATCCCTATGTAAGGCGCCAACCCATCAAGCAACTACCGGAGACCATGCCAATGACCAAAGCCCGTGCCGTCGACGTCAATCATGTAGCATTAGAGGTTGGTGATATTGATGAGGCTCTCGCCTTCTACGGACAGTTCCTGGAGTTCGAACTGCGCGGCAAAAGCGAGACCATGGGCTTTATCGACCTGGGCGACCAATTCCTCGCCCTCAGCAAAGTCGATGAGATCTCCCGCGACCAGCACCGCCATTTCGGCCTTGTCGTCAGCGACAAGGAGCTGGCGCGTAAGTCTTTGGAGGACATGGGCGTGGAGTTTGCATCATCGCGCTTCGTCGATTTTTACGATCCGTGGGGCAATCGGATCGAGATCATCGGCTATGATAATATCCAGTTCTCGAAAGCGCCAAACGTGCTGAAAGGCATGGGCCTCGATGCCCTCGCCAAGAACGAAAAAGCCGTGCAGGAATTGACCGACAAAGGCATGGACCCACGCGAGTAGAGCGCCTGACCTTCTCATGAATAGCACCCAACCTTCGCCATAGCGTCAATGACGATGCCGATGTAGCCTCCGGTGATAAACATAATCATCAGAGGAAACCTTGCCATGACCGACTACACTCTCGTCACAGGAGCCGCGCGCAACATTGGCCGCGCCATTGCCACCCGCCTGAAGGCTGATGGCCAGAACATCCTGATGCTCGATGTGCTCGACCCGGAAGACCCGAGCCTGGGTGAGTTCCGCCGGACCGATCTTTCCAGTTCTACTGACACTGCGCAGGCGATGGCCTGGGCCATGGGCGACGACCGGCGAATTACCCGCGTTGTGAACTGCGCTGGCATCGTCTCCACCGATAAAATCGAGGATGTCTCCAGCGAAGATTTCGACAGAGTCATGGCGATTAATGTCCGCTCCTATGTTGAGGTGATGAGGGCCGTAACGCCCGCCATGAAGACCCAGGGCTTTGGTCGCGTCGTCAATATCGCCAGCCGGGCGGCACTGGGCTATTCCAACCTGACCTCTTATGCCGCCAGCAAAGCCGCCGTGGTCGGCCTGACCCGCACCTGGGCCAGCGAGTTGGCGCGTCACGGCATCACCGTCAACGCCATCGGCCCCGGCCCAATTGAGACTGACATGTTGCGCGCAGCACAAAGCGCGGAGTCTTTTGAGGCCTATCGCAAGACCGTGCCAGTCGGCCGTTTTGGCAGGCCAGAAGATATCGCCAACGGCGTCAGCTTTTTCCTGGATGACCGCTCCAGCTTTGTCACCGGACAGGTGCTGTTCATTTGTGGTGGCATGACCGTCGGCAATGCGGGCGTCGTCTGACGCGAACCCCGTGGTCGATTCCCGAATAGCGCCCGCGGTGGCAGCGGTGGCGGAGCAGGGCTTCGCTATCGTCCCTGACGCCATTCCCCTGCCCCTCTGCCGCGACCTGATCGCGGCGCTGGAGCGGGTGGAGCGCGAACACGCGCATGGCTTCGGTCAGACCTCGTTCGAGGGCAATCGCACCGTCCGCATCTACAATCTGCTGCGCTATGGCGTGCCGTTTACCGCGGTTCCGGCGGCGGAGCCCGTGCGCACTATCGCGGAACAGGTGCTGGGCGAAGACCTGCTGCTCTCATCCCTCTCAGCTATCACGCTCGCTCCGGGGCAGGTGGCGCAGGCGCTGCATTCGGACTCGCAACTGATCAGCCTACGCCGACCGCACCCCTGCCTGATGCTGAACGCCTTTTGGGTGTTGAGTGAGTTTACCGAGGCCAACGGTGCAACCCGCTTCGTCCCCGGCAGCCACAAAAACCCCAAGCCGCCGAAATTTGGCGAGACATATGAGACCGTCCCGGCGGCGGCCCCTGCCGGCAGCATCATCCTGTTCGACAGCCAGCTTTGGCATGGCGGTGGTGCAAACTGCACGAGCGAGCGGCGCTGGGCGATCTCCAACTACTACTGCGCCGGCTGGGTGCGGCAGCAGGAGAACCCGTTCCTTAGCCTGGCGCCGGAGGCGGTGCGCGGCTTCCCTCCCGAGCTCCAGGATTTGTGCGGTTATAAGCTCTATCGTGGCCTCTATGGCCATGTGGAAGGCCAGGACCCACGCACAGTGCTGACGGGGGAGCCAGGCCGACCGAATGTCTGGCAGGAGACGGACGCGGCCCAGTAGCCGCCACTCGCCTGTTATTCCGCAGCGATAGCCTGCGGCGGCAACTGCGCGCCTAGCACCATCCGCCCGGGCAACGCACCGGTCGCAGCGCCATCCCGACGGGTGACGATTCCTGCAACGATGGTCACCTCATAGCCTTCTGCTGTCTGCACCAGTCGCCGACCACCCAAGGGCAGGTCATAACTGACTTCCGGCGGCAACAGGCGCAACCGGTCGAAATCGATGACGTTGAGGTCGGCACGATAGCCGGGCGCAACCACGCCTCGGTCATACAGCCCCAACGCCTCCGCCGATTTCCGCGTTTGCAACTCGACCACATAGGGCAGCGACAGCCGCTCACCACGGGTGCGGTCGCGCGCCCAATGGGTCAGCAGGTAGGTGGGGAAGCTGGCGTCACAGATGATACCGCAATGCGCCCCACCATCGGAGAGCCCGGCAATGGCCAGCGGGCTACGCATCATCTCGTAAACCGGATCAAGGTTGCCGTCGGCATAGTTCAGCGCCGGCATGTACAGCATACCCTGCCCGTCATCCTCCAGCATCGCGTCATAGGCGATTTCCTCCAGATTGCGGCCTTCGCGAGCCGCCCGAGGGCCGATGGCATTTTCCGTCGGCTGCTCGTAGTCCGGTGGAGCGCCAAGGGTGAACACCTTGCTGTAGTCGCCGAGGCGCTGGGCGAATTCATCATCCGGCGCTGAATCCTCCGCCAGGATACGCGCCTTCACTGCCGAATCTCGCAGCTTTGCAACCCGCTCCGCCAACGGCAACTCGGCAATTGCGGCGTAGGATGGCCGTGTGCGGAAGGGATGCCGGGTCAGTTCCAGCCCCAGCATGACGCCGATGGCACGGGCTGCCACCTGAGCTGTCACTTTTAGGCCTGCTGCCGCCGCTTCTTCGATCTGCCGCATCGTTTGCCGCCACCGCTCTGGCTTCTGGTGGTGCTGGAACAATGAGAACGTGATCGGGCAGCCGGTGCGCTTGCCAATGCCCAGCATCATCGGCAGGTCGTGGTCGATGGTGGAAATATCGAGGATGAATTGCATCACCCCACCGCCCGCCGCCTGCATCGCCTGGGCAATCGCCGTCAACTCATTCTCTGCCGCCTCTAACGTTGGCGTGTAGTCGCCATCGGAGGTGCGGTGGTTCAGAGCCCGCGACGTGGAGAAGCCCAAGGCACCAGCGGTGACCGCCTCCCCCGCCAGCGCCGCCATCTGGCGAATGTCGTCTGCGTTGGCCGGCTCACGGTTCGCGCCGCGCTCGCCCATCACATAGACACGCAGCGCCGCATGCGGCAGCAACGGGCCGACATCCATATCGTACTGACGGGTGGAGAGCCAGTTGACGTAATCAGGGAAACTCTCCCAGGTCCACGGCAGGCCGGCGGACAGCACCGGCTCTGGAATATCCTCAACGCCTTCCATCAGCCGCATCAGGCGCTCGTGATCGCCGAGGCGCACTGGTGCAAATCCGACGCCACAATTGCCCATCACCACCGTGGTGACACCGTGTTGCGAGCTAGGGCTGATCTGGTTCGACCAAGTCACCTGTCCATCATAGTGGGTGTGAATATCAACGAACCCCGGCGTCACCAGCTTGCCTGTGGCATCAATCTCCTCACGGCCACGGGCGGAGACAGTGCCGACGGCTACAATCCGCCCGTCGTTCACGGCCACGTCAGCAGTGCGTAGAGCAGCACCAGTACCGTCAGCGATTGAGCCGTTGCGAATAACCAAGTCCACGGTGTTCATCTTGGCATATCTCCGATTGCTTGACGCCTATCGCGTCGATGAACCTGGATTGTGGCATGCGGAACACCCGCCTGACCATCGCCTATCGCAAGTCGCTCAGTGAGCGATACTTTCAGCCTGAAACCGATAATGCCGCTTGCATGCACAGATGCCTTACGCCTGAGTACCATTGATCGCCATTCTGGCACGGCGTAGATAGTGCGCATGCCCGAATTAAAGCCTCCCGCCTCTGGCCGTTTTGCCAGTCTTCGACCCTCCCCCTATGTGGTGTTGCCACTAGGCATCGCCGCGCTCGGCCTGTTGGCAGCGCCGCTGTATGGCAATGTCATGGAGAACCTTATGTGGATGGGCGGGTCGTTACGGGCCATGTGCGGCTTCTGAGGCACGACCAAGACCAGCTGGCCCGCGCCACGCCAGAAAGACACGCGATGCTAACCACCACTGGCCGGCCGGTTGTTTTGGTCGCCGCAGCCGCAGCCATTATCGCTTTGCTATCGATGGGCCTGCGTGCCGCGATCCCACTCTATCAAGTACCAATGCTGGCCGATCTCGAATGGGGTCGGGCGGACTTCGCATTGGCGATTGCATTGCAGCAATTGCTCTGGGGCGCATTTTCGCCGGTGTTTGGTGCGATTGCCGATAAGTTCGGAGCGGGCAAGGTGCTGGCGTTCGGTGGCCTGCTCTATGCTGCTGGCATGGCCCTGATGGCCTTCAGCGTCGATCCATTGAGCTTTACTCTCACCGCTGGTCTGATGCTGGGCACCGCCCAAGCCGCCGCGGGCATGAGCATCGCCATTGGCTCCGTCGGGCGGATGGTGCCAGAAGAGCGGCGATCCTGGGCGCTTGGCATTGTCACCATGGGATCATCCGCCGGCATGCTGGTGATCCTGCCGGTCGGCCAGGTGTTTCTGGAGGTGCTCGGCTGGTCCATGGGCTTTATCGCCATGAGCTGCCTTGCCCTGCTCATGGTGCCGCTGGCGTTGCCGCTGCGTGGCAAGCCGATGACCGGACCGACCGTGGGCGCAGTCGCCAACATGACCATCGGACAGGCCTTGCGCGAGGCATTCCAGCATCGCTCTTACGTGTTGTTGGTATTTGGCTTCTTCGTTTGCGGTTTCCACGTCTCGTTCATCGGCACGCACCTGCCTGCCTATGTGACCGATATCGGCTTGCCGCCAGAGACCGGCGCCGCGGCGCTAGTGACGATCGGCGTGGTCAATATCATCAGCGCCTACACCACCGGAGTGCTGGGTGGGCGATTCAGCAAGGTCAAAATGCTGTCGGTGATGTATCTGAGCCGTGCCGTTTTTATCAGCGCCATGCTATTAGCGCCGCCGACAGAGCTGACCATCTACATGTTCGCCGCCGGCATGGGCCTGTCCTGGCTCTCGACCGTGCCATTGACCAGCGGGTTGGTCGCGGTCATGTTCGGCACCCAATACATGACCATGCTATTCGGCTTTGTCTTTTTCGGCCATCAGATAGGGTCATTCTTCGGCGTCTATCTGGGCGGCTTGCTGTTCGATGAAACCGGCTCCTACAATATCGTCTGGTGGATTGGTGCCGGACTGGGCGTGTTTGCGGCCCTGGTGCATTTGCCAATCAGTGAGAAACCCGTGCAACGCGCCCCGCTAGCACCATGAACCTCCTGCCCGAAAAGAAAGCAGTGCCATGAAGAGTTTGAACGGATGGCCAATCCTGATGGTGGTTGGCGCTGCTGCTATGGCCGTGCTGATTGCGAACGGCATTCGGGTATCGATCCCGCTCTATCAGGTGCCAATGTTGGCCGATGTTGGCTGGGGCCGGACGGAGTTCGGATTGGCCATTGCTATCCAGGCGCTGATGGTCGGCCTTTGTGCGCCGCTGTTTGGCGGTTTTGCGGATAAATTCGGCCCGGCCAAAGTCATCGTCGTTGGCACACTGCTCTATGCCGTCGGACTGGCGCTGATGTCGATCAGCACGGACCCGCTCAGCTTCACGCTGACTGGCGGCTTCCTGGTGGGCATGGCGCAGGCTGGCTGTGGGCAAAGCATCGCCATGGGCGCTGTTGCCCAATTGGTGCCGGAAGAGCGACGGACCTGGGCGCTGGGGATCGCCGTCATGGGCGGTTCCGCAGGCATGCTGGTGGTCTTACCTTTGGCGCAGATATTCCTGGAGACCTATGGCTGGTCCATGGGATATGTGGCGATGGCGCTGTTGAGCTTGCTCATCCTCGTTGCCGCGATTTTTCTGCGCGCCGCACCGAAAGGCGGGCCGACCGTTGCGGCGGTGGCCAACCTTACTATCGGCGAGGCCTTGCGGCAGGCGTTCAAGCATCGCTCCTACGTGCTGCTGATGATCGGCTTTTTCGTCTGCGGCTTCCACGTCGCCTTCATAGGCACCCACCTGCCCGCCTATGTCAGCGATTTGGGCTTGCCTGAGGGAACGGGCGCAATGGCGCTGATGCTGGTTGGCGTCGTCAACTTGCTGGGCGCGTATCTATCCGGGGTTTTGGGCAGCCGGTTCTATCGACCGAAGCTGCTGTCATTCATCTATGTTGGTCGGTTTTTGGCGATTTCCGGCCTGATGCTGGCACCACCGAGCGAGCTCACAATCTACGTGTTTTGCGCGTTCATGGGCCTGTTCTGGCTATCCACCGTGCCGATTACAGCTTCGCTCGTCGCCAGCATGTTCGGTACGCAATATATGAGCATGCTGTTCGGGTTTGTGTTTCTCGGCCACCAGCTCGGCTCTTTCGCTGGCGTCTATCTGGGCGGCCTGTTGTTTGACATGACGGGCTCGTATGACGTGGTCTGGTGGATGGGCGCAGGCCTGGGCCTGTTCGCGGCCGCCGTGCACTGGCCGATCCGCGATGCCAAGGCACCGGACCTGGTTCCGGCGGAGTAGAGCGAGGCACAATACTCCGCGCTGCCCTGCCCTGGTCTTCACCCTGAGCCTGTCGAAGGGCGAAGAGCGTGCCACGATGAAAAAGACTCTTCGACAGGCTCAGGGTGAAGTTTGATGAGAGGCGGTAGAGGGCACGGGACGGAATTCCGATCCATGCCCCCTCTATACCCTCAGCCCATCTGATAGCCCGGCGTGGATTTGGAGAGCGCTATCTCCTCCTCCGTCATTTCTTCTTCGATGCCCTCAAATAGTGGCGTCGAGAGGTAACGCTCGCCAGTGTCTGGCAGCATGGCGAGGATGACAGAACCAGCAGGCGCGGTCTCAGCAACCTTTAGGGCAATCGCCAACGAAGACCCGCCGGAGATGCCGGTCAGAATGCCTTCCTTCTGTGCCAATTGCTGCGCGCACTTGATGCCTTCTGGCCCCGCAATCGGGATCAGCTCGTCATAGTATTTCTGATCGATAGCCTCTTGCAGGACAAACGGCACAAAGTCCGGTGTCCAGCCCTGGATCGGATGCGGCTCCCAATTGGGATGGCTGCTGGCCGGCGAGTTGCTAGCCGTCCGCGGCTGTACATGACCGCTGGTAACGATGGCGGCGTTCGCAGGCTCTGTCAGAATGATTTTGGTATCCGGGCGCTCCTTGCGCAGCACACGCGCCACGCCGGTTACCGTGCCGCCAGTGCCATAACCCGTCACGAAATAGTCGAGACGCCCGCCGGCGAAGTCTGCCATGATCTCCCGACCGGTGGTGGCTTCATGGATGTCGGCGTTGGCGCTGGTCTCAAACTGGTGCGCCAGGAACCAGCCGTTCTTTTTCGCCAGTTCCTCGGCCTTGTTGTACATGCCCATGCCCTTTTCGGCGCGCGGGGTCAGAATGACCTTAGCGCCCAGCATGCGCATCAGCTTGCGGCGTTCGATGGAGAAGCTGTCAGCCATAGTGATGACCAACGGATAGCCCTTTTGCGCACAGACCATGGCAAGACCGATGCCAGTGTTGCCGCTGGTTGCCTCGACCACGGTCTGGCCGGGCTTCAGCGCACCACTGCGCTCCGCCGCCTCGATAATGTTAACCGCCAGCCGATCCTTCACGGAAGCCGCCGGGTTGAAGAACTCCGCCTTGACATAGAGCTTCACGTGAGAGGGCGCGATGTTTTTGACCTGGATGCAGGGCGTATTGCCAATGGTCTCAATCACGCCGTCATACAGTCGGCCGCGGCCTTCGGTTGTACGGACACCAGTGTCTTTGCTCATGGGACGTCCCCTTGTCAGTGATTCTGGGCGGCTCCAGCAGGAGCCCTGCCAGAGTATGCCTCACACCAAGGGGAACAACAATCGCTCGCTTCAGCTAGGGTCGATCAACTTCACGATAAAGTTCGGCAGCGCGAAGGACGCAATGTGCGTTGCCGGATTGTAGTATTGCGTGTCGATCGCCAAAGCATCGAACCGCGCACTGATGGTCTCCATGCTTTGCCGGCGCAGATCGGCATCATCGCTGGCCCATCCCAGGGTCATGAACCCCAGCGCATAGGTCGGGCAGGAGATGACATAGGCACCAGCGTCGGCGAACAAAGACCGGAAATGCCCGACTGAGCTAACCAGCTCGTCGCCTTGCATGAACGGCACACCGTTTTGGGTCACTAAGATGCCGCCAGGGTTCAGGCAGCGCTTGCAATGGCTGTAGAACTCATGGGTGAACAGCACCGCGCCAGGCCCAATCGGGTCGGTCGAATCCACCAGCACCAGATCGAAAGTCTGGTCGGTCTCGGCCACAAATTTCGCGCCATCGCCGATCACCAGGTTGACCCGTGGATCATCGTAGGCCTGCTGGCAGATGCTGGAGAGGTATTGTTTCGAGACCTCCACGACGCCGCCATCCAGCTCGACTTCGGTCACATGCTCGACGTCGTGCTTCAGCACTTCCTCCAGCAAGCCACCATCGCCGCCGCCAATAATCAGCACCCGCTTTGCCCGGCCATGAGCCAGCAAAGGCACGTGGGCGAACATTTCGTGATAGACGAATTCATCGCCCTCGGTCGTCTGCACAACGCCATCAAGGGTCATGATCCTGCCGAACTTTTTGTTCCGCAGGATCTTGATATCTTGGAATTCGGATTGGCCCTCGTAGAGAACCTCCTCGATTTCTAACCTTTGACCAACGCCATCGTGCAGGACCTCGTCGAACCAGACGCTCAACGCCCCTGTCCGTGCAGCTGCAAGCCGCGCCGGTGTTCGGTGAGTTGGATCGCCGTCGGCGCGAAGGCCTTCTTCAGCACTGGAATGGCTTGATAGGGGTTGCAATCACCGCACATGAAGATGTCCAGCGCGGCAAAATCCCGCTCCGGCCACGTGTGGATGGAGATATGGCTCTCCGACAACACGACAACACCGGAAATTCCGCCATTCGGCTCAAAATGGTGCAGATCGACGTTCAGGATCGTAGCACCCGAAACTATAGCGGACTCGCGCAAGGCAGCCTCTACCGTCTCCAGATCGTCCAGGCGGGTTGCGCCCGACAGATCGATCAACAGGTGAATACCCGCGAACTCCAGCCCATCCTTCTTTACGAAGAAATCAAGGCGTTCGTCTTCTTCAGGTGCCACGTGCAAGGCAGCCGCGGCTACCTGCGTTGGGGGCACCTGTTCATCCAAACAGTGTGGATCGATGACGCGAACGGCTTCGTGATCTTCAGGCTGTAAAGCGGACGAGACATCCTCAGATACCTCGTACCCCGCGACAACAGCCAGCTCTGCGAAAGTGCGACTATCTTCCATCGCAAGTCCTCCGTAAAACCAGTATTGGGGGGTAGCAGGAAAGGCGCGCCTTATGACTGATCCACAGGGGGCACGCAAGCAAAACTTTAGTGCCAGCTATAGAATTCGTTAAGACGCTTTAAAATGCATCGACACCCATGCCCGCCACCAAGGCACCGCCGGTGGTGATTGGGCGTTCCATGGCGATCCCTTCCGGAATGAGTTGCTCGGCAAAGAAGCGCGCAACCTGGCGCTTTTGCGCGGCGAACGGGTCGTCGCGATCGGCCACAGCCAGCGCCGAACGCGCCATGTACCAACCGCCAATGACATAGCCGGCTAGCCTCATATAGGACGTTGCCCCCGCCAGGGCCTCGCCCGGTCGTTGGCCGATATGTTCGACCATCCAGCGCGTGGTGCGCTCCAGGCTGGCCAGCCCTTCGGCCAGTGGCGCTACGATAGCTGCCAAGTCTTCGTCATCATGGCCGCGCAGGGATTCGACTGTTTGTGCGATCTCCGTTGCCAACTGGCCCATGGCCTCGCCGCCGTCACGGCCCAGCTTGCGACCGACCAAATCAATGGATTGAATGCCGTTGGTCCCCTCGTAGATCGAGGAAATCCGAACGTCACGCATGTGCTGTGCTGCGCCAGTCTCCTCGATAAAGCCCATACCGCCGTGCACCTGCACATTGGTGGAGGCGACCTCCAAACCGACATCCGTGCTCCAGGCTTTGACGATGGGAATCAGTAGGTCCACCCGGCGCTGTGCCAGTTTTTTAGCGTCTGGATCAGTCAGGCGTTTGGCTAGATCAAGGCCGCCGGCGGCCTCATAAGCCAGACAGCGCATCGCCTCCACCTGGGCGCGCATGCGCAGCAGCATCCGGCGCACGTCCGGGTGGTGGATGATGGTGACGCCTTCTTTGCCGCCATTAACCGCGTCGCGCATTTGCACGCGGTCCTTAGCGAACGCGACGGCCTGCTGGTAGGCACGTTCGGCGACGCTCAAGCCCTGTAGGCCGACGCCGAGGCGGGCATTGTTCATCATGGTGAACATGTATTCGATACCGCGGCACTCCTCGCCGATGAGGTAGCCAACAGCGCCCTCGTTCTCACCAAACAGCATCACCGCGGTGGGAGATGCGTGAATGCCCAGCTTGTGCTCCAGCGAGCCGGCACGCAGGTCGTTGCGCTGGCCCAGCGAACCATCGGCGTTCACCAGGAATTTCGGCACGATGAACAGGCTGATACCCTTGATGCCATCCGGCGAGCCCTCGGTCCGGCCTAGGACCAGATGGACGATGTTCTCCGCCATCTCGTGATCGCCGTAAGAGATGAATATCTTTTGGCCAGAGATGCGGTAGTGATCGCCCTCTTTCATCGCCTTGGTCCGCAGCGCACCCACATCGGAGCCCGCCTGCGGCTCGGTCAGGTTCATGGTGCCGGTCCAACGGCCGGTGATCATCGCCTCCAGGAAGGTGTCCTTGTGCTGGGGTGCCGCGTGCGCCTCCAGCAATTCCACCGCGCCCTGGGTCAGCAAGGGGCCAAGCGAAAAGCCCAGATTAGCCGAGCCCCAGATCTCGTTTAACGCCGTCCCAACCAGCCATGGCAGCCCCTGGCCACCACGCTCCGGATCGAATGCCGGACCGTTCCAGCCACCATCGACATAGGCTTTGTACGCCTCCGGAAAGCCATCCGGCATGCGCACAACGCCATTCTCCAGCCGCGCGCCCTGGGTGTCGCCAATTCGGGAAAGCGGTGCCAGCACGCCAGACGCAAACTTGCCGGCCTCGTCCAGCACGGCATCGACTAGGTCCGGCGTAATATCCTCGAAGCCGTCCAGGGTCAGGACGTTTTCTAGGCCGGCGATTTGGCTGAGCGCGAAACGGATATCGGCGAGCGGGGCGTTGTAGTCGGACATGGGCAACACCTGTGGATGGAAGTGACAGACTTATCGTTCAGACCGCCATTTATACACACCGCGGCAAGGTGCCAAGCGCGCTTTTGGTTGACCATTACGATTTGCCTCGTATCTTGAGCAGACATCGCCAACGACCCCTGCGGGAGAGCCCGCTGACGGCAGTGACGTCTGGCGGCGCCGAAGGAGCAACCGACCCCGGAAACTCTCAGGCACCGAGGACCGTAGGGAGAGGCACCTCTGGAAAGTGGGCTGGTTTCGCAAGAGACCATCTCCGCCGAAGAAGTAAGCGCTGGCAGGCCGAGCAATCGGAACCGCCGGCTGTGAATCTTTCAGGCGCCCGGGACAGAGCGGGGCGGGTTCGGGCCATTCGGTTCGAACGCCGCACACCCGAGTCCGGAGGCCGCCGCAATGTCCGACCATGATCCCAACGCCCCACTGGCCGAAACGCCGTTAGCCGCTCTGCATATGCGCCTCGGCGCGAAGATGGTGCTATTCGCGGGCTACTCCATGCCGGTGCAATACCCGCTAGGCGTGTTAGGCGAGCACAAGCACACCCGCGCCGCCGCCGGCCTGTTTGATGTCTCCCACATGGGTCAGGCCTCGCTATCCGGCCCCGGCGCGCCGGAGTTCCTGGAGACGCTCTGCCCCGGCGACATTGCCGGGCTAGAGATCGGCCGGATGCGCTACACCGTGCTGATGAACGCTGACGGCGGCATTATCGACGACCTGATGGTGTTGCGCCTTGCCGACAACGCCTTTCATCTGGTGGTGAACGCAGCCTGCAAGAACGAGGATTTCGCCCATATCGAGGCGCACCTGCCCGCCGACCTCAGCTTCACGCCGCGCCCGGAACTGGCGCTGATCGCGCTGCAAGGCCCGAAGGCCGCTGAAACGCTGGCGACGCTCGCCCCTGGTGTTGACCGGCTGGCGTTCATGCAAAGCGCCCACGCCTCCATTGACAGCATCGACACGCTGATCACCCGCTCCGGCTATACAGGTGAGGATGGCTATGAACTCTCCTGTGCCAACGCGGATATCGAGAAACTCACAGAGCGGCTGCTGAGCTTTGAGGCAGTTGAGCCCATCGGTCTCGGAGCGCGCGATTCGCTGCGGCTGGAGGCGGGGCTTTGCCTTTATGGCCATGACATCGACACCACCACCTCACCCATAGAGGCCGGCCTGATCTGGATCATCCCCAAGGCCAGGCGCAATGCTGAGGCTGGCTTTCCCGGTGCCGCCCGCATCGCCCGCGAAATCGCCGATGGCCCCAGCCGCCGCCGCGTCGGCATCAAGCCCGATGGCCGGGCCATCGCCCGCGAGGGTTCTGCGATCCTGTCGCCAGATGGCGGGCGCATCGGCACAGTTACCTCCGGCGGCTTCGGCCCCAGCGCCGAAGGGCCGGTAGCTATGGGCTATGTGCCGCCGGCACATGCCAAAGTCGGCACATCCGTCTTGCTGGAGGTCCGCGGCAAGCAGCATCCGGCACAGATCGTCAAAATGCCTTTCCATCCCCACAGCTACTACCGCGGCCAATAAGGCCGCGAAGTCCAACAGCAGAAGATCAGCACCAGGAGACCAGAACCATGTCCGAAGAACGCTATACCGAAGAACACGAATGGGTCCGCCTAGAGGGCGATATCGCCGTCTGCGGCATCTCCAACTATGCGCAGGAGCAGTTGGGCGACGTCGTATTCGTGGAACTGCCCGAAGTTGGCCGCGTCGTCGCTGCCAATGACGAAATTGCCGTCGTCGAAAGCGTGAAGGCGGCCAGTGATATCTACGCGCCGGTCGCTGGCGAAGTCGTCGAGGTGAACAGCGGCGTCGAGGATGACCCAGAAATCGTCAACCGCGACGCGCTCGGCGAAGGCTGGTTGTTCAAAATCAAACTGGACGACACCAGCGAAGCGTCGAAGCTCATGGATGAGAGCTCTTACGAAGACTACATCGCCGGACTGGACGATTAGCAGCGGCCTCTGGGCCAGCCAATGTCCCTCCCCCTTCACCCCGAGTAGCGGCAGCGCCGCGTATCGAGGGACGCTCGGCCTCCGCATCGGATCTCCCTCGATACGGGCCGCCGGCCCTACTCGGGATGAAGGAATGTTCTCGGGACGAACAACACTAGGAGCCATCTATGCGCTACCTTCCCCTGACTCCGCAGGATCGTGAGGCCATGCTGGCCACCATCGGCGCTGCCTCTATCGACGACCTGTTCTGCGATGTGCCGGAGGCAGCCCGCCTCGACGGTCCGGTCGACCTGCCCTCGCATGCCGGCGAAATGGCGGTGGAAAGACAAATGAGCCGCCTGGCGTTGCAAAACCACGCCGCCGGCGAAGGGCCATGCTTTCTGGGCGCCGGCGCTTACCGCCACCATGTGCCGGCCAGTGTGGATTACCTGATTCAGCGCGGCGAATTCCTGACCGCCTACACGCCCTACCAGCCGGAAATCGCGCAAGGCACCTTGCAGGTGCTGTTCGAGTTCCAGACCCAGGTGGCGATGCTGACCGGGATGGAAGTCGCCAACGCCTCCATGTACGACGGCGCGACTTCCTGCGCCGAGGCGGTGATGATGGCCGCTCGGGTGACCAAGCGGAACAAGGCCGTGCTATCCGGCAATCTGCACCCGCACTATCGCGACACAACCGAAACGCTGTGCCGGATGACGGATTTTCCGGTGTCCGAGACAGCACCGCACGTTGCCGGTGCTGACATCGACGCCTTGATTGCCGCGGTGGATGGCTCTGTCGGCTGCGTCGTCGTGCAGTATCCGGACGTGTTTGGTCATATCGCCGACCTGACCCCACTAGCCGACGCCTGCCATGCCGCCGGCGCGCTTATGGTGGTGGTCTGCACCGAAATGGTTTCGCTGGGCGCGTTAAAGCCGCCCGGTGCTATGGGCGCTGACATTGTCGCCGGCGAAGGGCAGAGCATCGGCAACGCCCTGAATTTCGGCGGTCCCTATCTGGGCCTGTTTGCGACCAGGCAAAAGCTGGTGCGGCAGATGCCGGGGCGGGTCTGCGGCGAGACCGTCGATGCCGACGGCCAGCGCGGCTATGTGCTGACACTCTCCACCCGCGAGCAGCATATTCGGCGGGAGAAGGCGACCAGCAACATCTGCACCAATTCCGGCCTCTGTGCGCTGGCATTCTCGATCCATATGTCACTGTTGGGTGAGGCCGGCCTGAACCGGCTCGCTGCCTGGAACCACGCCACTGCCGTGCAGACCGCCGAACGGCTGGCGGGCGTGCCCGGCGTCGAGTTGCTGAATCCGGCCTTCTTCAACGAGTTCGCGGTGCAGCTCTCAAAACCTGCGGCCGGCGTGGTCGATGCCTTGGCAGAGCAGGGCATTCTGGCCGGCGTTCCCGCCTCTCGCCTGTATCCGGATCAGACCGACCTCGCCAACGTGCTACTGGTGGCGGCTACCGAGACGGTCGAACCGGAGGACATCGAATCCCTGGCCCTCGCTTTGACGAAGGAGTTGGCAGCATGAGCGCCATGAACACCCAAGGCCGCCCGACCAAGCCAGAGGCCTCAGCTAGCAGTGATACCGCGCCCGCCACCTTCACCGGCAACCGCGCGCTGCATCTGGAAGAAAAGCTGATCTTCGAGAAAGACTCAGCTGGCCGTTCTGGCATTGATATGCCGGAGCCACCCAAGGTCGTCGACCGACTGGGCGGTCTCTCCCGCGGTGAGGCGGTGGGCCTGCCCGGTCTTAGTGAGCCGCAAGTGGTGCGCCACTACACGCGGCTCAGCCAAAAGAATTACGCCATCGACGCCGGCCTGTTCCCGCTCGGCTCGTGCACGATGAAGCACAACCCGCGCCTGAACGAGCGCATGGCCCGCCTGCCCGGCTTCGCCGACCTGCACCCGATGCAGCCGGAAAGCACGATCCAGGGCGCGCTGCAACTAATGCAGCAACTCTCGCACTGGATCATGACCCTGACCGGCATGCCTGCTGTGGCACTCTCACCCGGTGCCGGCGCCCATGGTGAGCTAACCGGCATGGCGGCGATCCGCGCGGCGTTGGAGGCTCGCGGCGAGGCTGGTAAGCGCCGCAAGGTGCTGGTGCCCGACTCCGCGCACGGCACCAACCCGGCGACGGCGGCGGCGCTGGGGTTTGAGGTTGCCGGCATCGAGGAAGACTCGACGGGACGCGTCAACTTGAAGGCGTTTGAGGCGAGCCTGGGCGATGATGTGGCGGCGATCATGCTGACCAACCCAAACACCTGCGGTGTGTTCGAGTACGATATCCGCCGCATCGCCGACGCCCTGCACGAGGCCGGCGGCTATTTCTACTGCGACGGCGCGAACTTCAACGCCATCGTCGGGCGCGTGCGGCCAGGTGATCTGGGCATCGACGCCATGCACCTGAACTTGCACAAAACCTTCTCCACCCCGCATGGCGGCGGCGGGCCAGGCAGCGGACCGGTGGTGTATTCGGAGGCTCTGGCCCCGTTTGCGCCGGTGCCGCGTATTCAGCAAAACGCCGACGGCACGCTAAGCCTAGTCGAACAGGCAGAGGGCGATGCCGCACAGGCGTTCGGCCGGGTCAAAGGCTTTCACGGCCAAATGGGCATGTTCGTGCGGGCCCTCACCTACATGTTGAGCCATGGTGCAGACGGCCTACGGCAGGTGGCGGAGGACGCCGTCCTCAACGCCAACTACCTGAAAGCCCGCCTGAAAAGCGAGTTCTCACTGCCTTATGGCGACACTGGCCCGTGCATGCATGAGGTGTTGTTCGACGATACATTCTTGAAGGGCACCGGCGTCTCCACGCTCGATTTCTCCAAGGCGATGATCGACGAGGGCTTCCACCCTATGACCATGTACTTCCCCCTGGTCGTCCACGGCGCCATGCTGATAGAGCCGACAGAGACGGAAACAAAGAACGCCCTGGACGAGTTTGCGGACTCGCTCCTGGCCCTGGCAAAGGCTGCGAAAGCTGGCGACTCGGAGCGCTTCACGCAAGCGCCAAGGTTTGCACCAAGGCGACGGCTGGATGAGACTCAAGCGGCTCGCAAGCCGGTTCTACGCTGGCAGGCGGGGTAAATTTATTGCCGTCATTGCAAGAAGCGCAGCGACGAAGCAACCCAGGGGTTTTGGGGCGTGGCGCTCCTGGGTTGCTTCGCTCCGCTCGCAATGACGGACAGGAGAGAGAGGGTTACAATGAGGGAGGCTGAAGCTAAGCCAACTTAAAGCCTGCATAACCCTCGGCAGCAACGGTTTCGCATTTTTCACAATACTGCGGAAAGCCGCCGAGATAAGGCATCATGCCCCGAGCCTTGCCCTCGATATTCGCGCCAATATACCAGCTGTCGACCGTGGCTTTGAGCCCGACCGCGCCGACCTCCTGCACATGGTCCCACCACTGGTCCTCAGCATCAGCGTCGGCCTCGATGCGGCGGTAGTTGCGGGATTCCATGTAGCCGATGCAGTCGGCAATCCAATCCACGTGCTGCTCAATATGCGGCAGCATGTTGGTGAACACCGATGGGCTGCCGGGCCCCGTGACCGTGAACAGGTTCGGGAAGTCTTTGATCGCCAGCCCCAGATAGCTGCTCGGCCCCTCCGCCCAGCGCTCCTGCAGGCGGGCACCGCCAACGCCCTGGATATCCACCGCCAATAGTGCGCCGGTCATGGCATCAAAGCCCGTCGCCATCACCAGGATATCGGCCCCATAGGCCTCGCCACCGGCATGGACGGCGTTGGCCGAAACCTGCTCGATCGGATTGGCGCGGATGTCAACCAGGGCCACGTTCGGGCGGTTGTAGGTGGCGTAGTAATTGGTATCGACGCAGAACCGCTTGGCGCCGATCAGGTTGGTCGGGCAGAGCTTCTCTGCGGTCTCGGGATCATCAACGATGGACCGAATACGGTCGCGTAGGAAATTGGCGGCGTAGTCATTGCCTTCCTGGGTCATCATGTGATCGGCAAAACAGCCGAGGAAACCCAAGCCGCCCTGCTGCCACCGTTCCCGATAGCGCCGCTCGCGCTCCTGTGGCGTCGCGTCCAGCACGGAGTCAGTTTCGAAGACCGCATGAAAGCCGGGGCCGGTCTTTTTCGCCTCAGCCCGGAATTGCGGATAGCGTGCCTTAATCTTCGCCTCATAGGCCTTATCCAGCGGCGCATTGTGCGCCGGGATCGAGTAGTTGGCTGTCCGCTGGAACACCGTCACCTGGGCCGCCGTCTCGGCGATCAGCGGGATGGACTGGATGGCGGAGGAGCCGGTGCCAATCACCGCGACGCGCTTGCCGGTAAAGTCCACACCCTCATGCGGCCAACGCCCAGTGACGTAGGTCGGGCCGGCGAAGGTGTCCTTGCCTGGCAGGTTCGGATCGTTCGGCACTGACAGGCAGCCGGTCGCCATCACATAAAAGCGTCCCTGCACGGTCGATCCGTCTTCTGCCTCCAGCGTCCAGACAGCTTGGCCCTCGTCATAGCGGGCCGCAGCGACGCGGGTGTTGAACTGGATGTCGCGGCGCAGATCATGTCGGTCGGCCACGTGCCGCGCGTATTTCAGCAGTTCCGGCTGCGGCGAGTATTTCTCCGTCCACTCCCATTCTTGCTGCAAATCCTCATCGAACTGATAGGAGTATTGCATGCTCTCGATATCGACGCGGGCACCGGGATAGCGGTTCCAATACCAGGTGCCACCCACATCCGTGCCAGCCTCCAGCACCCGTGCTGTCAGGCCCAATCCGCGGGCGCGATGCAGCAGGTACATGCCGGCAAAACCAGCGCCAACTATGACGATATCGTATGGGGTATTGGACACGGGGAAAGCCTCGCAAACACGGAGAACGACGAAAGTGGCTGCAATCCTAGCGGTAAATTCCAGTTCCTGCGAGATAGTGAATGTGCAACCCGAGCGTTATCCCTACCCCTGTGGTGGCCCCTGGCACATCCAATCATGAATACATGCGAACTTTTCGATGATCGCTGGGGTGTGCGTGAAGGGATAAAGGTCCGACAAGCCCATCGACCGGTTAACGTGGTTCAACGCGATGCCGAGGCGACCGCCATAGCCAATCAGGGCGTCGATATTGCCTTCCTGATAAGCGTCATAATCTGCCGCAGGCAAATCCGTCCCGGTCAGCCCGGAGGCCACAAAGCTGTCGACAATGTCGGTCAGATGCAGCAGGTGCGCAAAGCTCTCGGCCCAGTCCTCATGGGGGTGTGCGGTGGAATAGGGGCTGATAAACCGGTCGCGCCAATCCTCAGGAGCGCCATTCTCATAGTACGCCTCCAACGCCTCGCTGTAGTCGGCCTCCTCATCGCCGAACAGCCGATGGAACTCGTCGAGAAAGCCGTCGCGCTTGCACAGGATGACGAAGAAATAGTGTGCGATTTCATGGCGGAAATGCCCGTTCATGGTGCGCAGCGACTCGCCCAGATCCTCCCGGCGCTTCATGCGCTTAGCCGGATCGGCCTCGTTGACATTGATGGTCACTAGGCCGTCGTCATGCCCCATAATCACCAGGGTATCGCCCGTCCGGGTTTCCTCCGCCAACATGTGGAAAATCGGGCGTTTCGAGTGGTCGGTATCCGTGAACCAGCCCCACCGGCCCAGATTGGCCAGCACCCATCGCTTTGCGCTCTCGGACACCGCCCAAAGATCAATGGCTTCCTGGACGGATGGGTCCGGGCGAACCTCTGTCATGCGGCAGCTGCGGCAATGGCCGTCCGCGTCCTCACCCTTCCAGTTGCATTGAATGAGCGCCCGGTTGGCGCAGGGCCTCTCCGCCAGCCCAAAGACCATGGTCTCCGGGTCGAGCGCAACTTCAGCGCCACAGGCGCAGGTGGTGTTGTCAAAGAATAAGCGACTGCCACAGGTGGGGCACGCGAATAACTGCATAGAATGTCTTTCGGGTTTGACCCTACACCCAACAAATGGGCTGTGGGGCCCTGCCGGGCAAGTGCCGTCGGCCAATGTCTGCCGCATCAACGCGGCGCTTCAATCGCTGCGAGCGCGGTCCGGCACGCAAATACCAGCAAAGGCATCAGTGCCAGACTGGAAACATGCTGCGCTTCCGGCTAAACAGGAGAAAAGTTAGAGGACCCCCCTTGGAACGCCGCCTCACCGCTGTACTAGCCGCCGACGTGGTCGGATATTCGCGCCTGATGAGTGAGGATCAGGCGGCGACGCTGGACGCGTTGCGCCAATTGCGACACGACCTGCTGGAGCCGGCGGTCGCTGACTTTCGCGGCAGCATGATCAAAAGCATGGGCGACGGCTGGATCATTGAATTCCCCAGCATCACGGACGCCATTGATTGTGCGTTGCGGGTGCAAACCGCTATAGCGGAACTCAGCACCATCCGCCTGCGCATCGGCGTTCATATTGGCGAGGTGGTCTTCGAGGCCTCAGATATCTTTGGCGATGGCGTGAACGTGGCAGCCCGGCTGGAACAATTAGCTCCGCCGGGCCATGTGCTGCTGTCCGACACCGCTCACAACAGCCTGGACCAAAAGCACGCCGGGAGTTTCCTCGAGGGCGGCCTGCAAACCCTGAAGAACATCCCTCGCCCGATGGCGGTCTGGTACTGGCCGGCTTTGCCGGAAGCGCAATCGGAGCAGCCAGCCTCAGCAGTGACCGCAGCGCCTCAAAGTGAGGACCGGCCCTCCATCGCCGTGCTGCCCTTCCAGAACCTATCCAGCGATCAGGAGCAAGGATACTTTGCCGACGGGGTGACCGAGGATATCACCACCGCGCTATCCAAGTTCCGCTGGCTGTTTGTCATCGGTCGGAACTCCGCTTTTTCGTTCCGGGATCAGAAAGCCAGCGTTCGCGAAATCGGCAAAGAGCTTGGGGTACGGTATGTGCTGGAAGGCAGCATTCGGCGGGCTGGGGAGCGCGTACGAATTGCCTGTCAGCTGGTCGATGCAGCCGATGGCTCGCACATCTGGGCGGACAAGTTTGACGGTGTAATGACCGATATTTTCGATCTTCAGGATCAAGTCAGCCTGGATGTCGTGTCCGCCATCGAACCATCATTGCGGCAGGCAGAGGTCGAGCGGATTCGGACCAAACCGACGGAGGATATGCAGGCTTATGAGCTATATTTGCGCGCGCAATCCCACGTCTACCACGTAACCGATGCTGACAACCAAGAAGCTATCCGTCTGCTATCGCTCGCAATCCAGCGTGACCCCGGATACGCCGTCGCGGGCGCCCTGTTCGGATGGTGTCACACCCAACGTGTCGTCCAAAACTGGCCACTAGCGTCTGGCAGTCGGCAAGAAGCATTGAAAATGGCCCGACAAGTTTTGGACAGCAATCGTGCCGACGCTATGGCACTGGCCTATGCTGGACACGTTGTCAGGAATTTTGGCGCCGATGATAAACGGGCAAACAGTGCGTTTGAACGGTCAATGGCGGACAATCCGAATTCTGCAACAGCGCACTCCATATATGCGATCCATTTGGTGGCACAGCGTGAGTTTGTGAGCGCACTCAATCACGCAGAACAAGCGCTCCGCCTTAGCCCAAGGGATACGTATCGCTACAGTTTCCACTTCGGTCGGGCGATGGCATTGTTCTGTCTGGAGCGCTTTGACGAGGCGACGGAAGCGGCAATGACCTCCATCGCCGACCGGGACAATGTGCGGCTAACGTGGTTCGTTCTGATCGCGGCATTGGCGCTCAATGATGACTTACCGGCCGCGCGATCTGCCGTCACGAAATTGAAGGAAATTTCGCATGACACTACCATCACAGCAATGATGGCTGCAGCCCCGATGTTCGGCAAAGCTGCTCCCGACCGCTTCCGCGAAGGTTGGCTAAAGGCCGGGCTGACAGAATAAGCCGGCGATCGCCATCGCCTCGCTATTGCCGACATCCGGTGAGCCGGGCAAAGTGCTGTAACAAAATTCATATGCAATAAGGAACACTCTCATGGTTGACGCCCCAAAAGGCCAAATCCCCGGCATCTATCATCGTCAGGTCGGCGATATGACGGTCAGCGTCATTTCCGATGGCTATCTGATGGGCGCGCTCAGCGTCTTGCAGAACATCGAGGAAGCCGACGCACAGAAAATGATCGTCGATGCGTTTGGCCCGGAAGATGGTCGTAAGACCGCGGTCAACACCTTCCTGATTTACTCGCAGGGCAAGCTGGCTCTGGTCGACACCGGCTGCGGCACCTACATGGCCGATACTGGCGGCAAGCTGCTGCAAAACCTGGCATTGGCCGGCGTGAAGCCGACGGATATTGACACCATCCTGCTAACCCACATGCACCCGGACCACTCGGCTGGCTTGTCCGACCGCAACTCCTGGCAGCCATTTTTCCCGAATGCGGAGCTGGTATTTCACGAGAACGAGCTCAAGCATTGGGAGGATGACGGCGCCATGTCCAAAGGCAATGAGCGTGAGCAGAAGCTGTTCTTCGGCGCTACCCGTGAGCAGGTCGCCCCCTACAAGAACCAAATGCGCATGTTCAAGGATGGCGACGAGGTCTTCCCAGGCGTCGTCGCGATGACGGCCCATGGCCACACACCCGGCCACAGCATGTACAACGTCCAGGCCAGCAATGAGCAATTGCTGATCTGGGGCGATATCATGCACGTGCCGGATATCCAGGCGCCTCGCCCGGAAGTCACCATCGCCTTCGACACTGATCCAAAACAGGCCGAAGCCAGCCGCCGTCGTGTCTGCGATATGGCCGCCAGCGACCGGATGCTGGTCGCCGGCATGCACCTGCATTTCCCCGCCTGCAGCCATGTGGTGCGTGAAGGCGATGCCTTCCGGGTTATCCCCGAGAGCTGGCAGCAATAGACAGCGGTTAGGAACAGACAAATGCCTTGGATTGAAGCAAACGGCGTCACCCTCCACTACAGCCTGGATGGGCCGGAGGGCGGCAAGCCGCTGGTGTTGGTGCACGAATTGGGCGGCACCTCCCACAGTTGGGAGCCATTGATGCCGAGAGTGGTGGCAGCCGGCCATCGGGTGCTGCGCTGGGACTGGCGCGGCTCTGGCCTGTCGGAGAAAATCCGCGGGGATTTCTCCATCGACGACATGTGCGCTGACCTGGCGGCATTGATGGATGCGGTTGGCTTTGGTGCGCCAGCGGATGTGGTTGGCACGGCATTGGGCGGCGGCGTCGCCATCGGCTTTGCCGCGCGCTATCCGGCGAAGGTGCGCCGGCTGGCGGTCTCCAGCCCGGCAACCGGCAGCCCTGGCGGCAATGAGCGGATTATGACCCGCGCGGCTGGGGTGAAGAAAGACGGCATGCGCCCGTTCGCCGACCCCAGCCTGACGCTGTCCTATCCGGAGAAGTACCGGACTAACGCGGCGGCCTTTGCCGAATACCGCAACCGCTGGATCTGTAATGATCCCGACAGCTTTGCGGCCCACAATTTGATGCTGGGCGGCATGGATGAGTCGGTGAATTTCGGCAAGCTGGCCTGCCCGGCGCTTGTCCTGTCCGGCGTGGACGATCCACTGCGGACGCCCGCATCGGTGAAAGAAATCGCCGACGCTATCCCCGGCGCGCAGTATCAGGAGCTAAACTCCGGCCACTTCCTGCCGGTGTATTCGCCGAACATGTGGGCGGACACCGTGCTGCCATTCCTGGCGGGATAACCCATTTTTTCTTCACCCTGAGCCTGTCGAAGGGCGCGTTGCGACGGAGAGAACGTCCTTCGACAGGCTCAGGGTGAAGAGTTGAGGAGAAGACTGCCATGGCACTCATCGAAGCAAACGGCATCGTTCAAGAATACGACCTGTCCGGGCCAGAGGACGGCGCGCCGCTGGTGCTGCTGCACGAGCTCGGCGGCTCGATCCAAAGCTGGGATCGGTGCATGCCGGCCGTGGCCGAGGCAGGCAGGCGCGTGCTGCGCTACAACTGGCGCGGCACGGGGGCGTCCGAAAAGATCAAGGGCGAGCTCGACGTCGCCACCATGTGCGATGACCTGGCGGCGTTGATGGACGCGGTCGGCCTCTCCCAACCCGCTGATGTGGTCGGCACGGCGCTGGGCGGCGGCCTGGCCCTGGCATTTGCCGCACGGCATCCAGCGAAGGTGCGACGACTGGTGGTCTCCAGCCCCGCCATCGGCGGCGGCGATGGCTTGGGGCAGATGCTGCGCACACGCGCCGACGAGGTGGAACAGAGCGGCATGCGCCCGCAGGTGGAACCCAGCCTGAAACGCTCCTACCTGGAGAAATACCGCACAGATCCGCAGGCCTTCACCGCCTACCGCAACCGCTGGGTCGCGAACGATCCGGTCAGCTATGCCAGCCATAACCGCATGCTGGCAGCTATGGACGAGACAGCAAACCTCGCCCGGATCACCTGCCCGACGCTGGTGATTGGCGGCGAAGATGACATGCTGCTGACCCCGGCGATGATGGAACCCATCGCCAAGGCGATCCCGAACGGTGAATACCGCCTGCTGCCCACCGGCCACTTCTTGCCAGTCAACACGCCGGACGTTTGGGCGAACGAGGTGCTCCCCTGGTTGGCAGAATAGCGACATGTATCACGTCCAACTGACCGACTCACTGTTCCCAGCGGTAACCGAACCGCCGATTTGGGAAATCAGCGTTGGCGAGCAACTCCGCAAAACCGCCGTTGCCCACCCAAACGCTGAGGCTCTGGTTGAAATAACACAGGCAAACGAGGTCGGGCGACGCTTCACCTATACCGAACTGTTGGCTCAATCCGAACGCCTCGCGTTGAGCCTTGCCAGCCATTTCGCCAAAGGCGAGAGGGTTTGCGTTTGGTCACCGAACAGCCCGGAATGGGTGTTGATGGAGTACGCCTGCGCTCTGGCTGGCCTCGTCCTGGTGACTGCCAATCCGGCCTTCCAACCCAAGGAATTGCGCTATGTGCTGGAACAATCCGGCGCAGTGGCTCTGTTCCACGTTCAAGGCTACCGCGGCAATCCAATGGCCGCGATCGCTGCGGCGGCGCTTGAGGGCAACGCCCAGGTGCGCCGTGTCGTCGATATGGACGACCACACCGCCCTTTTCGCTCAAGGCGCTAACGCTGCAGCACTGCCGGAGGTTAGCGCAGGCGACCCCATCCAGATTCAGTACACCTCCGGCACCACAGGTTTTCCAAAGGGCGCTGTTCTCAGCCATCGGGGGCTCTTGAACAACGCACGCTTCTACGCCGATCGCCTGGGCGTTACGCAGGCATCGACCTGGGCCAATCCCATGCCGATGTTCCATACCAGCAGTTGCGGGATGATTACGCTGGGCACGATGCAGGCCGGCGCGCGGATGGTGCTGATCAGCCTGTTCGATGCCGGTGCATTGAACAGGCTGATCGCAGCAGAACAGATCACGATTATGCTGGGCGTGCCGACGATGGTCCAGGCCATGCTGGAGGCGCACCAACAAACGGCGAGTGACCTTTCCAGCCTGACAATGGTCGCCAGCGGCGGCTCCATGGTAGCGCCGGAGCTGGTTCGCCGGGCCTATGACGTCATCGGCTGCGATTTCAACACGATTTATGGTCAGACAGAGCATTCGCCGGTGATTATACCGGGAGTCATTGAGAACCCGAATTTGATGGCTTGACGGGCGGGTTAAGAACGATTCAGCTATGTGCATGATCTTCGCCGGTTTTCTTTCCTCAGCAGAGCGTCTCGAACTTGAGGCTTGCGTGCGGCGTCAGCG
>CALKDI010000264.1 GCA_938084065.1 uncultured Alphaproteobacteria bacterium
GGCGTCTTGGGCGGCTTTCCCAGCTTCGCCTCCAATTCCGCGACACGGGACTGCAAGGCCGCGATCTGTTCCACCTGCGCTAGAACGAGACCGATCAGCTCTTTTTTGCTCAGCGAATCCAGTGTTTCTGAAATCATCCGCGGCTTGAATCAACTGCCGGGTCTGGTGTCAATACCTCAATTGCCCTCCGGCAAACCCCTGTTCAACGAGGGGGGTGAGCAGTTACTTGCGGTTGCGCTGGCCGCTGTTTTCTCTGGAACCGGCATATTCGATAACCTCCAGACCAAGTTGGAGGCCATTATCGACAACGTGCCAGACGGCACCGCGAGCGGCAGCTGACGCGCGGCGCTGTTCAGGACTATCTGGGAGGCATCCATGCTGGTTGGCTGTGCGATAGCCACGTTGGTGTTGTTGGCGTTGGCGGCCGGTTCTGACTTACGACGACGCCTGATTCCCAACCAATTGCCGATAGCAATTGCCGCCTGTTTCGGATTGGCCACAATCGCAGAGCCCCCAGCGTCGGCGCTCTTGCCAGCCATCGCGGCTGCAAGTGCTGTTTTTGCGGCTGGTCTGGGGCTGTTCGCTGCCAATCTTCTAGGCGGCGGCGACGTAAAATTGCTGGCGGCAACAGCGTTGTGGGCAGGCTGGGATCAGATCGCGCTGCTGTTGGTCGTCATGGCCATTGCGGGTGGGCTGCTGGGCGTCGCGGTCTGGTTGTTCAGCCTGTGCCGTCGACGCAGGGATGCCTCCGCAGATAACGCCGCAGATCCCTCTGTCCCCTACGGCGTAGCCATTGCCATAGCCGGTGCTGCCGTGCTCGCCAACCGTTTCTAGCCAGGGAGATTTTGCAATGCGTCTGCTGTTTCGACTGATTGCTCTGGCCGGGATCATGGCGGCTGCGGTGTTTGTTGGTCGGGGCCTGTTGCCCTCCGTTGACCGGGGCGCTGCAACCGCCACGCCTGAAATTCAGGTGCGCATCGCCAGCCGCAGCCTGCCCGCAGGCACATTTTTGGATGAGCCAGAGGCCCCCTTCACCGTCTGGCATGAGCCAGTCTCGCCGGAGATGGTGGCGAACCCCGTTGCCAGCGGCCACGATGTGATCGGGGCGGTCATCATCGCACCCATCACGGCGGGACAACCGATCCTGCGCTCGCAATTGCTGTTGCCGGGGCAGGACGGCTTTTTGGCGGCGGTATTGCACGTCGGCATGCGCGCTGTCTCGGTAGCGGTCGATGCGGTTAGCGGCAATGCCGGCCATATTTTCCCAGGCGACCGGGTGGATTTGATCCTGACCCAAACCTTGAATGCTCGCGATCCATCGGCCCGATCGAATGAGCGATGGGCCAGCGAGACCATCCTGCGTGACGTGCGAGTCATCGCCGTCGATCAGAGCCTGCGCGCCGACATGACCCAGCGCGACCCCAGCCGCGTCGCCCGCACGATCACGTTGGAAGTTCTGCCGAAGGATGCGGAGAAAGTGGCGCTGGCTGCCGGCCTCGGTAAGCTATCGCTCAGCCTGCGCTCACTATTGGTGACAGAGGCGGCTTTGGCCGATGGCACGGATGATGCAATGGCAGATCCTGCCCAGCATCGAGAGCCACCCGACGCGCCACCACCACGACGTGCAACCTGGGCCAGCGATGTGTCTGTCGTCGTCCGCAATGCTGCGGTTCCGCCGCCGGCAACGGCTCCGTCAGCACCGCGCAATGTGCGGGTGTTCCGCGGCAAAGCCCGGGACGACGTCGCCAACTAGCCCTTTCTTCCCACGATATAGGCTGAATGCCATGCTTCGACCGGATGAATTCCACCTGAAACCCGTTCACATCGGTCTGGTGATTATCGCCATAGCAGCGCTGGCGCTGTTGCTGGTTGTCTCGCCCGGGGCGAACGCTGCGACCCTGCCCAGCATGACGCTGCCGGTCGGGCAGGGTGAGTTGGTACGCCTCAATCAGCCCGCGGCCAGCGTGTTTGTCGCCAATCCCGAGATCGCCGATGTGCAGGTCAATGGGCCACGTTCTGTGCTGGTGTTTGGCGTCCGCACAGGGCGCACCACACTCTATGCATTGGCAGAGGGCGGCCAGACCATTATTGCCCGCGAGGTTCGGGTGCAGCACGATCTGGCGCAGTATCGGGAAATCCTTGACCAGCGGTTCCCTGGCCATGCAGTCAGTCTGACCAGTGCCCCCAAAACACTGATGGTCGCCGGCCACGTCACCACACCGACGGAGGCCGCGGCGATCATCGCCACCATGCGCGGCATGGTTGGTGAGGGCGAGACGGTCATTGACCGCTTGACGATTGATACGCCGACCCAGGTCAATATTCGGGTGCGGATCGCGGAGGTCTCTCGCAACATCGATCAGCGGCTGGGCTTTAACTGGCAATCGCTGTTTTCAGCGGGTGATTTTGTGTTTGGAATCGCCACCGGACGCGATTTTATCGTGCCGGGCATCACCGCAGCGACCAATCTGGCGCAAACAGTGCTGCTGCCGGCCGACGAGTTCGGCTCCTACCTCGGGCGCTACCGCAACGGCAATCTTAGCCTGGATGCGATGATCGACGCTTTGGACGAGGAAGGCCTGGCCCGTACCTTGGCCGAGCCAAACCTGACGGCCATCAGTGGCCAGGTCGCCAGTTTCATCGCTGGCGGTGAGTTTCCAATTCCTGTGGCGCAGGATGGCAATCGCACCACAATTGAGTTCAAGCCGTTCGGCGTTGTCCTCGACTTCACCCCTACTGTTCTATCCGCCAACCGCATCAGCCTGACCGTCCGTCCAGAGGTCAGCGATCTGTCGCAGAACGGCGCGATTGAGATTAATGGCTTCCGCATTCCAGCGCTAACCGTTCGCCGGGTGGAAACCACGGTGGAATTGGGCAGCGGCCAAAGCCTGGTGCTGGCCGGTCTGTTGCAGCAGAGCACCCGCGACATCGTGCAAAAGCTGCCGGGATTGGGGGATATTCCGATCCTAGGCACTTTGTTTACCTCTACCGGCTATCAAAACAACGAGACAGAGCTGGTGGTGATCGTCACCCCCTATGTGGTTCGACCCTCCACACCGGATGCGCTGGCCAGCCCGCTTGGCCACAACCGGTCCAATCGTCCGCTGGAGCGTGTGCTGTTGGATGGGCGACAGGTTGTCGGTGCCTCGCCGGCGGTCGCGCGCGGACGCCTGCACGGGCCGGTCGGCTTTATTTACTAGCAGCTGGGGATCAGCCTGATGTCATTTGACTCAAACACCTTCGGTCCGCATCGCGCCATCAGGGTTGCCATGCGCACCACCGCGCTTGCCATGCTGGCTTGCGCCAGCTTGAGCGCATGCGGTCATGACCCGCGTTGGCCCGCTGCCCCGGCGTTTCTGCACCAGGCAACCAGCGCTTCCGCGACCGCAGCGTGCACCGATTGGCGGGCTGCGCAGATTGATCACCCGCTCGATCCGCTGTTGGGCAACCGGGCGCCGACCAGCCGCTTGCTTTTGGGCTGCTCAACGGCTGCCAACCTCCTGCAGATGGTGGACGACCCGGCGGACCTGTCCGGCAGCCGCACGTTGGCACCGGCGGAGGGGCAGGCCAGCAGTGCCGCCTTGCAACGCTATTACACCGACAAGGCAAAGCCCTTGCCCACACGCAAATCGGCCTTAGGCGAGCAATAGGCATGACCCCAGCCACCGCCCATTCCGCCAATCAACCGGACGCAAAATCAAAGGGCAGCGCGCTGCACGAGATTGTGGCATTCGTTGCTGACAGCGATACCGAGGCCGCTTTGGAAGGCTTGGCCGCGCAGCAACAGGCTGGTCCAATCCATACCGCGCGCGGCACTGTTCGCGATGCTATCCGCTTTATCTACAAGCTCAGCCGGTCGCCGCGTCTGCTGATTGTCGACATTAGCCAGGCCGAACTGCCGCTATCCGAGATCGATGCTTTGGCTGAAGCGTGTGAGCCTAGCGTGTCCGTTGTCGTCTTGGGCGAGCGTCAGGACGTCGGCCTGTTCCGCGAATTGATGCGACTGGGCGTTGCCGACTATCTGGTCAAGCCGATCTTGCCCGACCTGATCGCGCCTTATCTGGCAGGCGCACATCCCCGGCTCAGCAGCCACTCAAACCGCACCGGCAAAGTTGTCGCCATCGCCGGTGCGCGTGGCGGTGTTGGCGTTTCCACCATTGCGACGGGCATAGCCTGGAACCTGGCGAATAGGGACAACCGGCGCTGCGTTCTGATTGACCTGAACCCCTATGGCGGCGGCATAGGGGTGCAATTGGGAATTGAGGGCGGCGGCTTGGTCGATGCGCTGGAGAATGCCAACAACCTGGATGCGCTGTTTCTGGAACGGGCCCTGACCCAGCACGGGCCGCGCCTCTCCGTGCTGACAGCAGAGCAGCCCTTGGATACCGACATGCCGATGGCAGACAAGGCTGTGGAGGCCCTAATCCAAACGCTGGAGCGGCAGTTCCACTATGTTATAATCGACCTGCCCCGCCTGCCTGGCAGTCTTTATGCCTATATTCTGCGCCGCGCTGGTGTTCGTGTGTTGGTGGCGGATCGAACCGTTCCAGGTGTCCGCGACCTGACCCGCATGCTGGGGTTGATGGATGACACAGCCGGCCGTTCGATCCTGGTGCTGAACGATAGCCGCCCGCAGAGCGAAGGCCTGGCTGAGCGGACGATGATTGAGGATACGATCGGGCGTCCGTTCGATGTGCGCCTTGCCTACGACAAAGCGATGTCCCGCGTTGTCGACAATCTGGGCGAACCGCTGGCGTCTGTGGGTGGAGTTTTTGCCGACGGCGTGCGCGAGTTGACCAATGTGCTGTCCGGGCAGCACGGCAAGCGGCGCAAGGGCTGGTTGCAACTGGTGCGGGGGCGCTAGCCGGATGTTCGGTCGGAAACCACAGGATTCCGTTAGGGAAGAGCATGGTGATGTGGCGCCGTTATCCCGCATTCCAGCAGCACCCGATCGCGCGGCGACCACGCGTCCAGCAGATTTGGAAGAAGGTTTCTCCGCCAACTACAGCCTGATCCGCCAGCGGTTGTTCGCGCGTATGAACGTATCCGCCGCCGTGCTCAGCGGACGGGATAAGCTGGCGGCAGAGCTGGCTGGCGTCGTCGGTGACATCGCTAACGCTGAGCGTCTGCCGATGACCGGACAGGAGCAGTCACGCATCGTTGCTGTGTTGCTGGACGACATGTTTGGCCTGGGCCCGATTGAGCCGCTGCTGAATGACCCCACCATCACCGATATCCTGATCAACGGCCCGTACCAAATCTATGTGGAGCGCCGCGGCAAGCTGGAGGTAACCGACATCGCCTTTCGCGACAATGAGCACCTGTCCAACGTCGCCCAACGCATCGCCGCCTCGGTCGGTCGCCGGGTGGATGAGACCAGTCCCATGGTCGATGCCCGTCTGGCAGATGGCAGCCGCGTCAACATCATCATGGCGCCGCTGGCGTTGGATGGTGCCTGCGTTTCCATCCGCAAGTTCTCGCAGCAAAAGATCGACATTCCGCAGATGGTCGAGTTTGGCAGCCTGTCTGCCGCCATGGGCCGGGTGCTGGAGATTGCGGCGCGCTGCCGACTGAACATCATCATTTCCGGCGGCACCGGGTCGGGCAAGACCACTTTGCTCAACGCCCTCAGCCGGATGATTGATGAGCGTGAGCGCATCGTCACCATTGAGGACGCGGCAGAATTGCAGCTGCAGCAGCCGCACGTCGTCCGCCTGGAAACCCGGCCCGCCAGCATTGAGGGCGCCGGCCAGATTGCCCAGCGCGATCTGGTCAAGAATGCGCTCCGTATGCGGCCCGACCGCATCATCCTGGGCGAGACCCGGGGTGAGGAGGCGTTTGACGTGCTGCAGGCGATGAACACAGGCCATGATGGCTCCATGACCACAATCCACGCCAACTCACCCCGCGACGGGTTGGTGCGGGTGGAGAACATGGTGATCGCCGCCAACCCAAACCTGCCAACCCGCGCTATCCGCAGCCAAATCGTTAGCGCCGTGCATCTGGTCATTCAAGTCAGCCGCATGCGCGATGGTGTGCGCCGGGTGCTCGACATTACCGAGGTCACGGGCTTGGAAGGCGATGTGATCATCACCCAGGACTTGTTCAGCTTTGTGCATGAGGATGCGGAGTATCGCGAGCAGGTGAATGGCCGTTACGTCTCCAATCGGCTGCGACCATACTTCCTGGAGAAAGCCCGGTATTTTGGCCTGGAAGATGAGCTCATGGCGGCGTTGGGATGAGGGCTGGTACATGAGGTGTCACGCATGAGATACGGCGCATGAGCAATCTGGCAAACATGATGCTGTTTCTGGTCGGCGGCGGCGTCTTTGGCGTATTTGCCGTTATCGTTATCCCGGAATGGTGGCGGCAACGCCCCTCGGCCCGCATTGCCCGGCGCTTTGCCATGCATGTGCGGAATGCCCGGGCGGATTCTCTCATCCCCACCCTGGCATTTGGCGATGCTGCAATCTTTCAGGATGAGGACTTGTCGCGGCTGGATCGAGCGCGGCGCCGCATTTCCAACCTGTTCGCCAATATCGGCGGTGGCCGGGCCTTGCGCCGGCTGGTGTTGCTGGGGGCTGGCGTTGCGGTGGTCGTGCTGGCGGCTGCGTTGGGCTGGCTCGGCTGGGATTTCCTTGTGGCGATACTGGCTGCTGGTGGTGGTGGCCTGGCAGCGTGCGTTATTGGCTATGTCCAGATGAAACGGCGTTGGCAGATTGCGTTTCTCAACAATTTGGCCGACGCCATTGATCTGGTCATTCGCGCTGTGCGGTCCGGCATCCCGGTGTCCGAAGCGATCCGTACTGCCGGCGAAGAAATCAACGAGCCGGTCCGGCGCGAGTTCCAAGGCATCTCCGACAGCATCGACCTTGGAATTGACTTGAAGCAGGCGCTGCGCACTGCTGCCGAGCGTATTCGCCTGCCCGACTTCGACTTCTTTGTCATCACCCTGGTGATCCAACGCGAGACCGGCGGCCAGTTGGCAGAAACCCTGGAGGGCCTGGCGCTGATCCTGCGGCGGCGTAAGGAATTGCGTATGAAGGTGAAGGCGATGACGGCGGAAGGGCGCATGTCTGCCGCCATCGTCGGCGGCATGCCAATTGTGGCGGGCGGCGCTATGTACGCCATGGACCCGGATCATATGGGCCGCTTGTTCGAGCCCGGAACCGGTCAAACCATGCTCTACATCGCGGTTGGCATGATGAGCCTCGGCATATTGGTGGTGCACCAATTGACCAAGGTGAAGCCATGACCCTGCCACCCGTGGTCAGCATGGCGTCGGGCCTGATCGCTTTTGGTCTGTTCGTCGCCTTGGCAGCTTTGCTGTGGGTGGACCAACGTATGCACCAGCGCGCGCGTATTCGGCATCGCTTTGCCTGGGCCAGTGGCGGCTCGGTCGGCCAGAAGCCGGGGGTGGCGCTTTCGATCTCCAGTGATATCCACTCCGCCTTTGCTGCCACGGTTCGTCTGGCCAACGCGTTGCGGTTTCTGGGCAGTGGCAATCGGGAACAAACCCAAGCCTTGTTGGAAACCGCGGGCTTTCGCGGGAGGTCGGGCGTCAGCAATTATTTCGGCGTGAAGCTGATGACCTGCGCTGTCGGGGCCGCTGCCGCAATCTTAGTCGTCACCCAGGGTGTCTTCGCCAATAACAGCGGGATGCAGGCCGCATTGGTCCTGGCTGGCTTTTTTCTAGGCGGACTAACGCCAGAATTGGCGGTTCGGCAGATTGCACGCCGGCGGCAAGCCGCCATCCGGGCCAACCTGCCGGATGCCATCGACCTGCTCATCATCGCCACCAATGCCGGCCAAAGCCTGGAGGTTGCCCTGGCCCGCGTCGGTGCTGAATTGGGCAGAACTGCCCCAGCCCTGGCGGACGAACTGCAAGTCACCACGTCAGAATTGCGGGCGCTGCCCAATCGCCGGCAGGCGTTGGAAAACTTTGCTATCCGCGCAGCTGTCCCAGAGGCACGCAGCCTGACCGCAACCCTGATTCAGACCGTGCGTTATGGCACGCCGCTAACCCAATCGCTGAAGGTGCTGGCGGCAGAGCAGCGGATCGCCAAGGTTCTGACGCTGGAGGAGAAAGCGGCCAAGCTGCCAGCCATTCTGGCGCTGCCGCTGATGCTTTTGATCATGCCCTCCATCTTTATCGTAACCGCTGGACCCGCTTTGCTGAGCGTCGGCGACGCGCTGTACGGCACTTAAAAAAAATCTTTCGCACACGCCTCGCCGCAACGGGAGAACCCAACGCATGCGTCTAAGCTTTGCCCCCCTGCTGCCCCGTGCCTCTGCCCTGTGGCGGCGCTGGCTCCTCGTCGTTGCGCTGGGCCTGTTGGCCTCGGCCTGCAACACATTGGGCAATCTGGGAGATAACGCGTCGAGTCTGAACCGTCCGAGCGAAATTGGCCTGGACAGCAGTCTTCGGCTGGCTGGAGCGGCGCTATCCGGCGGCGATATTGACAGCGCGCTGCGCCTGTATCGCGCTGCGGTGCTCGATCATCCAGGGGCGCTGGAGGCTCACCGGGGATTGGCCAACGCCTACTATTCGGTCAAAGCTTATCCAGAGGCAGAAGCCGCCTACCGCCGGCTGGCGACCTTGCAACCGACCGCGGCAAAGCCAGTGCTCGGGTTGGGGCGTGTGGCCTTGGCCGCAGGCGATCATGCGGCGGCAACTCAGCATTTCCAGGCCGCGCTGACACTAGCCCCGGACGATGCCCAGGCTCAGAACGGCCTGGCGGTCGCTCATGATTTTGCCGGTGACCATAAGGCAGCGCAGACCCTCTACGCCGCCATCCTCACCCGCAACCCGACCAACCGCGCCGTAGCCAACAATCTGGCACTATCGAAGGCGCTGTCCGGGGCCTTACCGCAGGCTATCGAGGCTCTGACGGATTTGAGCGATGGGCCAACCATCATGCCGGAGGCCCGATACAATCTGGCCCTGGCCTATGCCATGCAAGGCGATGAGGTCGCAGCGCGCCGCCTGATCCAACGCGACCTCTCCCAGGAGGCGATGCAGGACACCCTCGCGTTCTACCGCACGCTGTCGCCACAAACGGCCAGTCGGTAGCCGCTGCGATGGGGCTCTCCAGGATGGCACCCTTACGAACAACATGGGCCAGCGATTGCCGCGGCGTCGCAGCGATAGAGTTCGCCATTGCCGCGCCCATCGTCATCCTGTTGCTGATCACCCTGTTCGAGATGGGATTTCTGCTGACCGGCGGCATTTTCCTGGAGGCCGGGGCCCGCAGCGCCGGGCGTTATGGCATCACCGGCGCATCATCTCCAGGCAAGACACGGGACGAGGTCATTCGCGAGATCATCGTTGGCCGCGTCTGCCCCAGCGCGCTGCCCGCCAGTACCTCCAGCCTGTGCTTCTGGACGTCCAGCGGTGGTGGAGAGCCCCTGCAAATATTGGTCAGAGCCTATGCCGATCCGCGCAATGTCGGCCAGCCGGAACCGTTTAGCGACCTGCCGCCGGAGAATGGCATCTATGACGCCGGTGAAGTGTTCACAGACGTCAATGGCAACCAGCAATGGGATGCAGATATGGGCGTCGCGTCTGCCGGTGGGGCTGGGGATGTCGTTGTCTATGAGGTGACAATGCTCCAGGCCATCCACTCGCCGCTGTTACGGGCGGCGGTCGGCAGCAGCGCATTCAGCCACCGCGCCAACCTCGTCGTTCGCAACGAACCGTTTTGAGGAGATGCCGCATGACCCAAACGCGTTCCTGCCACTCCCGTTTCAGCCTATTCGGCAACATCAGTGGCGCTGTCGCCATCGAAGCGGCGATCATCGTGCCGGTCCTGTTAATTGCGATTTTGGCAGTGATAGACACGGTCCGATTTATCACAACCGCAACCCGGCTGGACCTTGTTGCCGCTACCGCTGCGGACCTGACGGCTCGCGCCGAGACCGTCGCCGATCAGGTAAATTTCGCCGCGATTGGCGCGAATAATGAGCTGGCGATGTTCTTCTTCTCTGCCAATCAGGTAGGTTTGCCAAACGACCTGGTGAGCGATGGCCAGGTCATTATCAGCGCAATCCAGCCAACGTTGGGCGGGCACACCCTGCTGTGGCAGCGGTCCGGACCCTATGGCTTGGTTATGTCCAGTCGCCTCGACAGCCTGCCCCAACTGCCAACCACCGGCACTCACGTCGTCGCCGAGGTGTTCTATCGGTTCCGCCCTGCCGTGCTGGAGACGCTAGGCGTTCTCACTGCCGCTGAAGCGGTTCTGTACCGCCGCGCAGTATTCCGCCCCCGCAAAACCGCCCTGACCGCCCTGGAGCCGCCGGGTTGAGAACCCAAACGGCCAGCTCTACCCCGACGTCGGCAGCGAATAGTCCTTAAACCGCTCACGCAGTTGCAATTTCGAGAGCTTGCCAGTGGCGGTATGCGGCAGGTCATCGACAAAGGCGACGTCGTCCGGGGTCCACCATTTGGCAATCTTGCCCTCGAACCAGGCCAGCATCTCGTCTTTGGTGACGTCCTCGCCCGGCTGTTTGACCACGACCAGCAATGGCCGCTCGTCCCAACGCGGGTGGTAAATGCCGATGACCGCCGCTTCTGCCACATTCGGATGGCCGACAGCGATGTTTTCCAGATCGATAGAGCTGATCCATTCGCCGCCGGACTTGATCACGTCTTTGATGCGGTCGGTGATCCAGATATAGCCGTCCGGGTCGATGGCGCAGACGTCGCCGGTGCCAAACCAGCCGGGGATGCGGTGCGCCGGCTGCGGGTCGGTGTTGAAATAGGCATCAATCACCCACGGACCGCGTACCATCAACTCGCCAACGCTCTCGCCATCCCAGGGCATTTCCTGGTCGTTCTCGTCAACGATCATCATATCGACGCCGTACATGGGCCGACCGGCGGACTGTTGCAGGTCAACCTTGGCTTTGCCCACCAGGTCCTTGAACTGGAATTTCGGCGTGTTGACCGTGCCCAGCGGCGACATCTCAGTCATGCCCCAAGCGTGGATCACCTCGACGCCGTACTGATCCTGGAAGGTCTCCATCATCGCCCGCGGGCAGGCAGAGCCGCCGATGACGACGCGCTTCATATGCTCCAGCGTAGCGCCGGTGGAGCGCAGATGGTTCAGCAGGCCCAACCAGACAGCCGGCACCGCAGCCGTCAGCGAGACCTGCTCGCCATCCAGCAATTCGTGCAGACTGGCGCCATCCAGATCACGGCCCGGCATCACCATTTTCGCCCCGACCATGGCGCAGGCGTAGGGCAGGCCCCAGGCGTTGACATGGAACATCGGCACCACTGGCAGCACAGTCTCGCTCGCCGAAATGCCTAAGCCATCCGGAGCGATAGCGGCAAACGTGTGCAACAGCGTCGAGCGATGGCTGTATAGCGCGCCCTTCGGATTGCCGGTCGTGCCGCTTGTGTAACAAAGCGCGGCAGCATTGCGCTCATCGAACTCTGGCCAGGTGTAGTTGGCGTCCTGGCCCGCGATCAGCTCCTCAAAGCACAGCGCATCCGGCACGACCGACGGCATGCTGGCCCGGTCGCACATGAAAATGATGCCCTTCACCGTGGTGAAAGACGGCAACAGACCCGCAACCAAATCCGCGAACGAGGTGTCGCAGAAGATGAACTGATTCTCTGCGTGGTTGACGATGTACTCAATCTGCTCCGGAAACAGGCGCGGGTTTATGGTATGGGTCACAGCGCCCATGCCGGCGATGGCGTAATACGCCTCCAGATGGCGGTAAGTATTCCAGGCCATGGTGCCAACCCGCTGGCCAGGCTGCACGCCGAGCGCGATCAGGGCCTTTGCCAAACGCTTGGAGCGCTGCTCCGCCTCCGCCCAGTTATACCGGTGAATGCCTTCGTCGAGCGTGCGGCTGACAATCTCTGTCTGCCCATGATAGCGCGCGGCGTGGGCAATAAGGCTGGAGATCAACAGCGGTTGATCCATCATATTGGCGAGCATGGGGTAGACTCCGGCGAAAAGATCGAAACGGTGAATTATAACCACCTACTTGCCGCGAATTGGCTCCGCTCGCAAGAGTAGCGCCGCTGCTGACCTGGGGCGAAACCCGATTAATCAGTGACCCGCCATAGCATCGAGGACACTAAGGGTATTCAGAAACTCCGATTTCACGATAAACTAAATCCTAGCCGATACGAACTGGCACAGGGCTCAGTAACTCTTTTGGGCGTTAATAGCCCGCAAGAACCGACCGCCAACAAGGAGATTTACAGCGCGTGTTTTCATATCTGGTCAAGCGCATCTTCCAGTCGGTTTTTGTCATGTTGGCGGTGTCGCTGATATCATTTGTGCTATTCACCTTCGTCGGCGACCCTGTTTCCAGCATGGTCGGCCAAGACACCACCATTGAGCAACGGGAGATCATCCGCGAGGGTTTAGGCCTGAACGACCCGTTTTATATCCAATTTCTGCATTTCATCGGCAATGCCGTTCAGGGCGATTTTGGGCAAAGCTGGTTCTGGAAAAAGCCGGTGCATGAGCTGATTGCCAGCCGCCTACCAGCCACGCTGGAGCTGGTGTTCGTGTCGGCCATACTGGCTATGGTGCTGGGCGTCATGATGGGCGTGTTGACCGCGATTTATCGCTATCACTGGGCCGCCCGACTGCTTCTAACCGTTTCGTTGGTTGGTGTGTCCCTGCCCACCTTCCTGATTGGCATCGGCCTGATCTACCTGTTTTCGGTCATCCTCGGCTGGCTGCCGTCCTTTGGCCGCGGTGAGACCGTTGATCTAGGCCTTTGGCACTCCAGTCTGATGACCGTCGATGGTTGGGCGCATATCATCATGCCGGCTTTCACCCTGTCGCTGTTTCAGATGACCCTGGTGCTGCGCCTGACGCGCACAGAGATGTTGGAGACACTGCAGACCGACTTCATCAAATTTGCCCGCGCCCGCGGACTGGGCAAAAGAACGGTCTACTACCGCCATGCCCTGCGCAACACGCTGGTGCCGGTCATCACGATTGCGGGCCTGAACATCGGCTTGTTGGTGGCGTTCTCGATCATCACCGAGACCGTATTTCAGTATCCGGGCGTCGGCCTGATGTTTCTGAAGGCTGTAACCCTGGTCGATATTCCGGTGATGTCGGCCTACCTGATGCTGGTCGCACTGATCTTCGTCTCGATCAATTTTGTCGTCGACGTGCTGTACTTCGTCGTCGATCCACGCCTGCGCACGCAGACAACATAAGGGAGGGGCTGCACCATGGCCGAAAAAGAGCAATCCCGCCTGCGAATTTTCCTGGATAGCGACCTGGTCCACAGTTTCTTGCGCTCACCCGTTGCGATCATCGCCACCGTGGCAACACTGATATGCTTTGCGGTAGCTATCCTGGCACCGTTGATCTCACCACATTGCATAGAGCCGATCTGCCTTGAGCTGATGAACGGCCTGAACCCGCCGGCCTGGACCGCTGACGGTATACCCGAATTCCCCCTCGGTACGGATGAGCAGGGCCGGGACATCCTGTCTGCCATCTTTCATGCCGCGCGGATATCGCTGGTTGTCGGCTTTGCTGCCGTTGGCTTCGGCTTGGTGTTGGGCGTAAGCCTTGGCGTGATGGCAGGCTATTTCGGTGGCTGGATTGACACCATTATCATGCGTCTGGCGGATATGCAGCTGACCTTCCCCAGCATCCTGGTCGCGTTACTGATCGCTGGCGTGGTGCGCTCTGTCATCACTGATCTCTCGGATCGTGGCATCCTAATCGGGGTGACGTTCGAGGATGTGGCGGTGTTCGTGCTGATCGTCGCAATCGGCCTGTCAGACTGGCCACGGTTCGCCCGTGTTGCCCGCGGCGCCACCATGGTGGAACTGAACAAGGGCTATGTCTCCGCGGCCAAGGTACTAGGCCTGCCCTCACGCCGTATCATGGTGTTTCACGTCTTGCCAAACCTGATGGGCCCGATCCTGGTCATCGCTACCATCGGCCTGGCGCTGGCCATTATCTCAGAGGCGACTCTGTCCTTCCTCGGCGTCGGGGTGCCACCCACCAACCCCTCACTCGGCACGCTGATCCGCATTGGCAATGAGTATCTGTTCTCCGGCGAGTGGTGGATCACACTGTTCCCGGCGTTGGCATTGGTCATCCTGGTGCTGTCCGTGAACATCATCGGCGATTGGCTGCGCGACGCCCTCAACCCCAAATTGAGGCGCTAATCGGCCTTCAAATCGTCATAATTCGACTGATAGTTCAATACCCTACCATCGGCATTGCCGACGCGCGAAAGGGTTTGAAAAATGACGGATTCAGACTTTGAGTTCGGTCCGGAAATACACGCTGCCTTCGAACAATGGCTGTGTGAGCATTGGCCAAAGGCTGAATCCGCATTCGCCCTTTTGGATTTGCATTCGCCGACACATCACGCGGAGTCGGCCAAAACTCTAGCAACCATCGTGCATGATCTATCGGGGACGGCTGCCGTTGTCGGTCATCAAGCCATTGGTACACTCGCCCATGCTTTGGCGCGGCAAGGACGGCATACAGACTGGCTGGCCGACGCTCCGCTTAACCGGCTCTGGCATGCACTTGCATCTGTCGTCGATAGCCGCGCTGCTGTCAATCGGGATGATCTGCATGCCGCCCTGCTGGCATCAGTTGCTGATTTTCTGGAATGATCTCCACAGGAGACGACAAAACGCTTCGGCTAGTGCTTGCTAGCCAGTTGCGAATCCGGCATTCGTAGGAGACTGGCTAATCTGTCGGGTTCAATTCCAAAGGGGTCGTTGCCCAGGGCTTACGCATGAAATTTTCCGGAGATGATTTGGGTCATATATTGGTCGTCCCAGGCGGCCTTTTTGCGCCTGGCCTTGAGGGATATCTTGGCAGTTGAGTGCTGCTTGATGAGGTTGAGGGCGATTTTTCGAAGC
>CALKDI010000265.1 GCA_938084065.1 uncultured Alphaproteobacteria bacterium
TGAACTCTACGGTCGGGATGGTCAGAGCCTGACCGAAAAGTGGGAGCATGGCGCGGAGACTCTGCACAGCCTGTTCACCCGAGGCTTTCCCAACCTGATTGTCTTCTCGACCATGCAATCCGGCCAGAGCGCGAATTTCCAACACATGCTGGACGTCAAGTCGAAGCACATCGCCTACATCTTGAGCGAAGCCGAGGCCCGCGGCGTCAAAGCGTTGGAGCCCTCCGCCGAGGCAGAACAGGAGTGGGTGGATACCATCGTGAAGTTGGCAATTGGCCGCCGGGCGTTCTTATCAGAATGCACGCCGGGCTATTACAACAACGAGGGCGGCGAGCTGGACATGCGTGTGGCGAAAAATAACCAGTACTGGCGTGGGCCGAACGTTTACATCCGAAAATTGGACGGTTGGCGCGCCGAAGGCACTCTGCCAGGGCTTGAGTTGACGCGGTGATTGCACAACCAGCTGATCTGCGCGAAGGTCCGCGATCAGTTTGAAATCAATATGAAAAATCCAGCAAGAGAGACATAGCGATAATGGATATGGTCAATACAGAGGCGCGTAGTGCCGTCCCCGCCGACACCAACTGGCCAACGGCGCCCGCCGGCGTCCGGCACATTGCGCCTGACTGTCAGGGGGCATTCAGCGCACCGTCGGCCATTCATCGATCACCACGACCGAGGGCTATAACCACACGGCGCAGAAGCACCGGCAGAGTGCGAGTCTAAAAATCGGATACTGATAACGCTGTTGCTCAGCACATCTCGGTTGGGTCGAGCAAGACGAGGTCGTCATTCTGCGCCTGTTCTATGACGACCAGAATTGGGAACCGCTACTCAACGACGGATCGTAGGCGGCAGAAAACCGTCAACAAGATCAGTGACGGATCGTGGGAATTCCGCGCCAAATTTAACACTTTGCCCGTAAAGTATTAAACGTAGAAATTGCCGATCCCATCGCGCTGATTTCAGTCTCAGCAATGAGATCTCATGCCAATTGATCCAATGAAAGTTATGTTTCGTTGGAGATATTTGAGCGCAGCTCTGCCGCACTCACTCGGCGTGCAGCGGCAGGCTTTCGCTTTTAACCCGGATTACCCATATGGATGCGGTCTTTACCCAGTCCGAAGCTTGGTTAATCTCTTGGAGTCAGTGAGTTAAGCGCGGCGGAGTGGCAGATAAATGGCGAACGCAACGGGTGAAGAAAAATCGGACCCGTTGCGGCTCGGGTTCGATAGCTCAGTACAACTGTTGTTTCGGGGTTCTGCGATCAGTTCTGACGCCGGTTTGCTGCTGCATCGGGAACTGGATGACGCACTTGGCCTGACCGACTTGGCAAGCGGCCTACTGGCTGATCACCGTACCGGCAAGAATGGGCGGCACACGTTTGTCGGGCTGCTGCGGCAGTCGGTTTTCTCTCGTCTGGCAGGCTATGAGGACGTCAACGATGCCGACCGTCTCTGCCGTGATCCGGTCATGCGCCAGTTGATTGGTGGTCGGGCAGTAAAGAGCGGCGCGGCGTCTGCCAGTGCCATGGGGCGGTTCGAGACAGCCACCCTGACCCAAGCTGAGAACTTGGCCGCTCTGGCTGACCTCTCGGGCCATTGGATCGATGCGGTCCATGCTCAGCGTCCGTCCAAGGTCATCGGCTTGGATATGGATAGTTCCGAAAGCCCAGTTTACGGTGACCAGGAAGGCGCAATGTGGAATGGGCATTTCCAGTCGAAGTGCCTGCACCCGCTGTTCGTGTTCAACCAGTTCGGCGACCTGGAGCGCTGTGTCTTGCGTCCTGGCAACGTGCACAGCGCTGATGGCTGGAAGGAATTGCTAAGCCCGGTACTGGCCCGATATTCAGCCAAGGCACGACCCTCGATTACCCGCAGACGGTTCCGGGGTGACGCAGCTTTTGCCATCCCGGGACTGTTCGACCTGCTCGAAGCAGAGGGCTGGGACTACGCCATTCGCATGAAAGCAAATCCTAAGCTGCACGAGCAGGTGGCATTCCTGACCAAACGACCACGAGGCCGACCGCCAAACCATGTCGTGCGCCGCTACACCAGCTTCCATTATCGCGCCAAGAGCTGGTCAAAGCCCCGGCGCATCGTGGCCAAGATCGAGTTCCATCCGGGTGAACTGTTCCCAAAGATCGGATTTATCGTCACCAACCGCAGTCTGCCGAACGAGCGGGTCCTGGCCTTTTACAATGATAGGGGAACGGCGGAGCAGCATATCAAGGAAGGCAAGTACGCTCTGAAGTGGACGCGGCTGTCCTGCATGCGCTTCGCGGCCAATGCTGTGCGGCTCCAGCTTCATGCCCTGGCTTACAACCTCGCCAACTTCCTGCGCACCATCGCGACGCCGGAGGCGATCAAATCCTGGTCGCTGACTTCGCTCAGGGAACGCTTGATCAAGACCGGCACTCGACTGGTCAAACATGCGCGCTATGCCGTCTTCCAGATGGCCGAGGCTGGTTTGCCACGTGCTGTCTTCCAAGGCATTCTGAGCCTGATCAATGGCCTGCGTGGGCCGCCTGAGATACCGGCTGCTGCATGATGGCAGCCACTCCGACAAAACTTAGCAGCGAGGCTGACGTTGGCCGCAGCAAAGCTCAACACGTGGTGATTTTGGCGTTTTGCAGCAAAATCGCGGGCATCACGTACTCAGCAAGCCCGAACACCGCCCTGGACCCTCGATTGGGTGCGAAAACAGGGTTGAACGACGAGGTTTTCGTCAATAAACTGACCGCAAGCGTTCCAAATGGGAAATGCCAGGTCAGACCAGTTCCGTCTTTGTATGGGCTGCAAAAGGCCACTTTGAATCCGAACATGGTATCAACATTTGCGATTGTCCGATTTCCGGTAATCGATGCCAGTAAATTCGTCGGATTTGTTGTAGGATCGGAGCGCGACGGCAGGTATGTCGGCGCGTCTTTTTTTTGCGATTCCGGACCAGCCGGATCATGACGTAGCGCGGCGGACAGACTGTGCAATCTCCTACAGAAACCGAGTCGACCGCACGGCCACCGCTGCGTCTGCGCGATGCGTATTTCTTTTTTGGCCCATTGGTGCTGATGGTCGAGCTCAACATGATCTCGAAGTCAGCCATTCATGCTTTTCTGGCCCGCACCGAAACGCCGGGTGTTACGCTCGCCGCATTTAACGCTGCCTTCACCTTTTATTTCGCCATCACGAGCGCGACCGAGGTCATGGCGCTTATGTGCCTGTCCTACTTGAAAAGCCGAGCGGATGTTCGGCGCCTGATTGGCTTTGCGGCCGTTCTGTTGTGCCTGCCCCTGATGTTGGCCTTTTTAATCATGGCGACCGACCTTGGCGGCGCCATGTTTGGTCAATGGTTCGGATTGAGCGACGCCGGTCAGGCGCAAGCGCAAGCCGCTGTCGGCATGTTGATTTTGAGCGCGCCGGTGCTGTTGCTGCGCGGCACGGCCTTTGCCCTGCTCATGCTCAACCGCAAGACCATCATCATTACGTGGAGTACGTTGGTACGGCTGGCATCATTGGGTGCCTCATTGCTTATATTGCCATTTTGGATTGAGGGCGCAGCGATAGGCGCTGCGGCTCTGGTGCTGTGCATGGCCTCAGAGACCGTGTTTGCCTGGTGTTTTGCGTGGCGTCATCTGATGGCACTGCCGCCCGTCCAAAATGCCCAGGATAGCTTCCGAGGATATTGGCGTTTTGCCTGGCCGTTGATCATCAATTCCTCAGCGGAAATGGGCGTGATTTTTACCATCAGCCTCTACCTTGGGCGGTTGAGCAATGCGGAATTGGCAATTGCCGCATTCGGCGTTGTGCATGGGCTTGTGTCGCTGCTGATGGGTCCGATGCGCAACCTGGCCCAGTCCGCCCAAACCCTGGTCGCGCGGCGGGAGGATGTGCGGATGATGTTTGTGTTCACCGCCCAGTTGGTTGCGGGTTTTACCATCCTGGCCTTGGTTCTGTTCCAGACCTCCCTACGTGACGGTATTCTGCGAGACGTCATGGGGTTGCCCCCCGATCTCGCCAGCTATTGCGAGCCGGCGATGCGTATCGCCTTTATTATGGCGGGGTTCTGGAGTTGCGCGGCACTGTTCCGCGGCCTCCTCGCCAAAGCGCGCACGACGACATCGCTGGCGGCGAGCGGCGTGTTGCGCATCCTAACCGCCGCTGCTGCTGGTGCCGTCAGCTTGGCGTACCCAGAGCTAAACGGCGGTGTGGTGGGCGTGTCTGCCTGGGTGCTGTCGTACGCGGTCGAAACCTGCATCAGCAGCTGGCGCCTGCGCCGGTTGGGGTGGTATGTGGAAGGATAGGGGGGCGACGGGCATCGCAATTTGATGAATGACCGTTTAGGATGGTAGCCCTGTACGGCCTTTAAAACGCCTTTTCAGCCCGTCCCGCTACGCGTGGCGACCGACTGGTGAGCTGTCAGTAAAAACGGCGAGTGTGATGCCCAAAATGCAGCAGGGGGGGGGGTATGGCAGGGGGTGGGGCTAAACTTTGCTGCCACGGCGGTCTCTTTACAGCATAGCGAAGGCCGGTCTTTTTATATTTTTGCTGTGAATTTGCCAAAACATTAACCTAAAATAGGATTTTGGTCCTTTACGTGAATGCAATAGTGCGGTTTGTTCTCATAATCACGTCAGTACGTGTGGTTGGGATCGCTGCAGGTGCAGAATGAAGCGAGGCACAGGCCTCGCATTTGTTAGGGTGAGCGCAGCCCTCGGGCATCAGCCTAGCTCCAGCCGGAATAGTCTCCTGCTAATTGACCAGCATCAATGCTGATGGGGTTTGCTGGCGCCATGATAATGTTGTCGGCGCGTTTCCCAAAATTCCGCGTTGGCACTAGGCGGTGGTGGGATTTCGTGACTCCTTCCCGTCGCCGTCTTGATCGGCCTATCCTGGTCGGCACCGGAACGAGGATACCGCCATGCGAAATCTAACGGCTGCCATCTGCCTTGCCGTTGCTTTGCTAATGGAGAGCACCGGGGGCAGTTACGGGGTCACTTGGGGCGCAGATTTCCAGAAGGGGCATGAGGCATACCAGCTAAGGGAATGTCACGCACGCGGACATGCTGGCCCCAAGTGGTTTCGTCGATGATCCGCGCGGCTTCTGGGCGCTCGCTGCCGTCGCCGTGTGCGACCAGATACGCGCTCGCCCGATAGCGCAGCTGCGGTTCCTTCGGCAGGTCGCTCCATTGGCTGAAATGGCCTTGGGTCGTGCACCATTCATATTCCGGGCAAAGCTGCGGCGGTCCGTTTGGTTGCCCGGTGTGCTTATCGCGCGTGACGCGGGAGCACAACGTCGAAGTCACCGGCAGCCCGGATCGCACGACATCCTCAACCATGTCGAAGCGCTTGCAGCTTTCCGCCGTCCGGCCTCGCGTAACGTGGCCTTGCGTATCTCTCGCGGCTTCCTCCGCCAGACGATGCGTCGGCGCGTGGTAGACGACATCGCCGGGCCAGCCTAGCGCCTCCACGTCGATGATTTCGCGGGTCGCGGTCGATTTACCAACGCCGGGCGATGACGCAATCAGCACCACCGGCAGTGGCGGCGGTGGTCCATATACCTTCGCAGAAGCAAACCAGCCCGTTGCCGCTTCCGTCCAATCCGTGACGGCAGTGCGAGTGGCGGCCTGGGCTTCATCAGCGGTCGGCAGAGGCTCGCGCGGCTCGGCCAGAACTTCAAACGCGCCAACGCCGGTAAATCGGCCCTTGGCATCGCGTGGCGTCCGGGGTGTTGCCTTGGCAGCCTCAGCCAGCAGAACACGGACGCGCTCCAGGCCGTGCAGGGCTGCATGGTCGTTCCAATCGGTGGCAACGGCGGGCGGGACGGTATAGACACCTCCAGCGGCCTCCGCGGCTTTTCTAGCCGCCGTCTGGCCAACTTCGCTCGCGTCGTTGTCACCGGCGAAAACCATCACGGCATCCGGCAGCATCGCCCGCAACGGCGCAGCAATCTTGGTAAGGCCGCCAGCATCAAACGCAACCAGAACCGGCCAGCGGGTCGCCTCGTGGACGCTTGCGCCGGTGGCGAAGCCTTCGACAACGGCAACGATGGCCGCGCCTGCCGGGTCGCCAATGATAAAGCAGCCCGGCGTTGTCCTGTCGGTGCCCTTCAGGAATCGCTTATCGCCATCTGTAGCGATGGTTTGTAGGCCCAGCAATCCGCCGGCCAAGTCGCGGATTGGCAGCAGCAGCCGCCCGGCATGGTCAACTAGCGCGCCGTTGGCCTGTATGCCTTTGGCTGTGAGGTATGGATGCTCTGTGGCCGCCGTGGCCGCATCCAGCAGCCCCTCGGCAGCCTTGGCAGCGTTGGCGGTCTTTGCCGCCCGCTCGGCAGCCTTTGCGGCTCTAGCACGCTCTACGCCGTCCCAGTCTACTGTGACAGCTTGGCCGCGGCCTCTATCTGTCCAAGTGTGTGTTTCGCCGATGCCGTCGCCGCGTGACCACGATCCATAGGCAGCAAACAAAACCCCGGTCTCGCGGTCTATATCGGCACGATACCAGCCGTGGCCGTTGCGCCGTTTAGCGTGCTGGTTGTCATTGACGCGATGGATGGCGCCATCAGCTTCGACGCTGCGGACGTCCAAGCCGTAGGCTATCAGGGTACCTGCCAGATCGTCCGTATTTGAGGATGAGTGCCGCACGGGATGCGGTGCCGGGTGCTACCGTCGCCGGTGCTAGCTTCGCCCGCCGTTTGCCCGCGGCTGTGCCCGCTCGTTCGCCAAAACCCAAGCCTCAATTGCTTCGGGGCGGTAGAAAACGCGACGGCCTAGTTTGATGTATGCCGGCCCAATGCGAAGCGCCCGCTCGCGTTGGGCGCTGCGAATGCAAATGCCGCGCATTTCGGCGTACCGGGCTTCAGAAATTAGATCGTTTAGCATAGCTGATTGGCTCCAATCGCCCGCGGAATGCGGGCTTGATGGAGTAGTTATCGCAGGGGTTCGGTGGCCGATCTAATGGAGTTAAAGCGATACAGACTGTGTGAAAACTCTAAAACTCGTAAACAGCAGAGAATATTTTTCCGCCACGTGGTCAAATGACCCTTCAAAGCAGGAAGATTACCGGCCAAACGCAGAGATTTGAAACGAAGTTCTCGCAAATTTCGCCGGCG
>CALKDI010000266.1 GCA_938084065.1 uncultured Alphaproteobacteria bacterium
TGCTTCGAAAAATCGCCCTCAACCTCATCAAGCAGCACTCAACTGCCAAGATATCCCTCAAGGCCAGGCGCAAAAAGGCCGCCTGGGACGACCAATATATGACCCAAATCATCTCCGGAAAATTTCATGCGTAAGCCCTGATCACAGCCAGCGCTGTCAGCAGCGCTCTAGGCAAATCGCCCGAACGGCGCTTTCCCGTCACAAAGCCCGGGCTTCGCGCGTGGATATCCGGCGCCAGACTGTATCAATGCGTTAAGAACGTCTTGGTCTTTGTGCCGATGGTCGCCGCCGGCGAGATGTGGTCGCTCGAAGCGATTGCGCTGGGCATCATAGCGTTTGTCTGCTTCGGCCTGTTCGCGTCCGGCACCTATATGCTTAACGATTTGACCGATCTGGATGCCGACCGTCACCACCCGCGCAAGCAGCGCCGCGCGTTTGCGTCTGGCCGGATTGCGCCTATCAAGGGCTTGGCCGTCGGCCCTGGATTGATGCTGTCCGCACTACCCATTGCTGTCGTGGCTGAGCCATGGCTGGCCGCCGTGCTGATAGCTTACGGCGCACTGACGATCTGTTACTCAATGTACCTGAAAACCCGCCCGTTGGTTGATGTCTATGCGCTGGCAGCATTGTACTGCGTGCGGATCATTGGCGGCGCAGCAGCGACAGGCATCGTTCCGTCCATCTGGCTGCTGTCGTTTTCCAGCTTCCTGTTCCTCGCATTGGCCTTGCTCAAACGCTTCAACGAGTTATCGCAAGTCGGCACTGATTTTGGTCGGCGTGGCTATGCGGAGGGTGAGCACATACTGCTGATGGCCCTGGGCGTAGCCAGCACGTTTTCATCGGCCATCGTCTTTGCGCTTTATGCAGAATCTGAGGCCGCGGACCTGCTACACAGCCGGCGCGAGCTGCTGTGGGGCATTGTCCCGCTGTTGCTGTTCTGGCAGAGCCGGCTGTGGCTATCGGCCTGGCGTGGCTATGTCGATGACGACCCCATCGTCTATGCCGCAAAGGACTGGGTCAGTTGGATCGCCATCGCCCTATCCGGTCTGTTATTCCTGGCTAGCTAAAGACAAGCCCTTCGGAGAATCGCTTATGACGCTGTCCATGCTCGCCCTGATCCTGATTGCCGTGACCATGTCTGCCTGCGCGCAACTCGCCCTGAAGCTGGGCATGAAGGGGCCGAGCGTGACCGCGGGGATCGCGGAGGGCGGCATCGCGGCCATTCTCAGCGTAGCGTTCAACCCATGGATCATATTGGGCCTGGGCATTTACGGGCTGGGCGTCATGCTGTGGCTCTGGGTGCTGTCCAAGGTGGAGCTTTCGGTCGCCTACCCCTTTGTTGGGGTCAGCTTCCTGGTGACCATGGCGTTTGGCGCGTGGTTGTTGCACGAGGAGATCACCCCAGGGCGGATAACCGGCACCGTGCTGATTGCCGTCGGCTGCGTTTTGGTGGCCCGCTCAGCCTAAGCTGACACTAACCTGACCCAAGACGCCAAAATCCGCGAGAATCCGGTCTCCCGGCTCTATCTCCAGTGGCGGCACGGATGCGCCGGTGGTGACCAGCTCGCCGGCGCAGATGTCAATCCCCAAACCGGATAGCTCATTCACCAGCCACATGAGCGCAATCCTGGGGTCGCCCAGCACATTGCCGCCGGAACCCTCTCGCTCATAGCGGCCCTCGACATGCCCCGTCACAGTATGCTGAGACAGGTCCAGCGCCCGCCAATCGGCCTGTACCGCAGAGCCCACCACCAATTCCCACGCACATGCGGCCTCCGCAATCAGCGAGGGGCCACCCGCCGCGGCAAAATCTGAAAAGCGGGAATCCGGCACTTCCAATGCCAAGTGCAAATCAGCCACCGCCGCCATCACCTCTTCGACTGTGTAAGCGTCTGACCGGGCTGACAGATCCGTGCCAAAGCGGAAAGCAAACTCCGGCTCGCAAACGCGCATGCGGTTGGTGGTGATGGAAATGGTCGCGCCGTCCTCGCGCAGGAATTCCGCCTGGAGACGACCTGCGATCGGGCCATCGACGCCAATATGTTGTTGGCCAGCTCTGCTGGTCGCCGCGATCTTCCACCCAGCCCGCGGTTTAGAGGAGTACTGCTCCAGATGCGCCTGAATCGCATACCCTTCCGCCCGCGTTGCCGGTTTTATGCCGGGCGGCAGACCGTCCATGACACTGCCGTTCTGCCAATGCCGCCAGATTAGCGCGGCGGCTTCCGCTGCTTTCGTCTGCATCCACCTTGTCCCATAAAGTTCGTGTTGGACAGCGTCGACCCGAGTTAAGCCGGCGCGACCGCGTCTGTCGTGCCAGAATCGGCTAATAGAACCGCCGCAACAAGGTCTCCTGTTACATTAACAACGGTGCGGCACATGTCGAGCAATCGGTCGACCCCTAGAATGATCACCATGCCTTCAACGGGGATATTCATGCTGGTCGCGACACTGATCAGGATCGCAATGCTCACGCCCGGCGTCCCCGGCGCGCCAATGCTTGAGGCTACCAGGGTTCCTGTGACCACAAATGTTTGTGTAACTGATAGCTCTACCCCGGCCAGTTGCGCCAGAAACAGAATGGCCACCGCCTGATAGAGCGCTGTGCCGGCCATATTCATGGTCGCACCCAACGGGATCACCAGATTGGCAATGCTCTCAGGCACACCCAATTGGCGAGACGTTTGGATGGTCAGCGGCATCACGGCTGAAGAACTGGAGGTCGAAAACGCCAGCAAAAGATTTCCGCCCGCCATTCGAACAAATCGGCCCGGGCTGACTGAGCCAATAATCCAGACAATCGCGAGATACAGCGTCAGCAGCAATCCAAGGCCGAACAGCACTGTCAGCACATACCCAGAGATACCGATCAGAGTCTCGACACCAATGCGCATCACCAATTGCGCCATCAGGCCAAAGACGGCAATCGGTGCCAAAAACATCGCCCACTTAACGATGTTCATCGCAATCGAAAGCAGCGCATCCATCAACGCCAGAAATGGCTCGACCCTCGCGCGGTCAACCTGGGTTACAGAGATCCCGACCAGCAAGGCCAGGACAACGACTGCCAGCATGTCTCCCTGAACGATGGAAGCTGTTGGGTTGGTCGGCAGGATATCTGCAATCAGATGCGGCAACTGTTCCATAGGTTTGGAAGCTGCAGACTCTGTTGCCGTGCCTCCATTGTTGGGCGTCGGCAGCGCCGCACCAAGCATCCGCAGTGCTGCGCCGGGCTGGAGCCATTTTGCCAAGGCTACACCGAATGCGGCAGCAACGCTGGTAGTCAGCAGAATAAAGGCCGCAAGTCGTAAGCCCACGGCCCGCAATTCCTCACCAGACCCTGCGCCGTTGAGGCCGCCGACAATAGAAGCGAAGATCAGGGGAACCAGGACCATGGCTATTAACGCCAGAAAAATTTGCCCCGGCAATGCCAGCCACAGGCCGATTAGCTCTGCCATATCTGGCGTTACCAGACCGGTGCTGTCGCTCAGGACCAGCCCTAGACCAAAGCCCAGCACCATCCCGGCGATCACCTGGGCCCACAGTCGCGTGCGAATCCAGACCCGCAGCTTGAACCGTTGGCGTGCAACCTGGATCGTTGTTTCTGGCACTGGTTGGGTCATGACGTTAGTTTGCGCTTATCCGACATCGACACACGCAAGCGAGCCTGCGCACCAATGCGCCCAATATCAAAGTGGGTCTGCTTGCGACGTTGCCCGCGCTGCCAACAAAGCCTCAATCTCCGCCTCGGTCAGACCGGCCTCGCGCAGCAGGTCCAGGCTGTGCTCGCCCAGCCGCGGCGCGTGACGAGTCAAGCCGCCCGGCGTTTTGGAGAAGGTTACGGGAACCTTTATATGCCGGACCTTGCCTTCGCTCGGGTGCACGCTCTCGGGGAACATGCCGACGGCGGTCAGGTGCGGGTCCGTGAACAGATCTTCCGGTGTGTTCATAGGTGCTGCCGGCACGTCAGCCGCGGACAGCACCTCCAGCCAATCGGCGGTGGTGCGGCCTGGCATGATATTGGCCAGGTGCTCGTACAACTCACCGATATTCTGGGTGCGGCCAGGCATGGTCTGGAAACGCTCGTCTTCGGCCAGGTCCGGTCGGCCTGCCAGGTTGAAGAACGTGACCCAATGCTTGGTCGAGTACGGCATCATGCAGATATAGCCGTCAGCGGTCTTATGCGGGCGACGGTACGGGCTGAGCAGCCGCACATAGCCCGCCTCCCCCTTCGGCGGCTCGAAGAAGCGCTCCTGCATATGCTCGTTGATGACGAAGCTAGCAAAGCTCTCGAACATTGGCACGTCGATGCGCTGGCCCTCGCCGGAGCGTTCGCGGTGGAACAGGCCCATGCAGATGGAGTAAAGCGCGAACAGGCCGCTGGTCTTGTCGGCCACAACGCTGGGTGCGAACCGTGGCTCGCCTGTCACCATGCCGGTCAGCGCTGCCAGGCCGGAGAGGCCCTGGATCAGATCGTCATAGGCGGGCTTGTCCGCATAGGGGCCCTCAGGGCCAAAGCCGATGGCGTTGCAATAGACAATGTCGGGCCGAACCTTCTCAATATCCTCATAGCCGATGCCCAACCGGGCGGCGGCTTTGGGCCGCATATTGTGAATAAAGACGTCCGCCGTCTCACACAGCTTGTAGAGCGCCTCCCGCGCCGCTGGCTGTTTCAGGTCCAGCACAACAGAGCGCTTGTTGCGGCCCTTAATCAGGAATGCTGCTGACATGCCAGGATGCCGCGACGGCCCCACCTGCCGCGAGATATCGCCTTCCGGCCCCTCCACCTTAACGATGTCCGCGCCCATCTCACCCATGATCTGGGTGCAATAGGGGCCGAACATGACAGTGGTCAGGTCGATAACACGGACCCCGGATAGGGGACCTTTCGGCGGGGTGGTCTGGGAGGGCATGAGCAAATACCGCAGCGTTTGGGATATTCCCTATTATTACACAGTCTTCAAACCAAAGACCATGCACCGATGTTCAGCCTCGGGAGCAAAAGCCCCCTATGTCCGCACCCGCTGAAAGGGTAGACTGGGCTCACCCGGTTCACGAGCCGTTAGCATCTCACCGGAAAAAACAGCAAGGGTGATCCAGATGAGCGAAACCGAAGAAAAGCCCCGCGGCGATCTGACGACCCGCACGCTTGCGATGCCTGGCGATGCCAACCCCAGTGGCGATATCTTTGGCGGCTGGGTGCTTTCGCAAATGGACATCGCTGCTGGAATCGCCGCCGGCCACCGTGCACAGGGACGGGTGGCGACAGTGGCTATCGACGCGATGAGCTTCATCCGCCCCGTCTATGTTGGCGATGTCATGTGCGTCTATGCGGAGGTCGAAAAGACCGGACGAACCTCCATGACAATTCGACTGGAGGCCTGGGCGCTCCGCAACCGCCTGGGCTCCCGCGAGAAAGTCACTGAGGGTCGCTTTATCTTCGTCGCCATAGACGAAGACCGCAATACGAGACCAATACCGCCGGTTAAAGATTTGCCCTTCTGATCGGACATGGTCCCTCAAGTCAGCTTCCCAATTCTTGCCCCCCATTGCCCTTTCCGCGATTCCGGCGATGATAGTGCCTAATCTCAAGTTTCCTTGCCCGAAGGATTGAAGCCCATGGATGCCCTCACCCTACTGAAAGACCGCACCTCCACCCTGCCCCGCTTTATGGCCGAACCGGGCCCGAGTGACGCCGATTTGGCCGAGATGTTCGAGGCTGCCACCCGCGTGCCGGACCATGGTATGGTCCGCCCTTGGCGCTTCGTTGTGCTGCGCGGCGATGACCGGGCGAAAATGGGCGAGGTGTTTGTCGACGCCCTGAAGGCGCGTAAACCCGACGCCGCGGAAGAATCCATTGAAGCCGAGCGTGGCCGTGCCATGCGCACACCAGTAGTGGTGGCCGTGCTGGCCCGCACCAAAAAACACCCGAAGGTGCCGCATGTGGAGCAAATCGTCTCCGCCGGGCAGGCTGCACTCGCTTTGCAGCTGGCAGCTCAGGCCAAAGGCTTTGGCAGCGTCATGCTAACCGGCGACAACGCCTACGATCCACACGTGAAGGCCTTCTTCGGCCTGAAGGAAGAGGACGCTATCGTTTCCTTCCTCTATCTGGGCACGCCGTCGGATACGGTTCCAACTAAGAAACGCCCGGATGTGGACAAATTCGTCGAGGCCTTCGGCAGCCAAAGCGCTTGAGCCACCTAACCGACGGTCAGCAGAGGGTCTGAATACCATGGCCCGTCCACTGACCGGCCCCGTCAAATGGCTGCTGCTGGGCGTCGGCTGGACCGCCGTCGGACTGGCGGCGCTGGGCGCATTCCTGCCTCTGTTGCCAACGGTGCCGTTTCTCCTGGTCGCCGCCTGGGCGTTTGGCCGCTCCAGCGTGCGTCTGCATGCTTGGCTCTACAACAACCGCCTATTCGGGCCGCTATTGCAAGACTGGCAACAGCACGGCGCTATCCCAAAGTGGGCCAAGGTCATGGCGGTGCTGGCGATGGGGCTTGCGATGTTTGGCCTGCTGCAACGCGACACCATCCCGACCTGGGTCCTGGTCGTGATCGCCCTGACGTTGGCGACCGTATCGGTATGGATTGTGACCCGGCCAAGCGGCCCTTCCAAAGACATTAGCCCTAGCGAAATCGGCCAGAAAGACAAAGACGCATGAGCGACATTCACCCCGACGTTGCCCCACAACTGGCTGAACTCCGCCTGGACCCCAACCGGCCATTGCTGATCTCCGACGCCGACGAGGTGCTGTTTGACTTCATGCTGGCCTTCGTTGGCTATGTGGAGGAGCAGGGCCATTACTATGACTGGAAGACCTTTGCGCTGACCGGCAACATCCGCCGCCCCAGCGACCACACCGCGCTCTCTCCGCCGGAAGTGCGCAGCCTGATCAACACCTTCTTTGCCGAGCGGACGGAGACCATCCCTCCGGTAGAGGGCGCAGCAGCCGCATTACAGGCGCTCAGCGATGACGGCGTGCAAGTGCTGGTGCTCTCGAACCTGCCGCTGGCGCAACGGGATGATAGGGCACGAGCCTTGGTGCGGCACGGCATGTCCTATCCAATTGTCGCCAACGCAGGGCTAAAAGGCCCGACCGTGCGGGCGCTAGCAGCCTCGGTGCAGGCACCGGCAGCCTTCATCGACGATATCGGCCACCACCACGAAAGCGTCGCTGAACACGCAGAGGCCGTCCACCGGCTGCATTTCTCCAGCCACCCCCGCCTGCGCGCCCTCCAAGGCCACATCCCCACCGCCCACCACCAAGCCGAAACTTGGGATGAGTTAGCGGTGGAATTGCGGGCGCGCTTGCTGGGTTAGGCCGCCGGCGCGAGAGCTCCCTCTTCACCCTGAGCCTGTCGAAGGGCGAAGAGCGGAGCGAAAGGAAGCATAAAAATCCACCTCGGGTGTCATTCGCAGCTCTACTGCGCGTCCCGCCCGCCCATGCTTTCGATCTTGTCGTTCAGGCGGCGCATGCCACGCAGCCAGCGCTCCAGATCGCCGGTTTTGCCTTCCATCCACTTTTGCGCTAGCTCGTCGGTCAGGATCAGGAAGCGCTCGTCCTCAACCGCGGCCGCGACCATCTCAGCCACATCCTCCGGCTCTTTCACTGGGCCGACGGCGCTGCTGGCGAAAGGCTTGCTGGTGTCGCCCAGCATCGGCGTGCGCACCCCCAAAGGTGCCAGGCAAGAGACGCGGATACCTTCGTTGTGGTGGGTGACTGAAAGGTACTCAGCCAACCCGACCACGGCATGCTTGGACACGGTGTAGGGCAGGTTGCCGTTCGACATCAGAATGCCGGCCATGCTGGCAGTATGGATCAGATAGCCGGAGCCACGCTCGATCATACCCGGCAGCACGGCGCGCACCGCATAGACATGCGCCATGACGTTGACATTCCCCTGGTCCTCCCACACCTGCAGCGGTGTGTTCAGGATCTCGCGACCGGAGTTGATGCCGGCATTGTTGAACATCACGTCGATGGGGCCGAAATGATCCTCCGCCGCTTTGACCAGGGCGTTGATCTCATCCTCTTTGCCAACGTCGCAACCGACGCCGAGGCCACCGAACTCCGCCGCGACGGCCTTGGCACCCTCGGCATTCAGGTCCGCCACGACGACCTTAGCGCCGCGCGCCGCAAAATTGCGGCAGCAAGCAGCGCCAATGCCGGATGCGCCGCCGGTAACGACAGTGACTTTGTTTTGCCAGTCCATGGGTTTTCCTCTCAATTTCTAGGTTCGTATGTCCCTCCATCCGCCGTCATTGCGAGAAGCCGGAGGCGACGAAGCAACCCAGGGGACCTAGCCTCAGTCCCCCTGGGTTGCTTCGGCTGCGCCTCGCAATGACGGCGGATGGAGAAGAAAATGCCATCACGCCGGCGCGAAGACGTCGGCGTTTCCAGTTTCCTGCCTTGGCTCCGCAACCGCGGTCGGGCTAGCGAAGGCCGTATCCCGCTGCAGCACTGGCATCACATCCTTGGCGAACAGGCGCATGTTCAGCTCGCCCTCATGGTGGGGCATGCCGCCATAGGAGAAGTCGCAGACCATGTGGTCGGAGCCGGTCAGCTTTTGCAGTTCGCCCATCTGCTGGATGCAATCGTCCGGCGTGCCGACGATCTGAATTGAGACATAGAAGTCCGTCATCTTCTTACGAACTTCGGGATCTTTCATCTTGGCGTAGGTCTTGGCGGTTTTGCCGTAGCTCTCATAGCCTTTGACGTTCGCCAAATGCCCATCTGAGAAATTGTAGTGGTCGTCGATGCTGTCCCATTTCGCGCCCAGATACTGCAGCGCGCGCTCGTGCGCCTCCTCCCGGCTGTCGGCGCAGGAGACATTGGTCAGGATCACCGGCGGGGTGGGCGTGTGGCCGACGCTAATCGCCATGTCACGGTAGGTTTTGATATCCTCCGCCGCTTTTTTCCACTCGTTCTGCATGATCACCATCATGCCAAAGCCGAGCTTGGCCATGATCTCCGCTGATTCCGGGCTGACGGACGAGGCGTAGAAACGCCGTTCCGGATGCGACATCGGCCTAGGCCGGATCGACATTTTCGGGATCTGATAATACTCACCGTCCCACTCAAACACTTCGTCGCGCAGGGCTTTGGTGATGAGCTGGGCGCTTTCGGCAAAGCGCGGGCGGGCCTCCTCCATCGGGATGCGGAAGCCTTCGTATTCCTTGGTCGCCGCACCGCGCCCGAAGCCGAACATGCAGCGCCCGCCGCAGAGCAGGTCCAGATAGGCAATCTGCTCCGCCACCCGGATCGGATCGTGCCAGGGCAGCACAATCACACAGGTACCCAGCGTGATGCGGCTGGTCTTGGCCGCGTAATAGCTGAGCAATTGCAGCGGGCTCGGCGACATGGAATAGCCGGTGAAGTGATGCTCCAGACCAAACAGCGAGTCAAAGCCCAGCGGCTCTGCCAGATCGGCCAGGGCGAGGTGTTCCGCCAACACGGCAGCATCCGGACGGCCTTCTTGCGCCAACACGCTGATATCGGTTCCGACTTTCATGGGCATATCCTCTTGTGTGGACCTTAAAACAGGCATCCAAACGGTGGATTATATTCGGCCACCAGTATTGCATCCATCATCGCGGTGCGACAACGCCACAGAAGCATCCTGTTTGGTTTTTGCCCCAAATCACTGAATTGCAACGCCCTCTAGCCCGCCCCGGCATTTCCCGGCATAACAAGATCCTATTGCCATCTCTGCCGCTCTGGGAGCACCTCCATGGACCTCTACGATGTCATGCGCACCACCTTTGCGTGCCGTACCTTTACCGATGACGATGTTCCCGACGCGGCGCTGGCCCGCATGTTCGAGAACGCCCGGTTTGCGCCGTCTGGCGGCAACCGCCAGGGCAATTTCGTCATCGTCGTGCGCGATCAGGCGACCAAGGAGATGCTGGGGGAGGCGGCTCGCCCAGCCGGCAAGCTTTACACCGCCCAGAACAAGGCGGGTGAGAGCCCCTGGAACACGGTCCACCCGACCAAGGTCACTCCCGAAGTCGAAGCCGCGACCGAGGTGCCTCCGCACCTGACAGAGCCAGCCAAGAAAGCCCCTGTAGTCCTGGTCTTCTGCGTCGACCTGCAAGTGCTGGCCTCCACCGATAAGAACCTGGACCGCATCGGCGTTATCTCCGGCGGCTCAATCTATCCGTTCGTCTGGAACACCCTGCTGGCAGCCCGCAACGAGGGCTATGGCGGCACCATCACCACCCTGGCGATTGCCCAGGAGCCCGCCTTGCAAAAGGCGCTGAACATCCCGTCGCACGTGGCGATTGCCGCGATAGTGCCGCTGGGCAAGCCGGAAAAGCAGCTCTCCAAGCTGCGCCGCCGCCCAATGGAAGATATTGTTAGACTAGAGCGCTTCGACGGCGCGCCGTTCAAAGGATAACCCCCCAAAATGCGTATCGGACTCGGATTCCTCCCAGAGGATCGCCAAAATCTCACCCGCTCCGTGCTGGTACAGTCGGCCAAAGCGGTCGAGGCTGCCGGCTATGACGGCCTCTGGTTCTTCGACGCCATGGGCCGCGGCGATATCCTGCCGGACCCGCTGATCGCCGCCACGTTGGCTGCCAGCGTAACCGAGAAGATTGAGGTTGGCACCTGCATCCTGCAAATCCCGCTGCGCCGCCCGGTGGATTTGGCCCACCGCATCCTGACCACGCACCTGATGTGCGAGGGGCGATTTAGCCTGGGCGTCGGCGCTGGCTCAACCAAAACCGACTTCGATTTCGCTGGCCTCGATTTCAGCCAACGGATGGCTGATATGGAGCAGACTCTGCCCCTATTGCAGCAGATCTGGCGCAACGAGCCGGTGAACGGCCTGACACTGTCGGTCTGGCCAGAGGCGCATGGCGGACCGCCAATCCTGATCGGCTCCTGGGCCGGCAAGACCTGGATTCCGAAGGCCGCCAAAGAGTACAACGGCTGGATCGCGTCCGGCGCCAAGTCCACCTATGGCAAGTTGCAGGACGGCATCGGCCGCTACCGCGCCGCCGGCGGCAAACGCGCCATTGTCACCAACATCCAGATCGACTTCACCGCACCCACCCAGGAACTGACGGACGACACCCCGTTCAACCTGCGCTGCGATACGGATACGGCGCGTGAGCGTTACCTCCGCCTGGTCGAACTCGGCTATGACGATGCCATCTTCGTTCTGCCAGACTTCAAGCCAGCAACGCTGGATCAGTTCGCCAAGGTGGTGGGCAAGTAGCCTCCGCAGACAGCAAAACGGCCCCGCTGGGTGCGGGGCCGCTCGCTTAATGGGCAAGTCTGGCGATCAGACTAGGCCGCCTGTGGATTGCCTTCCGGGCCAGTGCCGCGGCGACGTTGAGCCAGGAACTCGTCCAGCTCGGCCTTGTCCTTGGCGCGGCGCAAGCGGTCGAGGAAGCCCTTGAACTCGTCTTGCTCATCCTCGAGACGGCGCAATGTCTCTGCGCGGTAGTCGTCAAAGGCGGTGTTGCCCGTGCTGCCGCTAGCACGGCTCGTGTGTTTGCGGCGGTTTTTCCAGCAGCCCATTCGTCCACTCCAGAGTGTGTAGCCCAGAATCGCAAGGCCAATCGGCCAAAACAGGATGAAGCCCAGAACAAAAGCGGCGATCCATGCGGCCTTGCCCCATCCGTCGAGGTGCCCCTCAACCCGCTTCAGCCAATTTGTAACGCGCTCCATTGGTTCGCTTCCTTCAGATGTGAATGTTAATCACATTTACATAAATAGGAGAGCCTGGCGGGGAGTCAATATGGACTGGACGAAAATTTTTGAATTCAAAGGTCGGGAATCAGACCCAGCCCACGCAAATAGATCAGAATACCGGACTCCAACAGCTCCGATGCTTCCATCGGCGCGCGTCGTGACGTTGGATCGTTGAACAACTCGACCACCCCGTGGCTCAGCGCCCAGACGTGATAGCTCATCATGCGTACGGGCGGGCGTTTGGCTGCAGGCAAGGTTTCGGCCAAGGCTTGGCAGGCGCTTTGCAGCACGGCAAATGCCCGGTCGGCGGAGGCACGCAAGCCCGGCTCGTCCGGCAGGCCGGCCTGGAACATGGCGGAAAACAATGGGCGCTCTTCACGGGCAAATGTCAGATAGGCTTGGCCCACGGCCTCCAGCGCTGCAAACGGGCTGGGCTGGCCGCGGTCCCAGGCGGCCTCCAGCTGGTCGGCGAAACGCTCAAAGCCGTAGCGCGCGATTTCCGCCAACAGAGCGTCACGATCAGCAAAATGGCGGTAGGGCGCAGCCGGAGATACGCCGGCAGCCCGCGCGGCATCAGCAAAGGTAAAGCCCTGCAAGCCCTTATCGGCAATCAGACCGATGGCGGCAAACAGCAGGGCCTCACGCAGATTGCCATGATGATAGCCGCGCTTGCCGCGGTCGCGCTTCTGATCCATGAGGCAAGACTTAGCGGCGGCCAATCATGCCGGCAAGCCCGCACTGCAGACGGCTGCCAGCGTCCGCGCGCCGGCAAAGGGGCTTGTTCGCTGCCGCACTTGGCCTTACCACCCGGTGCGAACAGTCTGTCACTGAATGGTAGTGTGATGAACCTCTCCCGCCTCCTGGCCGCTCGTGCCGATGCTGGCAATCCTCTGCGCGTTGGCGTCATTGGCGCTGGCAAGTTCGGCTCCATGTTTCTGTCCCAGGCCTACCGCACGCGCGGCCTGCATGTGATGGCCGTGGCCGATCTGGACGTGGCGCGGGCCAAGGAATCGCTCGCCCATGTGCATTGGCCGGCGGAGCAATATGCCGCCCGCAGTTTTGAAGAGGCCTATGCGTCCGGCAGCTGCCATGTCACCAGTGACTCGCTGGCGATGATTGCTGCGCCGGGCCTGGACGTGATCGTTGAGGCGACCGGCAACCCCGCTGCCGGCATCCGGCATGCGCTGGAGGCGTTCCAGCAGGGCCGCCACATCGTAATGGTCAATGTTGAGGCCGACGTGCTGGCCGGGCCGCTGCTGGCGAAGAAGGCGCGGGATGCCGGACTGGTGTACTCCCTTGCTTATGGCGACCAGCCAGCGCTGATTTCGGAGCAGGTGGATTGGGCCAGGGCCATCGGGCTAGAGGTAGTCGCGGCCGGCAAGGGCACGCGCTACCAGCCGCGCTTTCATCAGTCGACGCCGGCGACGGTCTGGGATCATTACGGCATCAGCGCTGCGGACGCGCAGTCCGGGCGGCTCAACCCGCAAATGTTCAACAGCTTTCTGGACGGCACCAAGTCTGGCATCGAGATGGCGGCGGTGGCGAATGCCTGCGGGCTGAATGCTCCGCGCGACGGGCTGATGTTCCCGGCGGTGGGCTTTAACCAGTTCGCGCAAAAGCTCATCCCGCGCGAGGACGGCGGCCTGCTGGAAGGCCGTGGCATGGTCGAGGTCGTGGCCAGCGAAGATCGGGATGGCAAGCCGTTGGTCGATGATCTGCGCTGGGGCGTCTACGTCACCTTCGATGGCGACACAGATTATGTGAAGGAATGCTTCAGCCAATATGGCGTGCTGACGGATGTCAGCGGACGCTACGCCTCGCTTTGGCGGCCCTATCACCTGATTGGGCTGGAGTTGGGCATCTCGGTCGCTAGCGTCGGCCTGCGGGGCGAGCCTACAGGCTGCTCCGAAGAATTCCGCGGCGATGTGGTGGCAACAGCCAAGTTTGACATGCAGGCGGGTAAGGAATTGGACGGCGAAGGCGGCTACACGGTCTGGGGCAAGTTGATGCCGGCGATGGACTCGCTAAAGATGGGCGGCCTGCCTATCGGCCTCGCCCACGGCATGACGCTGAAACGGGATATTGCTGAGGGGGAGTTGATTTCCTGGGACGACGTGAATTTCAATGCCGATGACCCTACCATCGCCTTCCGCCGCGAGATGGAGCGAGTGTTTGCAGCCTAATACGTCAATATCTCGGCACCTGACCCAGGATTCGCTGCGCGACGGGCCAATTGCGGCGCTAGACGCCCTGCTTGACTCAGGCGAATTGCGTCCCGACCCGGTGCAGCGCGCCGCTGCCGAGCGCCTGCAGGTGCTTCACGACGCCCTCCATAGCTACACCCTGGCGCCGCCGACGCCGGAGCCGAAAGGGTTGCTGGGGCGGTTGGGTTTTGGTGCCAAGAAGGTGGAGCCGCCGCCACCGCCGCGGGGGCTCTATATCTATGGGCCGGTTGGCCGCGGCAAGTCGATGATCATGGACCTGTTCTTCGATACCGCCCCCGTCGCCCGCAAACGGCGGGTCCACTTCCACGCTTTCATGCAGGAGGTGCAGGAGCGGGCGCACGCAAGGCGCAAAGGCGGGGCGGACGGCGATCCCATCCCCGATATCGCCCGCGGCATTGCCGAGCAGGCGACGTTGCTGGCCTTCGATGAATTCCAGGTGGAGAACATCGCAGATGCGATGATCCTAGCCCGGCTGTTTGAAGCACTGTTCTCCCATGGCGTAGTGGTCGTGGCCACCTCCAACGTTGTGCCGCAGAACCTGTACAAGGACGGCCTGCAGCGCGAGCGGTTCCTGCCGTTCATCGACCTGGTCCTGCAAAAACTCGACGTCTACGAACTGACATCAGAGACTGACTACCGGCTGGACCGCCTAATGGGCCGGCGCACCTATCACACACCGTTGGATGATGCCGCTGCGGCAGCGCTGGACCTGGCATTCAGCGACCTGACAGACGATGCGCCACCGCACGCGGAAACCCTCAAGGTACGCGGTCGCGAGTTGGAGGCGCCGGTGACGGCCAAAGGGGTCGCCCGCTTCACCTTTGACGAGTTGTGCTCCCGGCCATTGGGTGCGGCAGACTATCTCGCCATCGCCGCACATTTTCATACGGTGATCTTGTCGGGCATTCCGCTGCTACCCCCAGAGAAACGCAACGAATCCAAGCGCTTCGTCACCCTGATTGACGCGCTCTACGAAGCCAAAACCAAGTTCGTCTGCTCGGCGGAAGCCCTGCCGCTCGCGCTAAGTCCAGAGGGCGATACCGCGTTCGCGTTTCAGCGCACTGTGTCACGCTTGATGGAGATGCAGGCGGACGACTATATCGCGGCACACCACAAGGAATAGCCCGCACCCAGCCGGAAGGAGACCGCGCGATGCTGCAAGCGCTTGGACCCTTCCGGCCCGTACTGCTGGCCGCATTATTTCTGATGACGGGCCACGGCCTGACCAGCACGATTCTGTCGGCGCGGCTGGCGCAATTGGGAGCCTCAGCACAGATAGCTGGATTGGTCACGACCGCGTATTTTGTTGGCATGGTGGTCGGCTCTCGTTTCGGCAGCCGATTGTTGCAGCGGACAGGGCACATACGCGGCTTTGCCGCTACGGTCACATTGGCCGCAATTAGCGTATTGTTAGTTCCGGTGGTATCCGATCCGTTCGCCTGGATGGCGTTACGGTTTGTTGGCGGCTTTTCGATTGCCCTGGCGCTGCTGATACTGGAAAGCTGGCTGAATATCGAGGCGGATAACACAACCCGCGGCTCGGTGTTCGGTGCTTATATGGTTGTTGCCTATGTCGGCATGACCAGCGGTCAAGCGCTGTTGGGCGTGTTTGATATTGGCTCCTACGAGGTGTTTTCCGTTGCGGCTATCGCCATGATGCTGGCGGTACAGCCTATGGTCTTCACCGTTCAAGCCCAACCTATTCTGCCACCGATGGCTCGGCTTCGCCTGATGGATTTGCTGCGGATTTCGCCGGTTGGCATCGCTGCTACCGTCGCGGCTGGCGGCCTGACAGGCGCGATGTTCGGCCTCTTTCCGTATTTTGCTAGCAGCAGTGGCTTGGATACTGGCGGCATCGCGGTGTTCATGTCCTCCGTCATTGGCGGCGGACTGATTCTCAACTGGCCGCTGGGCTGGCTGTCGGATCGGATTGACCGGCGCTGGGTCATCGCGCTGGCCGCCGGCGCGATCCTTGCGACCAGCGCCTTACTGCTGGCCGGCGATCAAAGTCTCGTGAGTTTGGTTGTGGCGGGCGGTATCATGGGTGGTGCCACAGCGGCGCTGTATTCGCTGGGTGTGGCGCACACCAATGACTATGTCGGCGGGGTCGATGCCATTGCGGTCGGTGCTGGTTTGCTGCTGGCGTTTGGCGTCGGCGCGATTGTTGGCCCGTATTTCGCATCAGCAGCAATGGATATCGTCGGCCCTTACGCCCTGTTTGCCTATACGGGCGCGATTGGTGGCGCGCTCATGCTCTTAGCGCTCTACCGCATGCTTGCCCGCCAAGCTGTGGCATCAGATGACAAAACAAGCTTTGTTTCGCTGTCTAGCACGACGCCGATGGCCTATGGCCTGGATCCGTGGAACGCGGAGGAGCCCGCCGATGATGGTGCTGCCGATGCACCAACGTAAACCTTTGTAGGGTTGCCCCTTAACTACGTTAGGCGTAGGAAACGCGCCAGCGCTCGACACAGGGTTTGTGTCGGGCTTCTCGTATGACTTGGTTGAAGGATTTCCCATGGCTCGCAATAAGATTGCTCTCATCGGTGCCGGCAATATCGGCGGTACTCTGGCCCATTTGGTTGGCCTCAAAGATTTGGGCGATGTCGTCATGTTCGACATCGTCGACGGACTGCCCCAGGGCAAGACCCTGGACCTGGCGCAAAGCGCGCCGGTCGAAGGTTTCGATTCTGACATGAGCGGCACGAACGACTATGCCGACCTGAAGGACGCGGATGTCGTCATCGTCACCGCGGGTATTGCCCGCAAGCCAGGTATGAGCCGCGACGACCTGATTGGCATCAATACCAAGGTTATGGGTTCTGTCGGTGCAGGCATCAAAGAGCACTGCCCTGGCGCCTTCGTCATCTGCATCACCAACCCGCTGGACGCGATGGTGGGCATCCTGCAGCAGGCTTGTGGTCTGCCGACCAACAAGGTCGTCGGCATGGCCGGCGTGTTGGATAGCGCCCGCTTCCGCCTGTTCTTGGCCCAGGAATTCAACGTCTCGGTTGAGGACGTGAACGCGTTCGTGCTGGGCGGCCATGGCGATACGATGGTTCCGTTGATCAACTATTCCACCGTCGCTGGTATCCCGGTGCCAGAACTGGTCAAGATGGGTTGGTCGACGCAAGAGAAGATCGACAGCATCATCCAGCGCACCCGCGATGGCGGTGCGGAGATCGTCGGCCTGCTGAAAACCGGCTCGGCCTTCTACGCTCCGGCATCTTCGGCGATCCAGATGGCAGAGAGCTATCTGAAAGACAAACGCCGCCTGCTGCCCTGCGCTGCTTACCTGAGCGGTGAATATGGTGTTAACGGCCTTTATGTTGGCGTGCCGGTTGTTATCGGTGCCAATGGCGTCGAGAAAATTGTCGAAGTGCCGTTGGAAGGCGCAGACAAAGCCGCGTTCGACCACTCGGTTGCTGCGGTAACCGAATTGTCAGCTTTGGCAACCAAAATGCGTGACGAAGCTGGCGCCTAGTTCGCCGGCTTCATCATTGTGACGTTCCCCTCGGATAAGGGCCGGCTTAGAACCGGCCCAACGCGGGGCTTAGGTGGAAACGCTAATCCATTAGGTGTCCTAACCCGAGGAATTTGAGCGACGCGATGAATATTCACGAATATCAAGCCAAGCAACTACTGGCCCAGTACGGCGTACCCGTACCAAAAGGCGGCGTCGCGTTCACGGTCGATGACGCCGTAAAAGCTGCCGAGGAACTTGGCGGCCCCGTTTGGGTCGTCAAGTCTCAGATCCACGCTGGCGGTCGCGGCAAGGGCGGCGGCGTCAAGGTGGTCAAATCCACCGCTGACGTCCGCGCCGAAGCCACTCGCATGCTGGGCATGACTTTGGTCACCCACCAGACCGGGCCGGAAGGCAAAGAAGTTGGCCGCGTCTATGTCGAGGACGGCTGCGATATTGCCCGCGAGTTGTATCTCTCGCTGCTGGTTGATCGCGACAGCAAGCGCATCAATATCATCGCCTCTACCGAAGGCGGCATGGATATCGAGGAAGTGGCCGAACATTCGCCAGAGAAAATCCTCTCGCTTGCCATTGATCCCGTGACCGGCTTGCAAGCATTCCATTGCAACCGGGTCGCCTTTGCCCTCGGCCTTGAGGGCGCGCAGGTCAAAAGCGCGGCCAAGTTCCTGAATGCCATGTACAAGGCCTTTGTCGAGCTGGACGCCAGCATGGTGGAGATCAACCCGATGGTTGTGACCGGGGCTGGCGACGTCATAGCGCTCGACGCCAAGATGAATTTTGACGACAACGCGCTCTATCGCCATGCGGATATCGCCGCCATGCGCGACGACACGGAAGAAAATGCGCTGGAGCTGGAGGCGCAGAAATACGCCCTCAACTATGTGGCGCTCGATGGCACTATCGGTTGCATGGTCAATGGCGCAGGCCTTGCCATGGCCACCATGGACATCATCAAGCTGTATGGTGAGGAGCCGGCGAATTTCCTGGATGTGGGCGGCAACGCCAACAAGGAAACAGTGGAAGCCGCGTTCAAGATCATCATGTCGGCGCCAAAGGTCGAGGCGATCCTGATCAACATCTTCGGTGGTATCGCCCGCTGCGATGTGATCGCGGATGGCGTGGTCGCCGCAGCTAAAGGCATGAATTTGCAAATCCCGTTGGTTGTCCGCCTAGAGGGTACCAACGTGGAAAAAGGCAAGGAGATCCTCAAAACCTCCGGCCTGGCCATCATCCCGGCAGACAATCTGGCGGATGCCGCTGAAAAAGTCGTCTCTGCTGCCAAGGAGGCACGCTGATGGGCGTTCTGATTAACAAAGATACCAAGGTCATCTGCCAGGGCTTTACCGGCAAGCAAGGCAGCTTCCATTCCGAGCAGGCGATTGCCTACGGCACCCGCATGGTCGGCGGTACGTCGCCGGGCAAAGGCGGCTCGATGCATCTGGGCCTGCCAGTG
>CALKDI010000267.1 GCA_938084065.1 uncultured Alphaproteobacteria bacterium
ATGGCGGAGCGGCTCGACCTACACGACCTGGACCCTGGCTCTGCCGCCTGGGCCCACCTGTTTGCCGAGGTGAGCAAGGTCGCATTCGCCGATCGCAACCACTACATGGCCGACCCGGATTTCGTGCCGCAGCCGGTTGAGGGTCTACTGAACCGTGCGTATTTGGATGGGCGCGCAGCGCTAATTTCCTCGGGCTCAGCGCTTAGCAAGATAGAGGCCGGTCAACCGCCTGAGCGTCAGGGTGGGTTGGAATGGTCGCCGCATTCCGGCGTGCTGGAGGCCGGCACCTCCCATCTGTCTGTGGTTGATGGCGACGGCAATATCGTCTCCATGACCATGACGGTGGAGGCGGCGTTTGGCTCTCACCTGATGGTCCGCGGGTTTCTGCTGAACAATGAACTGACCGACTTTTCGTTCGTGGCCGAGAGAGACGACAAACCGGTCGCCAATCGGGTTGAGGCTGGCAAACGGCCACGGTCGTCAATGTCACCGGTGATTGTCTTCAATGCCGACGGCAGTCCGGCACTGGTCGCAGGCTCACCAGGCGGCAGCCGCATCATCGCCTACACCGCCGGCGCGGTGGCTCGCGTGCTGGGGCATAGCATGACCCCACAAGCCGCCGTGGAGGCTGGCCATATCATAAACCGCAACAGCACAACCACTGAGTTAGAGGCAGGCACCCCGGCGGCTGACCATGCACAGGCCTTGGAAGCGCTGGGCCATAAGACTAAGGTTCGGGCGTTGACCAGCGGTCTGCACCTGATCCAATTCACCCCACAGGGCCTGATAGCCGGCGTCGACCCTCGGCGTGAAGGCTTAGCGCTCGGAGAGTAACACTCATGCAATTCGGCTGGCTCACCCTCGCTCTTTCGCCCTCTCCAGAAGAAGACGCGCAGCGCATCGACGACCAGATCGCCCAGGTTCAGGCGGCGGAGGCTCTCGGCTTTCATGATGTCTGGTTGACCGAGCACTATTTCACCGGCGAGAGCGTCTACAATGACGCCATCCTTTTCGCCAGTGCGCTGGCCATGGTGACCAAGCGCATCCGCATAGGCTTCGCCGTGGTGCAGATGCCGTTCCACCACCCGGTGCGGCTGGCGACGCAGTTGTCTTTGCTGGACAATCTCTCCAAGGGCCGCATCGATGTTGGCATCGGCAAGGGCACGGTGTTCAACGAATACGAGTTCATCGGCCACGGCCTGCGCTCCGACGACAGCCGCGAACGCATGGAGGAGGGCCTGGACCTGATGCAGCGCGCCTGGCGCGAGAAGCCGCTGCGCTTTGACGGAAAGTTCCATCAGGTAGAAGTGCCGGAAATCCGGCCAAAGCCCGTGCAAAACCCGCACCCGCCGCTGTGGCGCAGCGTTATCTCGCCGAATTCGTTTGTGCAGTGCGGACGGCTGGGCATTCCAGTGCTGACCGCGCGCCTGCCGGTGGACAAAATTGCCGAGCGCTGGGCGCTCTATGAGCAGGGGCTGGAAGAGGGCGGCCATGACGAGGCCACCCGCACCCGCCTGCGCGCCCAGAATGCGCTGTGGCGCAATGTTTATGTGGCGGAGAGCGATGCCCAAGCAGAGGACGAACTCTCTGAATTGCTGACCGAAGCGCGCCACCACATGATGCATGTGCGCGATGCCTTTAACCCGACGGACTTCTCGCCAGCACCTGAGACTTTGAACGCCTGGACCGACCCGGCCGTGGATGATGCAATAGCCGTACCGTACGTGCTGGAGACCGGCTCGATCTATGGCTCACCCAAGCGGGTGCGCGAACAGGTGGCGGAATTGCGCGACGTTGGCGTGCAGCATCTGCTCTGCCAAACCGGATTTGGCGACATGAGTCAGGAGCAAACCTTGGCCAGCATGCGCCGCTTTGGCGAGGAGGTCATGCCAGCGTTTCAATAGCGGCCCGGCATTGGCAACTTCACCGCCTTCTGCCGCTTACCGTTGACCGCGGCAGCGCATCATGGTCCTGTTTCGGTAATCGCAAATTTGGTTACCGGTAAGGATCTCTCCTATGCGTTTTGGTGTGTTCTACGAATTGCAACTGCCCCGCCCCTGGAACGACGGCGACGAGCATCGCCTGTTCAAGGATGCCTTGGCGCAGATCATTTTGGCTGATGAATTGGGCTTTGATTACGCGTGGGAGGTGGAGCACCACTTCCTCGACGAATACTCCCACTCCTCAGCGCCCGAGGTATTGCTGGCGGCGGCGGCCAGCCGGACCAAGAACATCCGCCTCGGCCATGGCATTAAGCAGGTGATCCCGAATTACAACCACCCTGCCCGGTCTGCCGAAACCATCGCCACGCTCGACCTGCTGTCCGATGGCCGGGTTGATTTTGGCATTGGCGAGGGAGCGACGCGTCTGGAACTGGGTGCATTTGGCATCTCCGCGCGCACCAAACGCGCCCACGCGCTAGAAGCGGCAGAGCAGATTTGCAATATGATGACGCTGGAGCCCTACCCCGGCTATGAGGGCGAAGGTTTCTCTATGCCGGCGCGCAATGTGCTGCCGAAACCTCTGCAGAACCCACACCCGCCGCTGTGGATGGCCTGCACGAATCGCGACACGATCAAGGTGGCGGCGCAAAACGGCATTGGCGCGCTGGCGTTTTCCTTCATCAATCCAGACGAGGCCAAGGCTTGGGCCGACATCTACTACGGCATCATCAAATCGGAGGAATGCGTGCCGCTGGGCCGCTCCGTCAATCCGAACATCGCCATGGTCTCCGCCTTTTCCATGCACGAGGACCGGGCCGAAGCCATCCGCCGCGGCAAGGACAATTTCGAATTCTTCCGCTACTCCCAGCAAAAACTGGTGGCGGAGGACTTCACGCCCGGTCATTCCGACATGTGGGGCGACTTCATGAAGGCCCGCGGCGACGCCACCGACCGCCTGATCGAGGCGGCAAAGGCCCGCGGCGAGTATGACAGCCAGGGCATCGGCACACCGGACGATATGGTCAAGCATCTGTCGGCGATCCAGGCGTCAGGCGTCGATCAGGTGATCATCATGCAACAGGCCGGCCGCAACAGCCATTCCAACATCACCGAGGGCATGCAGCTGTTCGCCGACAAGGTCATGCCGCAATTCCGCGGTGACCTGGAAGAGCGGGAGGCAAAAAAGGCCAAGGAGTTGGCGCCTTATATCGAGGCCGCTTTGGCCCGCAAACCGATGATGCAGGCGCCATCCCGCGCGGATACGCCGGTGGTGAAGGCAGCGGTGAAAGCCTCCATGCCGGGCCACGCCAAACCAGCGGCGGCTGGTGGCGACTGATACCAACGGCGGGAATTTTCGACCTGTCGTCAAACTTCCTTCAGCCTGAGGTGGCGCCGCAGGCGCCCTCGAAGGCCGCCGGCGCTTCGAGGCTCACTACGTTCGCACCTCAGCGTGAAGAAATTGGTTGGAAAATCAGGAACCACTGCCGGTGGCATAAGGCCCGGGACCGGTGTGGGTCTTCGAACTCCGGTGTTCGCGAGATAGCGCGGCTCCGGATTCCTGCCCTGCAGGCTCCGGGGGGCGTTCTGTTTGCGGGGGTCAGGACGCTCACGGACGGGCGTTGCGGCCGTCCTGGTCCCAGTGCAGGAAGTCCGGCCCGCACTCGCGCAGCGTCGGGCAGCCGACCTGAGCCATGATCTTATTGATCTCGTCGCGCATGATCTGCGTGGCCTTCACGGCACCCGGCTCCCCGCCAGCAACGACGCCATAGAGCGTCGGGCGGCCCATAAACACGAACTTCGCACCGCTGGCCAATGCCACCAGTAGGTCCGAGCCGCGACGGATGCCACCGTCCAGCATCAGGGTCATATGGTCACCAACAGCGGCGTTGATAGCTGGCAATACATCCAAGGCTGACGGCGCGCGGTCTAGCTGGCGGGCACCATGGTTGGAGATGATTAGACCATCGACGCCCAGATCGGCAGCACGTTTGGCGTCATCCACCCGCATTACGCCTTTCAGCACCAATGGGCGCTTCCAAAGCTTGCGGTAGTTCTCCACATCCTTCCAGGTCAGGCTGGTTGGCAATTGCGTCGCCATGAACTCACCCACCTGGTCGGCAGTGGCTCCGGATGGTGCGTATTTCTGCCAGTTCGGACACATGGCAATGCCGGTTTCCAAATAATCCTTCAGCCAGAAAGGCCGGCGCAGTGCGTCCAGCTTAGTGGCTAAGGTCAGCTTCAAGGGCCGGCCAAAGCCGTTTCGGCGGTTGCGCTCTCGGTTGGAGCCTACCGGCACATCCACGGTGACAACCAAAGCCGGGATGCCCAGGCCATCGGCGCGGAGGATCATATCTTCGGCAATCGCGCGGTCGCGGGCGGTGTAGAGCTGGTACCAGCCATGATCCGGTGCGACCGCCGCCATTTCCTCCATCGAAGCGTTGGATGCACCAGACATGATGAAGGGGATGTTGGCGTCGCGCGCGGCACGGCACAGCATCATGTCGCCGCCGCGGCGGTAATTGCCAACGCCACCGGTCGGCGCGATGCCCCAGGCGCTGGAGAAGGTCTTGCCGAACAGCTCAGTCGTTTGGTCCAATTTGCTGACGTCGACCATATAGCGCGGCACCAACGCCTGCTCCTCAAAGGCTGTACGGTTTCGGGCCAGACCACCTTCGTCGTCGGCACCGCCCTCGATGAAGTCATAGATCAGTTTTGGCACCCGCTTCTTGGCGAGTACGCGCAGATCGTCGAGGTTGATGCATTTATCGATGGCGGGCATGGGCGATGGCTCCTGGGCGCGTCGGTCCGGCGATGGCGCGTGGTTTTCAATTGCTTTGCCAATAACAAACTACCGCGGGCGGCCAGGAGCAAGTGCAAACGTTACAGGAGGGTTCGTTAAAGTGCGGCGGCCAGTATCCAGCCACCCCAGCCCGTCAGCAATGCGCCGGTGCCATAGCTAAACCAGTGCCGGGCCGGCACGGTTTTCTCCAGCAGCACATAGAGCGCCAGCCCGCCGATCCACCACAGGTTCATGATGCCGCCAAAGAACAGCAGCGCCATCAGAAACCAGCAGCAACCGAGGCAGAAAATGCCATGGTCCAGCCCCATGACCAGGGCGCCCTTCCAACCCGGACGCCAGCGCGTCATCAGGAAGGACAGGGGAGAACGGCAATGGTTCAGGCAGGCCTGCTTCCAGGGTGAGAACTGCCAAAGCCCTGCCACGATCAACAGCCCTCCACCTAGCCAGGGGACGGTGGAGACCATCATCGGGTTCAGCAGGCCAGCGGATTCGAGCGCCCATTGTAGCGCCGTGGCGATCAGACTGAAGCCGCCCCACACCGCCAAATAGCCTAGAATAAAGACGCTAGCGGGCACATGCGCCTCGCCTCGCTCCCGCTGTTTGCGGTGGATGCGCGCAAATAGCAGCACGGTAGGGCTGGCGCTTGGCAGCATCATGGCGATCATCATGATCCACCACATGAAGAACATGACGACGGCATAGCCGGGCGACCACGACTCCATCTGCAAAGCCATGCGCATGCCCCCGCCAGCCGCTAGGTCCAGCCCGGTCATGCCGAGGGTCGACATGCCGGTGCCCGCGCCGCCGAGCAGGAACAGCCAGCTTCCCAGCGTCACCGCCACCAGAATGGCGATGACGATGACGCGGTCCCGGCTGAGTGCGCGCTCCAGAAGGGTTGAGCTTGCCACGAGTCAATCTGGACCAGACGTTAAGCCGCCTTCAAGGGGAACTTGGCCCGCGCCGTCGGCAGGTCATAGGTCATGCCGTCCTGGTCCCAGGCGATGTAGGCCAGGGACGAGTGACGCTGTGTCCAGTCGAACTTGATGTCGGCCATGCCCTTGGCGAAACCGGATGCGTTTTCCGCCTCGTGGAACACCCAGCCATCCGGCAGAACGGTAATGAGCCTATGCTCGGTATCCGTCACGGGGTTCCGGATCGGCTCCGCGTTGGCGCGGACCACGTCTGGAACGTCGATACGCGCCTTGCGGGCGTCGATGTCCCATTCGAAGGTGATGTCGGTGAAAATCGGCGTGTGAATTTCTTCGACGATCACGCTGAAAATTTGAAACATTGTGCCTAGCGGCGCATTGGTACCGCCCAGGATGTAGAACAAAGCATTGCGCTGTTCTTCGGTCGCATTGCCGTCGATAATCGGCTGCATGTGACCACCACCGTGGTGTATCGCGCGAGGGAAATAGAAAAGCGCTACGACGGTCAAGCCGTCCAGGGAGACGTTGTCCCAATGCCCTTTGTCGATCTTGAAGGCTACCAGACCGTCACAAGTGCCCTGCGTCGGCGGCGCCATGTTCTCGCAGGGGCAACCATGATCGCAACTGCAGAATTCGACATAGTGTCCCTCGATGGACCAATTTTTCTTTTCAACTGCTTCGTTCATGAGGCATCCTCCTAATTGACGTTGAATATAAGAAATATAACAAATTTTCCATCTCAATGCATCACTCACATGGGTTATTGAGGCGAGAGGCTTCTCCCGTTGGCTCCGGCGGCACAAAATGTAGTGATCTGCGCTTGCGTTGCGCGGCGCGTTCGCTTAATGTTCCTGTATGCCGAGCCGCTGGAAACATGACCGCCCGCTCTCCCGCGCCCAATTCGAGGCGCGATTCCCGGATAATGCGGCCTGCGCCGACTATCTGGCGCGTCGCCGGTGGCCAAACGGCTTTGTCTGCCCGTGCTGTGGCGGCACGAAAGGGGAGGGAGAAGCCTCATAACTGAATCTTAACACTAGTGCAGTGACACAAACAAAGGATTCATATTTTCGTTGCGTGCCTATCCGCTTAACGCCCACACCCACTACATGTAGTGTCGCGCTGTTAGGAAATTCTGGGATATTAGACGTTGAAGGAATTGTAGAGTTCGAGTGCGGGATTGTTCACAAATAACTCTGGAAACTGGTTCTCTAGGTCATTCAATACGTCATATGGAGCACGTGGGTTGAGAACCACAAACTTACGTGTCGCGTCGTCTTCGCTGCGGCTCAGCGTGCGCAGGATACCAACAGGAGCGGACGGGTTTTTCGCGACGATCCGTGCCAGTGTGTTGCTTTCTTTGGCTAATGCCGTCAACCGATCAGATGATGTCGTTTCATCCGCAGCTTCCCGCTTGGCCGTGATTTTCTTCGTTTTTCCCCTAGGCGTCATCGATCCGTCTCCCGATGTTCAGTGCGTGAAATGAATTAAGCCCACGCTCCGACTTCAGCACAACCAGAAATTTACCAGATCAATTCCGTAGTGCGCCAGCGGCTACCTTTGCCCGCCGTCCGACAGCACACTACATGTAGTGGGTGTGGGTGTTAAGCGGATAGGCAAGGTCCGTTTCAACGCCACTTTATCGCTGGACTTGACCCAACCAAGTGCCGGATCGGACTGGTCTTCGGTTCGCTCATATATGAAGCCTAGACGACCCAGCAGTTTCAAGCAGCCGCCACGGCTGTAGGTAACTCCCCAGGTGGCCGCGATATATGCTGCCACCTTATTACTGTCGTGATACAGCTGTTCGCTCAAATGTGCCGAAAGCTCCGCCTCTTGCTCCCGGCTCAAATGGCCGCTCGGGCCGTGCCAATGGAACGCTGTCATCTCGTTCAGGCCGCCAGCACGGTAGCGCTTCAGCCATCCCCGCACCGTGTCGTTGTGGAGGTGGAGCACTTCCCCGACTTTGACACAGCTCAAGCCGTCATCCAGCAGCAAAATGGCCTTCGTTCGCCGCGTTACCCTATGGCTCTGGCTTGGGGCGCACAGGAGGGCTTGAAGAGCCGCACGCTCCTTGCCGTTCAGAAAACCTTTTTGGATCATAGATAGGGTCCGTCTGCATAAAGGTA
>CALKDI010000268.1 GCA_938084065.1 uncultured Alphaproteobacteria bacterium
GAGTTCGCCACGACCATCGCGCCGAAGCTCACCATCCAAGGTGGCACGACGGAAATCCTGAACGGCATCATCGCCCGCGGCCTCGGCCTGCGATAGACCGTTTGCGCCTCCTCATCTCTCTCCCCTCCACCCCTTTCCCGGGCTTGACCCGGGACCCATGCCTGAGACGTCCCCGCAAAACTGGGACTCTATAATAGGCTCTCAGGCATGGACCCCGGATCAAATCCGGGGAGGAATACACAAAGGAAACACATCATGGCTACCTCTTACGGCAATTACACCGACCTGAACGTCACCCTCGACAACTACGTCGCCGTCGCTGAAATCCAGCGCCCGCCGCACAATTTTTTCGACTACGACCTGATCGAAGCTTTCGCGGAGTGCTTTGAGGATCTGGCAGACGACAACAACTGCCGCGCCATCGTCATGTGCGCCGCCGGCAAGAATTTCTGCGCCGGCGCAAATTTCACTGCGCCAGTCAAAGACGCCAAGCCACGCGGCGGGCATCTTTATCAAGAAGCCGTACGCCTGTTCCGCACGCCAAAGCCAATCGTCGGCGCGATCCAGGGCGCGGCTGTTGGCGGCGGCCTTGGCCTGGCGCTGGTGCCAGATTTTCGGGTGGGCTGCCCAGAATCGCGCTTCTCCGCCAACTTCACCCGCCTGGGCTTCCATCCCGGCTTCGGTCTGACCACGACCCTGCCGGAGGTGATCGGCAAGTCGCGGGCGGAGTTGATGTTCTATACCTCCCGCCGTATCCAGCCGGAGCAGGCGCTGCAATGGGGTCTGCTCGACATGCTGGTGCCGACTGAGGAGTTGCGTAGCGCCGCCATCGCTCTGGCTACGGAAATGGCCGAATGCTCCCCCATCAGCATTATGGAGACGCGCAAAACCATGCGCCGCGATCTGGCCGACCGGGTGAAAGCCGCAACCGATCATGAACTCTCCATCCAGGACCGCCTGCGCCAGACCGAGGATTTCAAAGAAGGTGTCGCCGCCATGACCGAGCGGCGTGTGCCTAACTGGCAGGGGCGCTGAGCCATGACAGCCATCGCTGAACAAGACACCCTTCGCGCCTCAGCCCGAGACTGGCTGGCAGCCAATTTTCCACCGGCCCTCAAAGGCCGTGCCTACGCCGCCATGGTAGACCAGGAACCCGCCCTCCAAGCAGACCTCGAGGTCTGGCGGCAGCGCCTTGCCGCTCAAGGTTGGGGCGCGCCCACTTGGCCGACGCAGTACGGCGGCGCTGGCCTCAGTCATCCTGACGCCAAGGTCGTCCAGGAGGAATTGGAAGCCGCAGACGCCTTTAACCCTATCCCGGCGCTGGCCGGAATGGGCGTCACCATGGTTGGCCCGACGATGTTGGAGTACGGCACTGACGACCAGAAAGCCCGGCATCTGCGCGGCATGGCCAGCGGTGAAATTCGCTGGTGCCTGGGCCTATCAGAGCCGAATGCTGGCTCCGACCTTGCATCGCTTGCGACCAAGGCCGAGGACAAGGGCGACTACTTCGCCATTAATGGCCAAAAGATCTGGACCTCAGGCGCCGATATCTCGCAATGGTGCGGCGCGCTGGTGCGAACGGACCCCAGCGTGAAGAAGCGTGACGGTATCAGCTTTGTATTGATGCCGATGGACCAGGCTGGTGTGCGCACAAGGCCGATTCCACTGATTTCCGGCTCGTCACCGTTCTGCGAGACCTATTTCGATGATGCTCGCGCGGACAAGGCTGACCTGCTCGGCAAGCTCAACGATGGCTGGAGCGTCATCAAGCGCTTGCTACAGCACGAGCGGCAAAGCCAGACCAGTGCTGGCCGCAGGAAACTCGACAATGAGGAGCCATTGCAAGATCTGGCCAAGCGCTACGTCGGCTCTGACGCGGACGGCAGTCTTACAGACAAAGATTTACGGGTGCGCCTCGTGGAAAACCTGATGGCCGATAAGGCGCATAGCCTCACCGTTGCGCGCATCCGGGCCGAAGCTCAAGGGCAAGTCAAGGTTAGTGCTGCCGCCTCAATCTTGAAAAATTCCGCAACCAATGTCGCGCAAGGCAAAGCGGAATTGAAGATGGAGATTATGGGCGCTCAGGGCGTCGGCTGGGAAGGCGAGGCCTATGAGGCCGACGAATTGGCCAGCGTACGCGAATGGCTGTTCGGCAAGGCGGCCTCAATCTATGGCGGTTCGTTCGAGGTGCAAAACAACATTATCTCGAAGAACATTCTGGGCCTGCCAGAGACTACTCAGAGGGGATAAGAAATGTCAGGTGAAGTGCTAATGCGCTTCACCTGACGGTCTTCCCTATCCCACCTGGTTGCGCGGCACTTCGCGGAACGGGCGGTCGGTATCAGTGCGCATTTCCTTCGGCATCTTCAGGACGCGTTCGGAGATGATGTTGCGCTGAATCTCGTCCGTGCCGCCGGCAATCGAAATCGCCGGGGTGGAGACGAGAATCTCTGCGATTGTGCCATCCATCCAGCTGTCGGAGCCGGTCAGCATCGCGTTCGCGCCAGCGATCATCGTATGCACCCGGTTGGCTGCGCGCGCCACGTGACTGGCGGCCAGCTTGCCGATGGAACCCTCCGGCCCCGGCGGTTTGCCTAGGTTTTGCGCAGCATGGGCCCGGCGGGCAGTCCACTCGGCAGCCTTGGCCATGGATAGAACCTTGGCAATTTCTTGGCGAATTGCTGGCTCTTCATAGCGGCCCTCCGCCTTGGCGTGTTCGATCAGCAGATCAACCCGACCCGTGCGCTGCGGGTACCAGATATACGGTGCCAGTTGGTGATCGATTTCTTCGTTGTATTCCTGATAGAGCTGCTCTGGCCGCTCTATCTTGGCGTCATAGCGGCGGGCGCCGTCGGCACCGCGGCGTTCGTGCATCAGCGTGGTGGTCGCGACCTTCCAGCCCTCACCCAACTCGCTAACCCGCATGTCCTCCTCAATCACGGCATCCGTAATGAAAACCTGATTGAACGAGGCATGACCGTTCATCTGCTTCAGCTGGTTCACGTCAATGCCCGGCTGGCGCATATCGATGATGAAATAGGTCAGGCCCTTGTGCTTGACCGCGTCCCAGTCGGTGCGGGCCAACAGAAGGCCGAAATCCGCATGGTGGGCGCTGGTGGTCCAGACTTTCTGGCCGTTGATGATCCACTTGCCGTCCTTGAAATCAGCCCGCGTCGCTGCACCCGCCAGATCAGAACCGCTGCCTGGCTCGCTGAACAACTGGCACCAGGTTTCCTGGCCGGTCAGGATGCCACGAAGATAGGTCTGTTTGTGCAGATCGCTGCCGTGCGCCAGGATCGTCGCGCCGGCCAGTGTGCGAATGCCCATCTTGGCGGCGCCGACAGCGCCAAATTCCCGTATTTCTTCATCCACCACCAGCGACATGGCCGCAGGCAGGCCCTTGCCGAGCCATTCTTTCGGGTAATGCGGCGCGCCCCAGCCGGAATCGACCAGAATGTTGCGCCATGCCACCAGGGAGAGGTTTGGATCCCAGTTCGCCTTTAAAAAGGCCCGGACTTCTTCGCGGACTTGCTGCTCTGTCATATCGGTCATGATTTAAGCGCTCCAGTTCTGCAACATGCGCTCACGGTGCCAGTTGGCATCGCCGAGGAAAACCTCGCTCGCCTTGGCCCGCTTGAACCACATCTGCGTATCGTTGTCATAGGTAAAGCCGATGCCGCCATGCATCTGCACGGCGTGAATGGCAGTTTGAATATAGGTCTCAGAAACACTGGCCTTGGCGAGCGAGACTACGGCGGAGGCATCTGCATCGCCATCATCCAACGCAGCCGCCGCGGCGTAGGCTGCCGACTTGGCCATTTCAACATCCAGCAGCATGTCCGCCGCCTTGTGCTTGGTCACCTGGAACGAGGCGATGTTGCGCCCGAACTGCACGCGCATGTTGACGTATTCCAGTGAGTCCTCGCGTAGCCGCTCGGCGCCGCCAGCCATTTCACACGCCAGACAGGCCACCATCGTGTTAAAGGTCTTGGCGTAGGCCGCCTCTCCGCCGTCGGCCGAGCCCAAAAGCATGGCCGGTGTGTTGTCAAAGTCGATGCGGGCCAGACGGCGGGTCGGGTCCATGGATTTCAGGGGCGTGCGCTTCACGCCGTCGGATGTATCCGCGACGGAGAACAGGCCCAGATGGCCATTGGCGAGCCGCGCCGCCAGCACAATTAGCCCGGCGGTCATGCCATCCAGCACATAGCTTTTGGTACCGTGCAGGCGATAGACGTCGCCCGCAGTCGTGGCCGACATCTTGATGGAACCAGCATCCCAGCCGCCATTCGGCTCTGCCACGGCCAGAGTAGCAATCGTCTCGCCGCTGGCGATGTCAGGCAGTAAGGCCGCCTTTTGCTCATCGCTGGCCGCGTGCACAATCGCCGTTGCTGCCATGACCGAGGAGGCAAAAAACGGTGCGCACAGCAGCGCCCGGCCCATTTCCTCTGTCGCGATCGCCAATTCGGTGACACCAAAGCCAGCGCCGCCGTATTCCTCTGGAATGTGCAGGGCGGTCAAGCCCAGGTCATTCGATAGTGACTTCCAGACGGCGGGGTCATAGCCGACTTCGCCCTCCATCAGTTTGCGGACATCGGCTGTCGGCGACTTCGCCTCCAGAAAGCGGCGGATGACGGAGCGAAACTCCTCCTGCTCCGCGGAGAAACTGAATTGCATCGGATCAATAGCCTTGCACGTTTAAGCGGGATGCGTTGACACCATCGTAAACCGATGCTGGGCCCTAGCGCCAGAGCGGTTCTGGCGATCTGTTGCAAAAATGCGGTGAGTTTTTGCGTAGACGCAAAGAAGAAGGGGCCGCAAATGCGACCCCTCCAACTTTGCCCCCGTGCAGGCTGGCTTCGACCGATCCCCAACCATCTGATCCGGATCGAAGGGCCTGCACCCCGCAGCCAAGTGGCTGGCGTTGAATTTAAGATATGGATACTCACCGGTTTCCGCATCGCCCAAATGGGTGAAAAACATACTGTCCGATGTTTTATTTTGTGAGAGGCGATGCGGGAGCGCAAAAAAATAACGGGAGGAATGTTCGCACATCCCTCCCGGTTTGCCCCCAACCGTGCAGTTGTGGCAAAACATTTGCATGCGCCCAACCGGTGGTTCCCCTAGCGCCGCTTACTGTTGGCTATGACCAACAACTTGAGGCACCATCACTTTATATCGGGATATAGTTTACCATTCATCACCCATATGGGTGGAAACAGCGCGTGAATGAATTTTGAGATTTGCGTGCCAATGACAAGGTGTGGATACGCCGAAATAGGGTTGGCGGGGAGGACGTAATTCATGCCCTCCCCAAAGCCCCTAATG
>CALKDI010000269.1 GCA_938084065.1 uncultured Alphaproteobacteria bacterium
CAGCGTGAGCGCGGTGATCGGGGTGAGCGTAGCGACCGAGGTGATCGCGGAGACCGCGGTGATCGTGGGGACCGTGGTGATCGTGGTGACAGAGGCGAACGCCGCAGCCGCGACGATGGCGATGCACCGCGCGAGAGCCGGCCGCCGCGTGAAGAGGCTCCGGCCGCTGCCGCTACCGATGGAGACGCATAATCATGGCCGCTACTGCCCGCCGTGCTTTTTTCCGCCGCCGCAAATCTTGCCCGTTCTCCGGGCCGAATGCGCCAGCGATTGATTACAAAGACCTGCGCCTTTTGCAGCGCTTCATCTCGGAGCGTGGCAAGATCGTGCCGAGCCGGATCACCGCCGTTTCATCCAAGAAGCAGCGTATTCTGGGTCAAGCGATTAAGCGCGCCCGGTTCATTGGCCTGCTGCCCTACGTGATCGACTAGAAAACCTGCCGGCCCTTTGGGTCGCGCAAAGTGCTAACGACGTGATATGAGAGCAGCGCACCGCTGACAGCAAGGTGTTGTCAGCGGCTTCCGCTTTAGAAACGGCCGATCCGTATGCTTCGCCAACTACCGCTTGCGCTGGCTTTGGGTCTTAGCAGTGCCGTACTCTATGCTGCGGCGCTGAGCGGCAGCCCAATAGGCATATTCTTGGCGTATCTGGCGGTGTTGCCGCTGTTTGCGGTCGGATTGTCGATGGGCTTGGCCCCGTTAGCTGTTGCAGCCGCCAGTGCGGCGGTCGGCATAGCTGCATTCGGCGGTTTGATGCCGGGTCTGTTGTATGGCCTTTCCCACGCACTGCCAGCTGTTGTGTTAGTGGTGCTGGCTTTGCGAAGCGTGACTTGGAGCGACGGCCAGGTCTATTGGTACCCGCCTGGGCGGCTGGTACAGGCGCTAGCGCTCTGGGGCGTTGGTGTCGTGGTGCTACTTGGGCTGGGCCTTAGCCTGTTTGGTGCAGGTTTTGAATCTAGTGTCGTTGCCTTTATCGAGGCTATGGCCGATGCCTTTCAAAGCCAGGGCCAGCCGATCCTGAACGCCGACGCGGCTGCCGGGGTCGCGGTGCTGCTACCGGGGATCGTCGCTTGGTCTTGGATGGTGATGGTGACGTTGAATGGTTTGGCTGCGCAGGGCGTTTTGCGCCGAAGTGGCCGAGCCTTGCGACCGTCGCCGCGCCTGGCTGAGGTTGTTGTCGGGCCGGCCTGGGTGGCCGGTTTTGGTGTTTGTGCAATCGCAGGGGTAGCAATTCCTGGCGATTTGGGCTTTGGTGCGGTCAATCTGGCTATCATCCTAGCCTTTCCGCTGTTTTTTCAGGGTTTGAGCGTTGTGCATACCCTGCTTGCCCATTGGCGCATCGGAACACTCGGTGTCGGGTTGTTCTATGTGTTGATGGTGCTGTTGAGTTGGACGGCGCTGGCCGTTGTTGCGCTGGGGCTCGCAGAGCCGCTGGTTCGTCTACGTGCTCGCCTGGCGGGCCCGCAAAATACCTGATGGAGATTTGGTGACATGATTGAGATCGTATTGTTGGAGCGTGTTGAGCGCCTGGGTCAGATGGGCGACGTGGTTCGCGTCAAGCCTGGTTTTGCTCGCAATTTCCTGCTGCCACAGGGCAAGGCGCTGCGCGCCACCAAGGCGAACATGCAGGTGTTCGAAGGCCGTCGCGCCCAACTTCAGGCTGAGAACCTGCAGCGCAAGGTCGAGGCCGAAGAGGTCGCGACCCGTATGGAAGGCCTCGTGGTTACCCTGATCCGTCAGGCTGGCGGCACCGATCAGCTTTACGGCTCAGTCACTGGCCGTGACATCGCCGAGAGCATGCGCGAGGCCGGCTATACGGTGAACGCACGCCAGGTGATGCTGGAGCGGGCCATCAAGGAATTGGGCATGCACGAAGTTCGTGTAGCGCTCCACCCAGAGGTTGATATCACCGTGACCGCCAATGTTGCACGTACGACGGAAGAGGCTGAAATTCAGGCTGCTGGTGGCACGGTCGATCAGGAAGAAGCCGGCTTCACCTTTGATCCAGACATCAATTTTGACGAGCTCGGCACTCTGCCAGATGACGACCGCGGCAGCCGCCGTGAGGAACGCCCCGTCGGCGACCCAGGCGAAAGCCCGGACGGCGAAGCTACCAGCTAAGGCTAGAATGCCTCAGTAGCGATGCTTTTGGCCCTGGTAGTCTTCTACCAGGGCTTTTCCGTGGGGTGCTGTCGGGGCCTCGACATAGCCAGCCGCGATGGGTGACTTGCCAAAGCCGCCGGGGATATCCAGCACATAGGTCGGTTGGCAAAGGCCGGAGATCCGCCCACGCAGCGCCCTGACCAGGGCTTGCCCCTCAGCAATGGTCAGGCGGAAGTGTGCGGTGCCGCGGGCCATGTCTGGATGGTGCAGATAGTAAGGGCGGATGCGGGTGGCGACGAATGCCTGCATGAGGCTTGCGAGCGTCTCGACATCATCGTTGATGCCACGAAGCAGCACGCTCTGGCTTAGCATCGGGATACCGGCGTCGATCAGCCGGGCGCAGGCGGCGCGGGCTTCTGCTGTCAGTTCGCGTGGGTGGTTGGCGTGTAAGGCGACGTAGACGGCCTTGCTGCTGGTTAGCGCATTCACCAAGGCCGCGTTCACGCGCTCTGGATCGACGACTGGCACGCGGGTGTGAAAACGGATTACCTGGACGTGCGGAATCGCGTCCAGCGCCTGCACAATCGTTGCCAGCCGCCGGGGAGACAATACGAACGGATCGCCGCCGGTAACAATCACCTCCCAAACCGCTGGTGTCTGGCGGATATAATTGAGGGCGGTCTCTAGCTCAGTCTCATCCAGATTGCCCGCGCCATCCGGCCCGACCACTTCGCGGCGGAAACAGAAGCGGCAATAGACCGGGCAGGTATGCGTTGGCTTGAGCAATACCCGATCCGGATAGCGGTGGACGATACCGGGCACTGGGCTGAAGGCGTCATCGCCGATAGGGTCTACCAACTCTTCCGGCGTGGTTTCAAGTTCTGCCAGGCTCGGCACAAACTGTCGCGCGATGGGGTCAGTGGCGTCCTGAGGATCGATCAATACTGCCATAGCCGGCGTAATCGCCACCGCATAGGACGCTGCCACGCGCTGCATATCCGCCGCAGCCGCTTTGTCGGTCAGTCCGGCGGCCATCAGGTCTTCGGCAGTGCGCAAGGTCAACGGCTGGGCCTTTTCGACAGGGTAGGAGCGCGGCGGCGTTCGGGTTAGAGTTCGTCCCGCCCCGTTCCGTAGCAGAGGCCATGCTATGCCCACCATCTCCCTCCGCGTCCACCCTTCTGCCAGCCTGCTGCCGCGCGAGTCGCAACTGGCCTGGGCTATCGCTGCTTTTGCGACCGGCAAGCCTCCGCTTTTGCCTCAGGTGTCGGAGATGGTTGGCTTTCGGGTGGCCGATGCGCTGGCTGTTGCACTTGCCGCGATCGATCGGGCGCCGGTGCGGGCTGCGCGCCAGATGGCCTTGGCGCACCCACGGCTGCGCGGGGCCAAGGTGTTTGGCTTCGATGTCGGTGTGCATGCGGAATGGGCGGGGTTCGCCAATGGCGTGGCGGTGCGGGAGTTGGATTGGAACGACACCTTCCTGGCTGCTGATTTCGCCCACCCCTCCGACTGCATCGCACCCCTGTTGGCCGTGGCACAACAGTGTGAACGCAGCGGTGCGGATCTGGTGCGCGCCATCGCCGTCGCCTATGAGGTTCATGTGGCGCTGGTAAAAGCCATCGACCTGCACAGCCACAAGATCGACCATGTCGCGCACCTGGCTGCAGCGGTTACCGCCGGGTTGGGCGCATTGCTGGGGCTATCGACAGAGACGGTCTACAACGCGCTCAATCAGGCCATCCATCTGTCCTTCGCGACCCGGCAATCCCGCAAAGGCGATATCTCGTCGTGGAAGGCCTATGCGCCGGCCTGGGCTGGCAAGACCGCCATTGAGGCAACCGACAGAGCCATGCGCGGCGAAGGCGGCCCCAACCCGATTTATGAGGGCGAGGATTCGGTCGTCGCCTGGATGCTGGACGGGCCGAAGGCCGAATACAGCGTAACACTGCCCGACGCCGGCCAGCCGCCGCTGGGCATGTTGGAGACCTATCCGAAAGCGCATTCCGCCGAGTATCAGGCTCAGGCGATGATTGATCTGGCGTTTGATTTACGCGAGCGGGTTGATATTTCAGAGATCAGCAACATCGTCATCTTCACCAGCGACCACACCCACCGGGTCATCGGCTCCGGTGCGAACGATCCGCAGAAGTATGACCCGAACGCCAGCCGGGAAACACTCGACCATTCGCTGCCCTATATCTTTGCCGTGGCGCTGGAGGATGGAGATTGGGACCATGTGGCCTCCTACACGCCAGAACGCGCCGGGCGACTCAACACCCATCGCCTCTGGAGCGCGATCACGACGGAGGAAGACCCCCACTGGACCGAGCGCTATCACGCCGCCGACCCGCGCCAGAGGGCGTTTGGTGGCCGGGTTGAGGTGACGCTCAAGGATGGCTCCGTCGTTGAGGCCGAGAAAGCCGTGGCGGATGCGCACCCGAACGGCGCGGCACCTTGGACTGCGGCCGACTTCAAAGCCAAGCTGGAGCGGCAGGCCGCTCCGCATCTGGAGGCCGCCGCGATTGCGGCCTTGTGGCAGGCAAGCCAGGACCTTTCGTCCATCGACGAGGGCGATCTTGCCGCGCTAAACCCTCTGCTAACCGCGCTGGCGTCGGAGCCACGCACCACAGGCATTTCAGACTGGACGACACTATGAGCAAGACTATCGCAATTCTGGGCGGCACTGGCGATCTGGGCACCGGACTGGCGCGCCGTTGGGCGAAAGCCGGCCATCGCGTCATCATCGGCTCCCGCGCGGCGGAGAAAGCGCAGGAGGCCGCGGCCAGCGTCGATGGCGCTGAGGGCATGGACAATCTGGCTGCTGCCACTGCAGCTGAAATTGTGGCTATCACCGTCCCATACGAGAACCAGCTGCGGACGCTGGATGCCGTTAAGGATGCGCTGCAGGGCAAGATCCTGGTCGATGCGACCGTACCGTTGATGCCGCCGAAAGTCGGCACCGTGCAATTGCCAGAGGGTGGCTGCGCCGCGGTGAACGCGCAGAAGATGCTGGGCGATGGCGTGCAGGTGGTCTCCGCCTTCCAGAACGTGGCGGCCGACAAACTGCAATCCGGCGACGACCTGGATTGCGATATCCTGGTCACCGGCGACAAGCTGGCGGCACGCGAAGTCGTGATCGGCCTGGTCGAGGACGCCGGCCTGCGCGGCTGGCATGCCGGCCCGCTGGCAAACTCCGCGGCTGCAGAGGCCCTGACCAGCGTCATCATCCAAATCAACCGCCGCTACAAAATCACCGCCGGCATTCGCATCACCGGCTAGAGCGATTTTTATCGTAGTGCAAGCCTTGGGCCGCAGGGAAAACGCCTGTCGCCCTAAAGCATTGTGGCAGTGCTGCCCGCGCAAACTGAAGCGATTGCGCGGGCATTAGCCGACTCAGATGACGCCCTTTGCCTTAAGAGCCGCAAGCGTCTCTGCGCTGGCGCCGACGCTGCCGAACACCTCCGCATTATGCTGCCCTAGCTTGGGCGCGACCGTGCGCACGGCGACACCACCGCCACCGCTCTTGGTGCCAGTCATCTTGATGGGCGAGCGGATGTGCTTCACCTCGCCCAGTTCGTCGTCGTGGGCGGTGACCACCATGCCACGATGTTGGACCTGCGGGTCCGCGAACATCTGCGCATAGTTGTAGACGGGCCCACATGGCACACCAGCGGCCTCCAGCACACCAACCCAATGGTCGGTGGTGTTATCGGACAGCACCTCAGTGATGGCGGCTTCTAACGGCTCGCGGTTCTTGACGCGGTTGGCGGATGAGGGCCAGCGCGGGTCATCCACCCATTCCGGATGGCCCAGAGCCGCGGCTGCCTTGGTCCAGATTCTCTGGTTGCCGGCGCCGATCATGATGTAGCCATCTTGGGTTTCAAAACGCTGGTATGGCGCGTTTTGGCGATGACGTGAGCCTTGACGGGTTGGCTCTGTCTTGTCTGGGTCGGCCAGATAGCCAGCGCTGGTCCAGGAAGACAGACCGATGGCGGTTTCCAGCAGCGAGGTCTCGATCAGGCAGCCTTCGCCGGTTTTCTCCCGCTGGTAGAGCGCGGCGAGCACGCCGTGGGCGGAGAACATGCCGGTGCCAAGATCGGTTAGAGGCAGGCCAACGCTCGTCGGCGGGCCGTCTGGCTCGCCCGTTACATGCATGATGCCGCCCATGCCCTGGGCAATCAGATCGAAGCCACCGCGATGGGCCAGCGGGCCGTCATAACCCAGGCCAGACGACTGGCAATAGATCAGGCCAGGGTGGATCTTTTTCAGGTCCTCATATCCCAAGCCCGCACGCGGCATCACGTCCGGGCGGTAATTCTCCCAGAGAATGTCGACGGTCTTGACCAACTCCAGGAACAGCGCTTTGCCCTCGGGCTCTTTATAATTGAGGGTCACGCTTTTCTTGTTGCGGCTGATATAGCGGAAGAACGGATTGCGCTCGCTGCCATCGCCCATGCCGCGGGTGGAATCGCCTTTGCCAGGCCGCTCAACCTTGATCACTTCTGCGCCCATATCGGCGAAGATCATGGTGCCGAACGGGCCGGCCATGTGCTCTGTCATATCCAGCACGCGGATGCCGGCTAGGGGGCCTTTGTTGGTGGTCATGTTATAGCGTTTCCTTCGTTTTTTGTTGTTGCAGCGCCTAGGCGTTGTGCCCAAGCCAGCTTGGCCGGTTATCGCGTTCAAAGGCGTCAATTTTACGGGTTTGTTCTAGCGTAAAGTCGATGTCGTCGAGGCCGCGGGTCAGGCAGTATTTGCGGAAGTCGTCCAGTTCGAACGAATGCGCGACCCCATCCGGGCCGGTGACGGTCTGGGCCTCAACATCGATGGCAATTTCCGCGCCCGGCGCATCGTGCAGGTCCTGGCGCAACGCGTTGCAGACCTCCGTCCGCAGTCGGATCGGCAGGAAGCCGTTCTTGAAGCTGTTGTTGAAGAAGATGTCGCCGAAGCTCGGCGCGATAACCGCGCGAAAGCCCCAGTCCTGCAAAGCATAAACCGCACTCTCCCGCGAGGAGCCGCAGCCGAAATTGCGGTCCGCCACCAGGATCCGGCCCTTGGACTTATACGGCTCATTGCTGAGGATGAAGTCCGGGTTCTCGCTGCCGTCCGGGCGCAGGCGCAGGTCGTGGAACAGGAACGTCCAAGACGTGTCGCTGCGCGGGTATTTCAGGAAGCGAGCCGGGATCACCTGGTCGGTATCAACGTTGGCACTATCCAGCGGCACGCCGGCGGCGGTGAGTGCGGTGAAGGGTGTTTGAGGCATGGCGGGCTCTCTTAAGCGAAGTCGCGCGGGTCAGCGAAGTGGCCGGTGATGGCGGCAGCAGCGGCGGAGGCGGGCGAGACCAGGTGCGTGCGCACGCCCTGGCCCTGGCGGCCACGAAAATTGCGGTTGCTGGTGGAGGCCACCCGCTCGCCACGCTCCGCCAGATCGCCGTTCATGCCGACGCACATGGAGCAGCCGCTCTCGCGCCACTCAAACCCAGCCTCTTTGAAGATGCGGTCGAGGCCCTCCGCCTCCGCCTGTTTCTTGACCAGGAACGAGCCGGGGGAAACTAGCGCCTGCTTCACCTGCACTTGCCGGCCCTTCAGCACGGCGGCGGCGGCGCGCAAATCCTCGATCCGGCTGTTGGTGCACGAGCCGATGAACACCTTGTCCACGGCCACATCCCGGAAGTGTTGGCCGGCGGTTAGGCCGATATAGTCGAGGGCGTCGCGCCATTCCTCAGCCTTTTCGGCGTTGGGTGCGTTAGCGGGATCGGGCACGGTGTCGGCTAGGGCTGCGGCCTGTTCCGGGCTGGTGCCCCAGGTCAGCATCGGGCGGATGGCTGTGCCGTCGAGCGTGACCTCGGCGTCGAACACTGCGCCCTCGTCGGAGGGCAGGGCCAGCCATGCGGCCAAAGCTTTGTCCCAATCCTCGCCATCGGGTGCGTAGCGGCGGCCTTTGATGTAGGCGAAGGTCTTCTCATCCGGCGCGATCATGCCGGCGCGGCCACCGGCCTCGATCGTCATGTTGCAGACGGTCATGCGCTCTTCCATGGAGAGATCACGAATCAGCGAGCCGGCGAACTCTACCGCATGGCCCGTGGCACCGGCGGCGGAAATCTGGGCAATGATCGCCAGGATCACGTCCTTGCCGGTGACACCAGCAGGTCGGGCGCCGTCCACACTGATGCGCATCGCCTTAGGCTTCATTTGCCAGAGCGTCTGCGTCGCCAGCACATGCGTCACCTCGCTGGCGCCGATGCCGAACGCGTAGGCTCCCAGCGCGCCGTGGGTCGCGGTGTGGCTATCACCGCAGACGATGAGCAGGCCCGGCAGGGTGATGCCCTGCTCCGGCCCGATCACGTGGACAATGCCCTGGGATTCGCTATCGATGCCGAAATGGCTGACCCCATGCTTTGCCGCATTCGCCTCAAGCCGCGTGATGAGGCTGCGCGCGACGTCGTCCTCCGTATCGGCCAGATTACGGCTGGTGGTGGGGATATAATGGTCGGCAACGGCAAAGCTCTGCCCCGGCCGGCGCACTGGCATATCGCGCTGATCCAGATACTCAAAGCCATGAAACGATCCCTCGTGCAGCAAATGCCGGTCGACATAGAGCAGCGTCTGGCCGTCGGGCCGTGACTCAATGACGTGAGCGTCCCAGATTTTCTCGAATTGGGTTTGCGGCATGGAGAGGCGTTTCCTGGAGCTAAACGGGTCGTGTCGCGGCAATCACGTGTCGTTAGTGTTAGCGTAAAACACCCGAGCCCGTCGAGAAGGTGTGTTGCCTTCTGTTGTTCAGCTAGAATGTTACTTGGCGGCAGCAGAATGTCAGGGTTGGCAGAGATAGCCGTGCGCACAAAGGCGAAGGCGTGGACCTGTTTGCGCGAGAGGTCATGGCCGGTGAAATCCTGCTGGAAGAACGCGATACCCGCCGCCCACAGAGACCAGTTTGGGCATCTGGCAAAGGTCGCGCCTAGCAACGTGGCGGCGGAGATGCGGTTTCGGATAGCATGCGTGGAAAGCGCTTGCGCCACATACGGATGCTCTCTAAATTCCTTTGCGATTAAGACAAACTGAGAGCGTGATATGATCAAAAAAGTACTCGCTGCTGCGTTCGGCGTCGGTTTGGCGTTTGGTGTCGCTTCTGCCAATGCGATGGTGGTGTTCTCAGACAATTTCGACGATGGCGACGTCTCGGATTGGGTTAAGTCTACCAACTATGGCGGACCGACCTTTGTCGAGACCAATGGCACGGCGGTATCTGGCCAATCGCTTTTCACATATTTGACGGCACCACCCGGCGGGACCGACTTGGTTGTCTCGGCGACCAAGTCGTTCAACGCTCCGGTAGCCGGGGACTATGTGTTGAGCCTTTTTGCCGTCAGCACAGCCTGCGATGGCTGTACGGTCAGTTACCAGGGCTTACGCATGAAATTTTCCGGAGATGATTTGGGTCATATATTGGTCGTCCCAGGCGGCCTTTTTGCGCCTGGCCTTGAGGGATATCTTGGCAGTTGAGTGCTGCTTGATGAGGTTGAGGGCGATTTTTCGAAGCA
>CALKDI010000270.1 GCA_938084065.1 uncultured Alphaproteobacteria bacterium
CTCGCCTTCATGCGGGAAACCATCCCGCGTGAATGGAAAAACTTCCGCGACACGGTGTCAGACAACTTCCGCGTCATCACACACGAGAAATTTCGGGTTTTGGAGTGAGGGCAGTATAAGACCCTTTAAGCAGTTGTTTGATAGATAGATGGAGTACCGACTCTCTCGGAATTTCCGGCCCAGATTCTATCAACAACCGCCTACTTGGTCACCTAATCGATCCGCTTACCTTTAGCCACCATTCGCCGCCAGTTATCCTGGTAGTGGAAGGCCGTGCGGTTGATGCCGGCGATCTGTTCCTCGCCCAGCTGGCGGACGATCTTGCCCGGCACGCCCAGCACCATGGAGCCCTCCGGCACGTCCATACCTTCGCGAACGAAAGCCTTGGCGCCGATCAAGCAATTCTTGCCGATCTTGGCTCCGTTCAGCACCACCGCGCCGATGCCGACCAGAGAGCCCTCGCCGACAGTGCAACCGTGCAGCATCGCCATGTGTCCGACGGAGGAGTTACGCTCCAGCGTCAACTGATAGCCGGGGTCGGTGTGCAAAACGCTGCCGTCCTGCACCTGCGCGCCCTCACCGATGGTGATCAGCTCATTGTCGCCGCGGATGGTGACACCCCACCAGACCGAGGCACCCTTGCAGATGCGCACATTGCCGATGATCGTGGCAGTGGGGGCAATCCAGCAGTCATCTGGATCGTCGATAATCGGCCTCAGGCCGTCGATTTCATACAAAGGCATTAGCGTGGTCCCATACGGATGGCGCCATCAACGCGGATGGTCTCGCCGTTCATGTAGTCGTTGCGGATCAGCTCCATGGCCATGCTGGCATACTCGTGGTCATGGCCGGTGCGCTTGGGGAAAGGCACTTGCTTGCCCAGAATGCCGAGGGTCTCATCCGGCAAGCCTTTCAGCAGCGGCGTTAGCATAATGCCGGGCGCGATGGTGTTAACCCGAATGCCAAAGCTGGCGAGATCGCGCGCCGCGCAGATCGTCAGGCCGATCACGCCACCTTTGGAGGACGCATAAGCCGCCTGGCCAATCTGCCCTTCATACCCGGCAACCGACGCCGTATTGACGATGGCGCCACGGACGCCCTCTTCGTTCAGCGGCTCTTCCGCCGCCATTTGTGCCGCGGCAAGGCGCAAGGTGTTGAACGTACCGATCTGGTTCACCTCGATGATGCGGCGGAAGTGCTCCAACTCCATGGCCTTGCCCTGGCGGTCGACAATGCGGACGGAGCCGCCAATGCCGGCGCAATTCACACAGATACGGGTCGCGCCATTGGCGGCCTTAGCCTGCTCAAACGCGGCCTCGGCGCTCTCTGCGCTGGAGACATCGACCTCAACCGCAATGGTGCCATGGCCCAACTCAGCTGCCGTCTGGCGCGCTAGCTCGATATTGCGGTCGAACAAAGCCACCTTTGCGCCAGCTTCAACGAGTTTGGTCGCCGTTGCCCGGCCAAGTCCGGAAGCGCCACCGGTTACAACCGCGGCAAGACCTTTTACGTCCATCGTGTCTTCTCCAGATATACGATCATCTGGTGCGGTGGTAGCATTGGGCCAGACGGAACGCCAGAGCCTCCGAACGGCGGCCCTCCCCCGAATATTGAGACGTGCATGACCAATCGTATTACCGCACTCAGCATCAATGCCTGGCAAATTACACCCAAAACCATTTGGACATTCCTGGAGCTTTCGACATCCGATGGCTGTACCGGGATTGGCGAAGCCACGCTGACAGGCCAGGAAGCGGCGATCCTAGCCGTCGCCCGAAGGTATGGTCCGGCAGTTTGCGGCATGGCGTTGACAGACCTGGACGCACTGGAAGCATCGCTTCCCTTCACAAATCTGCCCGCAGCCGCATTCTCGTCCGCGCTAATGCAGGCTGCGTGGGACGCCGTGGCACGATCCCAGTCGCAATCTCTTGTCATGGCATTGGGTGGCCTGCAGCGAGAGAGCGTGCCGGCCTATGCCAATATCAACCGCCGCACCTTGGATCGCAGCCCCACTGGCTTTGCCGGGAGTGCATTGGATGCGTTGGCCGCCGGGTTTACGTCATTCAAGATTGCCCCCTTTGATTGCCTGCAACCCGCCACCAGCGGTGCAGAATTCCGGCGATTGCTGGACGAGGGTGTTCAGCGGATCGCCGCCGTCAGGGAGGCCATCGGTGCAAACTGTCGCCTGATGGTGGATTGCCATTGGCGCTTTGATGAAGCCGGCGCGCTCGACGCCCTGGAGGCCGTCAAAGATATCGGCCTGCACTGGTTTGAATGCCCAATAGCGGAGTCACCGGAGACCGTCCCTGCCCTCCGCCGGCTGCGCAGCAAAGCCAACGCCCTGGGCATGCGCCTGACCGGCTGCGAGACCGAAATTCAGCGGGCGGGCTTCCAGCCATATCTGGAGGGCGGCGCCTATGACATTATGATGCCCGACGTGAAATATGCTGGCGGCCCGAAAGAGATGCTGCGGATTGCAGACGATTTCGCCCGGTACGGCGTTGCGTTCTCGCCCCACAATCCATCCGGTCCTATCTGCTATGCTGCATCTCTGCACATCGCAGCAGCCGCGACGAATCTGGATAGCCTGGAATTACAATTTGATGAGACTGACTGGTTCAACCGCCTAATCGGCAACGCACTGCCACCGGTCGTAGACGGCGTATCCGTATTACCAGCATCGCCGCATGGCATCGGCGTGTCGCTTCAGCCTGCCGTGTTGGCAAGGTTGGAGAAAGTCGGCTCTTGGACGGTCACTGCCTGAGTACGGCCTCGACTCAGCCACGGCCTCGATACGGCGCAACACCCTGATCCGGCAGCCACAGGCCCGCGGGGGCGTCGCCGGTCTGCCAAAAGACATCAATCGGCATTCCACCACGCGGGAACCAGTAGCCGCCAATCCGCAACCAGGTTGGCTCCAGTGTTTCTGCCAATCGCTTGCCAATATCGATGGTGCAGGCCTCGTGGAATGCTCCGTGGTTGCGGAACGACCCTAGATAGAGCTTCAACGACTTGCTCTCTACCAGCCAACCCTTCGGCGCATAATCAATGACCAGATGGGCAAAGTCCGGCTGTCCCGTCACGGGGCAAAGGGAGGTAAACTCCGGCTGCACAAAGCGCACGGCGTACAGCGTATCCACATGCGGGTTCGGAATTCGCTCCAGCACCGCCTGTTCAGGGCTCGACGGCGTCTCAGTTTGCTGGCCCAATTGGCTCAAGTGATCGTTCGTCATTTTGAAATACTGCACCTGCATGAATTCTTGAGCGGTGTCTTAGCGACACCTAACGATTTCGGCAACGTACACAATCGACCACCCAGCAATACATTTAGCGATCTATCGACGCTAGCCTGGGCGCCTGCGTTCAGGCAATTACCCCTCCGAATAGCATGGTCGCTTGAATTCACGTGTAATTTGTACCGGATCCATAGGCAAACTGGGATCTCTACAACAAATTTCCAACATCATCTGACTGAGTGAAGTCTTCCGTTCGCGCCTGATATGCAGTACGCCTGACCGTCGGATGAGAATATCCGCAATATGTAACGTTAGATTTACGCTTCAACTGTCCATGGGAGGACCTCAAATGGTCGATTTCACCAAAGGCTTTGGCCGCCGTTCCGTGCTGAAAGGCATGGGCGTTTCCGCGGCAACTCTGGCAGCCCCGACAATTTTCACGAGCAGCGCCTGGGCCGCCGGCTACACCAATGAGCCGTAAGCGGTGCGAGCA
>CALKDI010000271.1 GCA_938084065.1 uncultured Alphaproteobacteria bacterium
GCTGTATAGGCTTGTGCCGCACGGCCGGTCAGCGCCTCAATCCGGCGCAATCCAGCGCCAACTGCACTTTCGCTGACGACCAGAAAACCGCCAATATCACCGGTTTGGGCCACATGGGTGCCGCCGCAGAGTTCCAGTGAATAGGGTTTCTCTGGCGCGTCAGGATCGTCGCCACCCATGGTGATGACGCGAACCTCGTCGCCATACTTTTCGCCGAACAGCGCCATGGCACCGGCCTCAATGGCCTGATCGGTGGGCATTAGGCGGGTGGAGACCGGCGCGTTGAGGCGAACACGCTCATTCACCTCCGCCTCGATTTGCGCCAGTTCGGCTGCATCCATGGCTTTAGGATGGGAGATGTCAAAGCGCAGGCGGTCAGCGCTGACCATAGAGCCACGCTGGGCCACATGATCGCCGAGCGCGCGGCGCAGTGCCGAGTGCAGCAGGTGGGTGGCAGAGTGGTTGCAGCGGATAGCATTGCGGCGAGCTTCATCCACGTTGAGCGTCACGGCATCGCCAATTTTGAGGCCGCCATCGCTGACTAGGCCCATATGGATGAACAGGTCGCCGAGTTTTTTCTGCGTATCGCGTATCGTCGCCTTACCGCTGTCGCCTGTGATAGTGCCCGCATCGCCGACCTGGCCGCCGCTTTCGCCATAGAACGGCGTCTGGTTGACCAGGATAGCCACCTCTTGGCCTGCTTCAGCGCTATCAACCGGTTGGCCGTCGACGATCAGTGCGGTGATCACGCCTTCTGTGGCAGTGACGCTGTAGCCTAGGAACTCGGTCGCCCCCAATTTCTCGCGTAGATCAAACCAGATGGCATCGTTCGCTGCCTCGCCAGAGCCAGTCCAGGCGGCGCGCGCCTCGGCCCGTTGGCGCTCCATTGCAGTGTTGAAGCTGTCGGTATCCACGCTGATATCGCGGGCGCGCAGCACGTCTTGTGTCAGGTCGAGCGGGAAACCGAACGTGTCGTACAGCTTGAACGCCACCTCGCCATCGAGGGTGCCGCCAGCGTTCAGGCTCTCGGTTTCCTGATCTAGCAGGCGCAGGCCGCGGCCAAGCGTTTGCTTGAACCGCTCCTCCTCCAGCTTCAGCGTTTCGGTGATCAGGGATTGGGCCCGGGTCAGCTCGGGGAAGGCCGCGCCCATCTGGCGGACCAGTTCCGGCACCAGTCGCCACATCAGCGGGTCTTGCGCACCCAGAATATGGGCATGGCGCATGCCGCGGCGCATGATCCGGCGCAGAACGTAGCCGCGCCCCTCGTTTGAGGGCAGTACGCCGTCGGCAATCAAGAAGCTGGAGGCGCGCAAATGGTCGGCAATGACCTTGTGCGAAGCTGCTTGTGTGCCGTCCGGCTCAACCCCTGTCGCCTCCGCCGACGCCAGAATTAACGCGCGCATCAGGTCGATGTCATAGTTGTTGTGCTTGCCCTGCAGCACCGCGGCGAGGCGCTCCAGCCCCATGCCGGTATCAATCGACGGGCGGGGCAGGTTGATCCGTTCCTCCGTGGTCACCTGCTCATATTGCATGAAGACCAGGTTCCAGATTTCGATAAACCGGTCGCCGTCTTCCTCTGCTGAACCCGGCGGGCCGCCCCAGACGGACGGGCCGTGGTCAAAGAAAATCTCTGAACAGGGGCCGCAGGGGCCGGTGTCGCCCATGGACCAGAAATTGTCAGACGTCGGAATGCGGATGATGCGGTCATCGCCCAGGCCGGCAATTTTTTTCCACAACGTGGCCGCCTGCTCATCCTCTGAGTAGACGGTGACCAGCAGTTTTTCGGCAGGGAGGCAATATTCTTGTGTGATCAGCTTCCAGGCGTACTCAATGGCGTTTTCTTTGAAATAATCGCCGAATGAGAAATTGCCGAGCATTTCAAAGAAGGTGTGGTGCCGGGCTGTGTAGCCCACATTCTCCAGGTCATTGTGTTTGCCGCCAGCGCGCACGCATTTTTGAGAAGTGACGGCGCGCGAGTAGGGCCGATGCTCGACGCCGGTAAACACATTCTTGAACTGCACCATGCCAGCGTTGGTGAACATCAACGTCGGGTCATTGCGTGGCACCAGCGGGCTGGATTCGACGATTTCATGCCCGTTTTTGGCAAAATAGTTCAGGAATGTTGCGCGGATATCACTGGTGGTCGCCATTGGTGCAGATGCCTATCAATCGAGTAGCCGCCGCTGCGTTCCTCGTTCACCATAACCGATGGCGTATTCGCAGGCAGCGTGAGCTATTCCCATATCCCGCGACGGCATTTCTGTCCAGGCAAGCGCTGCCGGTTGGGCGGAGTCAACGCTACGCCCAACCGGGATTTAGTCGGTATTAGACCAGGGAATCGTCCACAGGTGCGTCGTCTTTCGGGTCTACCCCGTTGGCGCCTTCGACCGGAGTGCCTGTCAGCATCTGGTCGACCACCAACCCGGCGTTGGCACGAATACGGCTTTCGATCAGGCCGGCGAGGTCAGGGTTTTCGCGCAGGAAGTTTTTGGAATTCTCCCGCCCTTGCCCCAGGCGCTTGCCGTCGCACGAGAACCAGGCGCCGGATTTTTCGACAATGCCAGCGGACACGCCAAGATCAAGCAACTCGCCCATTTTTGAGATGCCTTCGCCATACATGATGTCGAATTCGATCACCTTAAACGGCGGCGCCATCTTGTTTTTGACGACCTTCACCCGCGTCTGGTTGCCGACGACCTCATCCCGATCCTTGATTTGGCCTATACGGCGAATATCCAGGCGGACGGAGGAGTAGAATTTCAGCGCGTTGCCGCCGGTCGTTGTCTCTGGATTGCCGAACATCACGCCTATTTTCATGCGGATTTGGTTGATGAACACGACAATCGTGTGCGATTTGCTGATTGATGCGGTCAGCTTGCGCAAGGCCTGGCTCATCAAACGCGCCTGCAAGCCGGGCAGAGAATCGCCCATCTCGCCTTCTAACTCGGCGCGAGGCACCAACGCTGCAACGCTATCGATGACGATCACGTCGAGCGCACCGGAGCGCACCAGCGTATCGGTAATCTCCAACGCTTGTTCGCCGGTATCGGGCTGCGAAATCAGCAAATCGGTGAGGTTAACCCCCAGCTTGCGTGCGTATCCCGGGTCCATGGCATGTTCGGCATCGATGAATGCTGCTGAACCGCCGGCCTTTTGCGCCTCTGCTACCAGATGCAGGGCAAGGGTCGTTTTTCCAGAGCTTTCCGGCCCATAGATTTCAACGACGCGTCCGCGCGGGAAGCCGCCGATGCCGAGCCCGATGTCCAGGCCAATAGACCCGGATGATACCGTAGCAACCTCAATGACCTGGTCATTGTTGCCGAGCTTCATGATCGAGCCTTTACCGAAGGCCCGCTCGATCTGACTCAAGGCAGCATCGAGCGCTTTTTTCTTATCCATATCGCCGTTCTCAACCAAACGTAGAGCTGTTGCAGACATTTTCTACCTCATATCCTCGCATGCGCAGACGCGCGTTGGCAATGACTCCATCGTACACATTTTGTTCTTTCATGCAATGTTCTTTTTTTGGGCTCGAAATTCGATGAAAAATAGGAATAGGCGGTTAGTTATACGAGCCTATAAAGAGATAGTAGAGAGCGACTGGAACATGGCCAAAGGCCAGTTTCCGGCATCTGCCGAATCAGAACCCAGAGCGCCGCGCTTAAAGGGCCATGGCTTCTTTCGCTTTCCCAGCCAACTGCTGAAGTGTGAACGGCTTTGCCAGAAAGTGCAGGTCGTCAAACTGATTGAGCCTGTCGCGGAACGTGCTTTCAGCATAGCCGCTGATGCAAATGATCCGGAGGTCAGGCTGCGTGGCCCGGACATGCTCGATCAAAGTCGGCCCATCCATTTCTGGCATAATTACATCCGTGATCAGCAGGTCAAAGTCCTCATCGACGTCCTCTAGCAGGGCTAGCGCCGCCTGGCCCGTGCGCGCCTCGGTCACCCGATAGCCTTTGCTGCGCAATGCGCGGGCGCTGAACATGCGCACAGGATCTTCGTTGTAGCGCGTCAATCAGGGTGAGAGCAGCGCGACAAACAAGATGAGAATCCTTGGCCGCGACGGATGGAATGTGGACGGTTGATCTATCAGGGGCAAGAGGTTTGTCGCTGGTGATTGTCGCGGAGCGTCAATCAGTGG
>CALKDI010000272.1 GCA_938084065.1 uncultured Alphaproteobacteria bacterium
GGGTCATGGATCCCCGAAAAATGCGCCACCAAATCGCCCGCCGCCATCGTCGCCTCCTCAATATCGGAGACTCTCTGAATCACACCAGATTCAACCCTGCTGTCAACTCACCTCAGAAATTTCATGCGTTAGCCCTGGGTCAGTTACGATATTTTCGTTGATGCTGGTGCAACGCACACCAGCCGAACGCATCACACTGCCGGCTTCCAATTGGTGGAGATCGACCTGAACGGGCTGGCCGCCGGGTCACACGAATTGACCCTTGGTGTGCACACTACGAACGCCTCTTCGGGAACTTTTGGCGCGCGTTTTGATAATGTAGAGGTTTCCACTCAAGCGGAAATCCCCGAAGCGTCGACCCTCGCGGCCCTTGCTGGCGGATTGGTAGTACTCGGCACAGGTTTGACCCGACGGCGGAAAAAATAGACCGTCGCCTACCGATCCAAAAACCCAGCAAACAGCGCCGCCGTCTCCCGCGCTGCCTTTGCTGACAAAATCCCCGCAGTCGCCGCTTTCTCAGCGCCCGGCAGCAGCGCATGGCTGCGGTCCAGATGCTCGAACACATTGTCGTCGCGGGCTGCGGTGATCAGCGTCGGCACCGTGACCTTTGGCAGGCGTTCCTCCATCGGATAGCCGAAGGCGGCGTGGTAGGGGCGGAAGTAGGTCTGGCCATTGCGCAGCACCTCCATCAGCTTTTCGTGAATGACCTCTGGCGCGGGTAGGCCGCCGCCGCGGACGTTTTCGGCACCGCGTTGGAACCAGGGGAAGAATTGGTAATAGTCGCGGATGTAGTGCCAGGCGCGCATCAGATAGAGGCCGTCCAGGTCTGGCTTTAGCTCCGGCGCGACGTTGGCCAGCATGGCGGCGCCCAGTTCCCCGGAATAGAAGCCGTTGCCGTCGACAATCAGCCGGCGCACCAGCCCCGGATAGCGCAGCGACAGGTCCACGCCTATTCGCGCGCCCAGGTGCAGGCCATGCACGTCCGCTTGTTCGATGCCCAACCGGCCCAGCGTGCCCGCCAACCAATCGGCCAGATCTTCTACCGAAACAGTGGGCTTGTCTGGCAGGGCGGCGGTGTCGCCGCAGCCCGGCAAGTCTGGCGCGATGACCTGCCGGGTCTCACCCAACGCCGCCACCAGATCGCTCAGCATGGCCGAGGATTGGGCTGCGCTGTGCAGGAGGATGACAGGCGCTGGGCCGCCTTCTCCTGCCGGACGGCCGCCGCGGGCGGTGCGGTAGTGGATTTGGCCGTAGTCCAGGTCGAGAAAGCGGCGGCGAACGGTGGGCATAGCGAAGTTCCTCTAAATCTTATCCGCCGCAAACGAGGCGCTCTGCCCACCACTAGCCGCGCGCTCCGCCTCAATTCGGGCAATTTCTGCGTCGAAGGCGGTGCGGTCGAGCATGCCGTGTGGGTTCTCGCGGGTCGGCTGTAGCTCGGTGTAGGGGATGTAGCGCTCCTGGGCGATCGAGTAGAGTCGGCGCAGTTCCGCCAGCGGGTCGGCATGGTCGTCGGTGCGGATGTCGAGCCAGGAATAATCCTGGTCGCGATAGATCACCAGCCCTGCTGCCTGTTTGCCGCGCTTGTCGCCGCCGGCATCTTCACCCGCCTGCATGGCCAGCAGCAGGCGCTCGGCGAAGGGTTTGTCCAGGGCGGCCTGGTAGGTGCGCAGAGTTTCCGCCACCACCTGCGGCCCCTCCAGCATATTGCCGGCGACAGAGACATTCTCCGCCACCTTGTGTCCGGCCCAGTCGATGCATTGCAGGCCGGTATAGGCGGCGTTGCGGCCCTGGGCATCAATCATGTGCAGCTGGCGGTTTGGGTGGCCGGAATCGCGTCCGACCAGAGCGGTGATGATATCATCTGGCAGCGCGCCAGCCTCCATCATCTTCAACCCGTCCGAGCCATAGGTGGGGTTGGTGAAGGCCTGAGAGGCGATGGCCCCGACCCGGCCCTTCACCCACGGCACCCGCGCGCCGACGGTGAAAAACCGGCTGGCGACGGCGATGCCCAGGTGTCCGGTTGAGGGGTCGCGGGCGACGATGGAATAGGTCATGTTCTCATCTCCAATGGCAGAATAGCTGGCGTCGCAGTCAATACCGAGCTCCTCCCCGGGCTTGATCCGGAGTCCATGCCTGAGAGCCAACCGCAATCTCCGATTTCTACCAGATGCTCTCAGGCATGGGTCCCAAATCAAGTTTGGGACGGGAGTGAGGTGAAGTAGCCGGCTTGGTTTACCCCCACAGCTTCTTCGAAGCGATCTTCGCGCCCTCGGCCACGCTCTCCAGCTTGGCCCAGACCACATCTTCTGCGGTGAAGGTGTCGCCCGCGACCGTGCCAAAGCCGCAGTCGGTGCCGGCGATCACGCGCTCTCGGTCACCCACTGCAGCAACGGCGCGCTGGATGCGCTCGGCTACGATCTGGGGATGTTCCACGTAGTTGTTGGTGGTCTCGACCGCGCCGGCGACGAGCACCATGTGATCTGGCAGCTTTTGCGTGCGGAAGGCCTCAATCTCGTGCGCGTGGCGCGAGTTGGCGAAGGGCAGCACCAACGCACCGGCCTTGGCCTGATAAATCACCGGCAGCACGTCTGGGCAGGGGATGTCAAAATAGTGCGGGCCGTCGCGATTGCCCCAGCAGGAGTGGAAGCGCACCTGCGCCTCCGGAATGTTCACCAGCGCTTCGTTCAATGCGGCAACGTGCATTTCCAGGGCCGTCAGGAACTCGCTGGTCGTGTCGCCCTGGAAAAAGCCCTGGCGCTCCATGCCCATATCCGGCGCATCGATTTGCAGGATAAAGCCGGCCTCGACGATTTTCTCGTATTCGGGCCGCAGCGCCTTGGCCAGGGCGAACACATAGGCCTCGTGGCTGTCATAATGGTTGTTGGCCAGCGCCGTCGCGGCGAAACCGGGCGATACTGCGGTCATAAAAGCCTCGCCGAACTGACCATTGGCGGCGGCGTGTGCCTTGTGGAAGCCGGCACATTCGGCCTCCACCTCCGCCCCGTCGCCATAGGCGATGTCGCCGACGGCGCGCGGCCAGTCATAGACGTTCAGGCGGCGGCGGGAGCCATCGCTGACCAGCCGGAACCAGACCGGGAATTTCTGCGCGTCCAGCGGGATCGGTCGCTTGACCTCGCCGCCCATGCCAAAGCCAGTCATGCGGTCGGCGATGTAGGAGGTGAAGTCCGGCCTGGGCATCTCGCCGTCATTGCCGATGTCGATGCCGGCATCGAGCCACGGCCTGGGTGGCGCGGGCCAGCGTGGCTTCTAGCTCCGACGGGTCGACACTGCCGCCGGAGCGCTCGGCGACAATCAGGTCGGCCAAGCCTTCGATGCGCGGCAGGCTGCCGACATGGGTGGTGAGAATGCGGTCGGTAGAGTGGAGCAACGGGCTCTCCTTGTGTGTGAATAGCGGCGGAGAGTAGCGCATCCGAGCGGCTGCCAAAAGCGGAACCTGCGCTCAATCCGTCGTCGCGAGGGGCCGGAGGCCACGTGGCGATCCAGGAAGAGGCCGGGCCTGGGTCGGGGCCATTGCCTGGATTGCCACGCCCGCTTCGCGGTATCGCAATGACGAAACTCTATAAGGAACACCGTTGCATTAGCCCGCCCCAAGGTGACAGACTCCGCCAACCGCTACACCCGGAGACCAGCCATGAGCATAGACTTCACCCCCGAACAAATCCAAATCCGCGACGCTGTCGAAAAGCTTTGCGCCGGCTTTGGCGATGAGTACTGGCTGGCCCGAGACAACGACAAGCAATTCCCCGAGGATTTCTGCCAGGCTATCGCCGACGCCGGCTTCATGGGCATCGCCATGCCGGAGGAGTATGGCGGCTCGGGCCTGGGCATTACCGAGGCGTCGATCCTGATGCAGGAGATCAGCCGGTCCGGTGCTGGCAATGGCGGCGTCTCCAGCGTCAGCCTGGGTATTTTCGGGCTCAACCCGGTGGTGCGCTATGGCACGGATGAGCAGAAGGCGCGCATGCTGCCGCCGATCATCAGCCGCCAGAGCCGCGCCTGCTTTGGCGTGACCGAGCCGAACACCGGCCTGGACACCACCCGCCTACGCACCAAGGCCGTACGCCAGGGCGACCGCTACATTGTGCATGGCCAGAAGACCTGGACAACCACGGCGCAGGTCGCCGACAAAATCCTGCTCATCGCCCGCACCAAGGATATCGGCGAGACAGAGCGGCCCATGGATGGGTTGACCTTGTTTTATACAGACCTGGATCGCTCCAAGTGCGAGATCCGGCGTATTCCGAAGATGGGGCGGGAGCATGTGGACTCGAACCAGGTGTTCATCGATGGCCTGGAAATCCCAGTGGAGGACCGCATCGGCGAGGAAGGCAAGGGCTTCCGCTACCTGCTGGACGGCATCAACCCGGAGCGCATTCTGATCTCAGCAGGTCTGGTCGGCTTGGGTCGGGTCGCGCTGCAGAAAGCCACCGACTACGCCCGTGAGCGGGTGGTGTTCGGCCGACCTATCGGCCAGAACCAGGGCATCCAGCACCCATTGGCGATCAATTGGGCCGAGTTGGAGGCCGCCAACCTGATGGCCTTCCGCGCCGCCCAACTCTATGACCGGGGCGAGGATGCCGGCGCGATGGCGAACGCCGCCAAATACTTGGCCGGCGAGGCCGCGTTCAAGGCCTGCACCACGGCTGTCACCACCCATGGCGGCATGGGCTATGCCAAGGAATACCATGTGGAGCGGTATTTCCGCGAATGCCTGATCCACCGCATCGCGCCGATCACCCCCCACCTGATCCTCTGCTACCTTGCTGAGCGGGTGTTGGGCCTGCCGAAAAGTTACTGACGGAGTTACTGAGGGTCGCCAGCCTCCGCGCGCTCTACCCGTTAAACTGCACCGGCCCGCAGAACGGGCGCATGTCGGGGTAGCCGCTGACCGCCCAAGCGCCATCCACCAACAGGCTAGCGCCATTCACATAGCTGGCGTCGTCGCTGGCCAGATAGAGCGACGGCGCGGCGATTTCCGTTGGCTGGGCCGGGCGCCGTTGCGGGATACGTTCGACGAACGCGGCCAGAGCGTCCGCGTTGTCGAAGTGGCGGCGGGTTAGCGGCGTTTCCACTAGGCCTGGCAGGATGGCATTGACCCGCACACCATAATCCGCGAACTCCAGCGCCGCGTTCTTGGTCAGCATCTCGACGCCGGCCTTGGCGGTGGCATAGGCGGCACCGGCATACATCGGCACATGCGCGTTCAAGCTGGCGATGTTGACGATCGAGCCGCCACGCGCGCCGCGCACCATCTGCCGTGCCTGTTGCTTTACACCCAGGAACACGCTCTTCAGGCAGAGGTCGATGGTGAACTGCCAGTCTTCCTCTGGTTGGTCCAGCAGATAGCCGGATCGGTTGCCGCCGGCGACGTTGAACGCGGTGTCCAGTCGGCCAAACCTGGCGACGGCCAGCGATACCAGCATCTCGCAATCGGCCTCGCTGGTGACGTCACAGACTACCTGAGCGAAGGCGTCGCCATGGATATCAGCGAGTTCTGCCAGCCCCTCCTTATTCAGATCACCGCCGGCGACGCGCGCGCCTTCGGCGATCAGGCGTTCCGTGATAGCGCGACCAATTCCCGACGCAGCGCCGGTCACGAGGGCGGTTTTGCCGGCAAAGCGGCCTTGGGTAGCGGTCATGAGCGATCCTTTGGCGCAGTTCTGGCGCAACAGTGTTTCTTGGCTGGGCGGAATCCTCTACGAGTTCACCATCATAAAACAACCCCGAAATCAGAGGTGGAGAAGATGATCAAAGGAATTGGTGGCGCGCTCGCCGCGGCAGCCGTCGCGGTTATGGCGCTGGGCGGTGCGGCTTTGGCTAAGGATAATGGCAAGGACAAGCTCAAGGTCGGGTTCGTTTATGTGGGCCCGATTGGCGATCACGGCTGGACCTATCGCCATGATCTGGGCCGCCTGGCTATTGAGGCAGCCCTGGGCGACAAGGCCGAAACCTCTTATGTGGAGAGCGTTAAGGAAGGCCCGGATGCCGAGCGTGTCATCCGTCAGTTGGCCTCCAGTGGTCACGATCTGATTTTCACCACGTCGTTCGGCTTCATGAACCCGACGTTGAAGGTTGCCAAACGCTTTCCCAAGGTAAAGTTCGAGCACGCTACCGGCTATAAGCGCGGCGACAATGTTTCGACCTATGCGGCACGCTTTTACGAAGGCCGCACGGTGTTGGGCAAGATCGCCGGGCGGATGACCAAATCTAAGGTTGTTGGCTATATCGGCAGCTTCCCGATCCCGGAGGTGGTGCGCGGCATCAACGCCTTCGCGCTTGCCCTGCAAAGCGAACAACCAGATGCGGTGGTCAAGGTCGTTTGGGTGAACTCCTGGTACGATCCGGGCAAGGAAGCAGACGCTGCCAAGGCGCTGATCGATCAGGGCGCGGACATCATCCTGCAGCACACGGATTCACCGGCTCCGTTGCAAGTGGCCGAGCAGCGCGGCGTTTATGCGTTTGGTCAGGCCAGCGATATGCGCAAATTTGCGCCCAAGGCACAGTTGACCGCGATCATCGACAACTGGGATCAATACTACGTCGCGCGCGCCAACGCGGTGCTGGATGGCTCTTGGAAGAGCGAGGATACCTGGGGCAGTCTCGATACCGGTATGGTTGAGATGGCGCCCTATGGCGACGCTGTTCCCGCAGAGGTTCGCAAATTGGCGGATGACACGATTGCGGCCATCAAAGCGGGCACACTCCATCCCTTCACCGGCCCCATCAAAGACCAGGCTGGCAAAGAGCGGGTCGCAGCCGGTGCGGTCGCTGATGACGGCATGCTTTTGGGCATGGACTGGTACGTGCCAGGCGTTGACGGCGTCGGCAAGTAACCTCGTTTCCCTGGAGGCGGCACCACCGTCTCCAGAGCTATCACAATGTTAAGTCCGCGGAATGATGGCTCCGGGATACTGCACCACTTGCGCGGCCATATGCTGGCCGTTGATTGCTGCCTCAGTAGGCGTTGCACCCGTCATGCGGGCCGCCAAATACGCGCCATTGAAAGCGTCACCTGCGGCTGTGGTATCGACCACTCGGGCGACCGCTTCCGCCGCGATGCGGTTGCCATCGGACAGGGTGACACCCTCGGCTCCGTCTTTGAGCACTACCTCTTCCACGCCGAAGCTTGCCAGCTGCCGCAAAGCAGCCTCCGGCGTCGCGGCGCCAAAGACTGTGCGCATATCCTCCAGGCCGGGCAGGGCGATTGTGCTCCAGGCGAGCGCAATTTGCAGGGTGGAGGCGGCTTCGGCCACGTCCTCCCACAATTGCGGGCGGTAGTTGATGTCGAACGCAACTTGGCGGCCAGCTTCGACCACCTGCCGCATCGCCTCGAACACGCCAAGCCGGCTCTCCACATCCAACACGGCCAGTGAGATGCCGGTCAGGTAGAGCCAATCCGCTTTGGCGATCTCCGCCAGTGCATCAGCACCGCTGCGGCCTCGGAACAGGTCGCGATAGGGCGCCTGATCGCGCCAGTAGGAGAAGCTGCGCTCGCCTGCGGTGTCTGTTTTGATCCAATAGAGGCCGGGCACGCGCCCAGGTGTGCGGCGGACCGAGCCCGTATCCACGCCCTCCGCATCCCATGCCGCGACCATGTCGGCGCTGAACGGGTCATCGCCCAGGGCGGTTAGATATGCAACGTCAGCACCGCTGCGCGCGGCATAGATGGCGGTGTTCAGCGAGTCGCCGCCAAAGGCCTTGGCGATGGAGCCGTCGGCGCGCTCCGATAGCTCCAGCATGCATTCACCGACGCAGAGCAGGCGCGGCATTGTCTAGAACGGCGTGGTGGCGACGAAAGACGGGCGGGCCGCCATGCGGGCGTGCCAGTCGGCCAGCCGTGGATGCGCCGGACGCCAATCCTCGCCGGCAATGCGCAGCAAGTGAAAGTCGAGCGCTACGGCCACCAGGATCCGGCCCAGGCTGATTTCTGCCGCGGCCAACTCATCGACGCGGCGTTCCAGATCGGCCAAGCAGCGGGCCTGACGCTCGGCTTCTAAGGCCATGAAACTAGGGGAACGCTCGCCGTCTGGCCGGCGGCTGTCGCGGCCACGCCACGCGATGGAGTCGAGGAAGGCATGGGCGTAGCCGTCCAGTGCTTTTTCAGGCCATGGGGCCGAGCCTGCCAGCGACGGGCCGTTGCCGAACTGGCTCAGATACTCACAAATCATGGCGGATTCGACCAGCACCAGCCCCTTGTCCGGGCCTTCGTCCACCGTCAGCGCCGGCACTTTTCCAGTGGCACTGATCGCCAGCACTTCGTTCTGAGGGGTGCGGATTTGGGCGTGGATTTCGGTAACATCATCGATCACGCCGCGCTCCCGCGCCACGATGCGCGCCTTGCGGGCAAAGGGCGAGGTCGGTGTGTGGTAGAGGGTCATCTGGTGCATATTGGGGCTCTTACGCGGTCAGGGCGCGGTTTCGATGAAGGAGGGACGGGCGGCCATGGCTTCATACCATTCTGCCAGCCGAGGCCGGCTGGGCCGCCAGTCCAGGTCTGGGAAGCGGAACAGACTGTAATCCAGGCAGATGGCGAGCAGGATACGGCTGTGGGTCAGCGGGATCGCCGCCAACTCATCGACCCGCGATTCCAGGTCGTCAAAGCAGCGTTCCGCCCGCTCAAACTCATAGGCGATGAACGGGCGATACTGGAATTCTTCCGGCTTGCGAAATTCGCGGGTACGCCAGGCGATGGCATCCATTAGGGCGTGCGCATAGGCATCCATCGCCCGCTCACGCCAGCGCGCCGGACCTTCGGCAGGTAGGAACGGCGGCGCATCGCCTATGGTATCCAGATACTCGCAAATCAGAGAGGATTCGAGCAGAACAAGGCCTTTGTCCGGCCCATCACCGACGATCAAGGCTGGGACCTTGCCCGTAGGATTGTGCAGCAGCACCTCATTTTCCGGCACGCGGACCGAAACTGCCACCTGCCGGACCAGATCCTCAATGCTACGCTCAATGATTTCGATCCGGGCCTTGCGGGCAAAGGGCGAGGTTGGACTGTGCAGCAGGGTGGCGATGTGTGACATGAAATTTTTGCCTCTAATACGGAGTATTCAAACTACGGCGCAGAATTGCCGCGGTCTTCGCGCCACAGGTCCAGCTTTTCCTGTACGACGCGGTCGGAGAAACTGAACAACACGGCGTCTTTGCTGGCGCGGTGGCGTCGCCATGCCCAACTGGGCGCGACCATCACGTCGCCAGCGGTCCAGCGGAAGGTTTGTCCACCAAACTCGCTCTCGCCCTCGCCTTCGGCCACGCAGAACACCGTGGCATCGGTAGCGCGATAGGGTTGGCTCTCAAAGCCGGCAGGGAAGGCTTGCAGATAGGCAGCCATAGTCGGCATGGCATAATCGCCGGTCACTGGATTGGCATAGCGCAGGCGGCGGCCATGGCAGGCATCCAGAGTTGCCGCGGCGATAGCGGCTTTCGACCGGTCATAGGGATAATGGAAAATCGGCGAGGTTTGGCCCGGCGGTGGGTCGTCGGGCAGCATGGCGTTGCCGTATTGCGCGAGGGTCACGCCGGTCGGCACCGTCGGGGCTATGGCCTTCTCAGCAGAGCGTTCGGCAAAGCTGGCGTCGAGGGTATGGATGATCGGAATGTCCAGCCCGTCGAGCCAGATCACAGGCCCATCGCCAGCATTGCCATGATCGTGCCAACCCCATGTCGGCGTAATCACGAAATCACCGGGAGCCATGGTCACGCGCTCACCGGCAACGGTGGTGTAGCCGCCTTCGCCCTCAATCAGAAAACGCAGGGCCGTAGCCGAATGGCGATGTGCCGCCGCAACCTCTCCCGGCAGCACCAATTGCAGGCCGGCATAGAGTGAGGTGGTGGCCTTGCTCAAACCTTTCAGGCCTGGGTTCTCCAGCACCAACACCCGGCGCTCCGCCTCCTCCGCCGTGATCAGGTCGCCGGAAGCCAGCACGTGCGGGCGGGCGGCCTGATACGACCAGTGCGCAGGCTGGCATGCGGATGCCGGCTCCGGCGTGACGAGACCAGCCATGACCTCCCACAGCGGCGTCATCGATTGCGGCGCGATGGCGTCATAGAACGCGGCGCGTTCGGTGTCGGTCTCGTTGGTGATGTCGTTGGTGGTGTCGGTGGATTCGGCCATGGGGCAGCTAGCCTCCCGGAGATAGGTGTGTTGTGTCGGTGAATATAACAGGTCGGCTAGTGCACGGGTAGGTGGTGCCTGCTAGCGCTTGTGGTAGGCTGAGGCTCCCGCCCGTCGGCCAAGGCCTCCACCGCTGATGCGGCCCATCGTTCTCGTCCTCCTCGCCTGTGCGCTATTCGCGGTCACCAACCTGATCGCCCGCCTTGTGGCGGAAACACAGGCGGGCAATGCGATCCACCCGCTGGTGATTACGTTCGGGCGCTATCTATCCGGCTTTCTGCTGGTTGCTCCAGCCCTGATCACTGGCCATGCCAGCTTTCGCTCACGGGTGCCAAAACTCTATCTGCTGCGGAGTGGCGGCGGCGTCGCTTCGTCGACCTGCATGTTCATCAGCGTCGCCTATCTGCCGGTGGCAGATGTGACTGCCATCTCCTACGCCAGCCCGTTTTTTGCATTGATGCTGGCCGTGCTGTTTCTGGGGGAGAGGGTCTGCGGCGCGCGCTGGGGTGCAGTTACGCTGGGTTTTATCGGCGCACTTCTGATCACCCGCCCGACGCCTGATACCTTCCAGGTCATGGCCTTAGTCCCCTTTGCAGCCGCCATTGCCATTGCCATTGAGGTCACTTGCGCCCGCTTCATCGCCCAACGGGATTCCATTGGCACCGCGATGGTATGGACCAATGCGGTGGGCCTGTTGATCACATCAGCAATCATGCTGTTCCTTTGGTCCACACCCACCTGGGAGCAAGCGGTGCTAATCTTCCTGATCGGTGCAGTCACAGTCAGTGGCCAGACGCTGATGATTGCGGCAATGAGCAAGGGCGAGGCCAGCCTGTTAGCGCCGATGTTCTATTCCACCCTGGTCTATGCCGCCGTTTTTGCCTGGCTAGCCTTTGGCGAGGTGCCAGTCGTCTGGACCTGGGCAGGCTCTGCCCTCATCATTGTTAGCGGCCTCTGGCTTGCCCAGAGCAGTAGGAGTTCAACCCGATGAGAGACCTAATCGACCGCCTCGCAACCTTCCCCCAAGCCGCCCTCGGTCACGCAGCACCGACACCGTTGGAGCGGGCAAACCGGCTGTCCGACCAGCTTGGCATCGACCTCTGGCTAAAGCGGGACGACGTGACCGGCCTCGGCATGGGCGGCAATAAAGTGCGGCAGCTGGCATTCTACTTTGGCGATGCCATCGCAAAAGGCGCCGACGCCGTGCTGATCACCGGCGCTGTGCAGTCCAACTTTATGCGCACCGCTGCGGCGGCTGGTGCCAAGCTGGGCCTCAGCGTGCACCTGCAGTTGGAGGAGCGGGTGCCGTCGAACGACCCGCTCTACAACACCGGCGGCAATGTCTTTCTGGACGACCTGTTCGGGGCAGAGCGGCGCTCCTACCCCGCCGGTGAGGATGAGGCTGGCGCAGACCGGGCATTAGTCAAATGGGCTGAGGAATTGCAGGCGGCTGGACGCAAGCCCTACATCATCCCGCTGGGCCCCGGTCATCCGCCGCTGGGCGCGCTGGGTTATTGCATGGCAGCTGCGGAGTATCTGGAACAAGCCCAAGAGCACACCGTGCACGTGGTGGCTTCTGGCAGTGGTGCCAGTCATGGCGGGCTGATGTTCGGCCTGCGCGCACTCGGCTGTCAGGACCCGGTGCTGGGCATCTGCGTGCGCCGCTCTGCAGGCGAGCAAATCCCGCGTCTGTTCGATCGCTGCCGTGAAATCGGCGAACTGCTGGACATGGAAAACCCCGTGCACGAGGACGACATCGCTGTATTCGACGACTCCCTCGCCCCCGGCTATGGCCAAATGAGCCAGCCTCTGGTCGAGGCCATTCAGATGATGGCCCGGCTGGAGGGCGTCGTTCTCGACCCGGTCTATACCGGCAAAGTCTTCGCCGGGCTTTTGGCGTTGCGGCGCCGGTACATCATTCCGGATGGCGAACGGGTCGTCTTCTGGCACACTGGCGGCGGCCCCGGGCTGTTTGCCTATCAGAATTTTTGGGAGAGGATTGCGTAGTCCAATATTTGGTAACGAATATGTGAACAAATATCGTTTAGGGAATGGTTGCATCATGGAAGTAAATTCCCAGGTAATTCTGTGTAAACAACTGATTGGAGGCAATCATGTCTACGCACGATGACGTTCAACTCGCGATTTCTCGAAACGAACCCGGCTATGCGCAGGGTTATGTTGGCGGACAAAAAATATCCTTTTGGGATTATGGTCGGAAATCTCTGTATTCCGCGGGTACTATGGGGGTCGAAGAGGCCAGAGGCGTCGTTATAGACGGTATTGTTAACGGAAACGCTGGATTCGTTTGGACAGCAGGCGGTATTTCTAAGGCCGAGTTCGAGGTCAGGGCGGCCTCGTATGAAGGTGGAGATACGGACCATCCGATGGCCGCAAAAATCCATGCGTTCATCGCAGCACGTTCCTGGACGTAACCGCGTTCCCCTTCTTGGTTCTCCGGTCTTAGAGCCTGCCCGAAAAGTAGTTGAACGATATCAGTGGATTGTGATTCACCGTCTTTGTGAAGAGATGGAGGATCAGATGCCCTGGACAGATACCGCTCGCGTTGAGCATAGCCGCAAGACAGGACGTTATCCAAGCGACATGCTGGATCAGGAATGGGCATTGATTACGCCATTTTTGCCGCCAGCGAAACCGGGCGGGCGTCCACGCACCACCGACCTGCGCGAGGTGATGAATGCGATCCTCTATATGGGTTCGAGCGGCTGT